>JAHDWR010000042.1 GCA_023382755.1 Dehalococcoidia bacterium
CGCGACCTCCGCGTCGAACGGGAGCGCGAACGTGGAATGCCGTAAGAGCCGCGTGGTCTGGTATAAGGACAGCTGCATATGACGCTCGTGAAGGCGACTATCCGCAACCTGGACACAAACCGGGCAGTCTCGTGCCTGTTCAACCCGACGGAGTACGCATTCTCCAAGGAAGTCGGGTGGGCCGAGGCGCCCGACCGCGGGTCCAACATCCCGACGCTGGAGTTTGTTGGCGGCAAGCCGGCGAGCCTCACCCTGAGCCTCTTCTTCGATACGAATGACACTGGCGAGGACGTCCGCACGAAATACACCAACGACCTGTGGGAGCTGGCGCTCGTGAACGACGCCAAGCTCGATTCAAAGACGAGCAAGGGGCGGCCGCCCCGCTGCATGTTCGAATGGGGCAATGCCTGGTCCTTCGAAGCCGTGGTCACCAGCCTGACGCAGCGGTTCACGCTCTTCCTGGAAGACGGCACACCGACGCGGGCCACCGTGGATATCACGCTGAAGCAAGTGCACGACCCCGGGAAGTTCCCGGCGCAAAATCCGACCTCCGGAGGGGTCGCCGGGCACCGCACGCGTGTGGTGCAGCAGCGGGAGACGCTCGACCTTATCGCCGCCGAGGAATACGGGGAGGCGCGGCACTGGCGCCATATCGCCGAGGCCAACGGCATTGCCAACCCGATGAAGCTTCGACCCGGGATGCGGCTGACGCTCCCGCCACTCGATGAGCCGGCCCGGTGAGCAGCCCCGAACGGGTAGAACTCGCCCTCTTCCGCGTCAAGCTGGAAGGCTCTGACGCGCCAGAGACGCTGTTCGACGTCATGGCCGAACTCCAGGTCGACCAGAGCCTGCACATGCCGGCGATGTTCACCCTGCGGATCGCGGAGCATTTCAACGTCTCGCCCTCGTGGGAGTGGGCGGACGATGCCCGCTTCTCGGTTGGGAAGGCGGTCTCGGTCCTGGTCAAGCAGGGAGCAGCCGACGTGCAGCTCGTCGAAGGCGAGATCACGTCGATCGAGCTGGACATCGAGCGCGACGCGGCCCCGATGCTGGTCGTCCGGGGATACGACAAGTCGCACCGCCTGCACCGCGGCACCAGGACGCGGGCATTCCTGAAGCAGACGGACTCCCAGATCGCGCAGAAGGTTGCCGGCGAGTGCGGGCTCCCGATCCAGGTGACGTCGACATCGGTCCAACACGAGCACGTGTTCCAGGCCAATACGACCGACTGGGACTTTCTGAGCGACCGGGCCCACAGGAATGGGTTCGTGCTGCGATTCGACGACGGGAAGCTGAAGTTCGAGAAACCCGAGGCGATCGCTGGTGGGGCGGTCACGCTCAAACTGGGCGAGTCCCTCCTTGAGTTCCATCCCCGGCACGCCGCCACGCCCCAGGTGAACTCCGTGGAAGTCAGGGGGTGGGACCCCGTGGCCAAGCAGCCGACCGTGGCGAGCGTGACCAACCCTTCGTGGTCGCCGACGGCGACGGGTCTGCCGAACGGCAGGGCTGCCGGGCAACAGGGCTTCTCCTCGGCTGCGAAGCTGATCATGACCGAGCAGGCGGTGGCGAACACGGGCCTTGCCCAGGCGCTCGCCGGTGCCGCGCTCAACGCGATCTCGTCGGTGGACTTGAGCGGCGAGGGAACATGTTTCGGAAACCCGAAGGTCAAACCAGGGGCGACGGTGACCGTGCAGGGGATTGGGACGCGGTTCAGCGGCACATACTACGTGACCAGCGCCCGCCACAACTACACGCCTGAAGATGGCTACATCACGGAGTTTACCGTCGGGGGCATGAGTTCCGGCACGCTCGCCTCGTTGTTGCTTTCGGACCCGCGCAGGCGGTCGCCGCGGGAGAACATCAATTCCCAGTGGAACCTCGCGGTCGCGATCGTGACCAACAACGACGACAAAGATGCCGGGGGCCGCGTCAAGGTGAAGTTTCCGTGGCTTTCCAATGACCTCGAAAGCGCCTGGGCTCCACTGGTCTCGCCGATGGCCGGCCCGGATCGCGGCCTGATCATCCTCCCCGAAGTCAACGACGAAGTCATCGTTGGATTCCTCGACGGGGACTTCAACTCGCCCTATGTCCTCGGCGCGACGTGGAATGGGAAAGACAAGATGCCGCTCCCAATCGGCAAACTGGTCGAAGGGGGCAAGGTGGTCCGGCGGCAGTTCAAGACCCCCGCGGGCCATGTCCTCACCTTCGACGAATCCAGCGGCAGCGCCAAGATCGAGCTCATCGATAAGTCCGGAAGCAACAAGATCGTGATCGACACGCAGTCGAAGAAGATCGACATCGAATCGGGCGGGGATATCAACATCACGGCGACCGGGAAGATCAACATCGATGCGAAAGGCGAGGCGAAGATCAAGGCGCCGAACATCTCGGTCGAAGCCCAGGCGAAGCTCGAGCTCAAGGGCGCGCAGATCGCCATCGCCGGCAACGCCCAGGTGAAAATCAGCGCTCCGATGGTGCAAATCAATTGAGTACAAACGACGACCTCCTCATCGGCCGCGGGTGGCGATTCCCGGTTGGCGTGGATGCGACCGGCGGCATCGGCGTCTCCTCGCACAACCAGGAGATCGAAGAAGCCATCGCCATCATCATCGGGACCAGCCCCGGCGAGCGTGTCATGCGGCCCGCGTTCGGCTGCAGGATCCACGAGCTCGTTTTCGCCCCCAACAGCCCCGAGACCGTCGGCCTCGCTCGCCGTTATGTCCTGGATGCCCTCGGCATGTGGGAGCCGCGCATCACCGTCGAGCACGTCGATGTCTCCGCTGATGCGGATGCCCGCGTGGGTGGCCGGATGAACATCACGGTCACCTATACCATCCGCAGCACGAAAGACCGGCGCTCGCTGGTGTATCCCTTCTATCTGATCGAGCCCGAATGACGTCGGCGGCTACGACGCGAGTCGCTACAATGGCGCCCTCAGGAGACCTGCATGCCCCTGCCTGATCCCCAACTGGATGACCGGCGCTTCCAGGACCTCGTCAACGAGGCCAAGATGCTCATCCCCCGCTACACGCCGGAGTGGACCGACCACAACGTCTCGGACCCGGGCGTCACGCTGATCGAGCTCTTCGCGTGGATGACCGACCTCATGCTCTTCCGGCTCAACCGTGTGCCCGAAAAGAGCTACCTGCGGTTCATGGACCTGCTGGGCATCACCCTCAAGGATGCCGTCCCCGCGACGGTGCCGGTCACGCTGCGGCTCTCCGCGGCCCAGCCGGGCCCGGTGACCATCCCCCGGGGCACCGAAGTCTCGACGCTCCAGGCAGGGGATCAGCCCGCCATCACGTTCACCACGGACCACGACCTTGCCATCGTCCCGCCGACCATGCGGCAGTGCCTGTTCTCCTCCGACGATACGAATTACGCCGACTACACCGGCCGCCTTGGGCTCGACGGCGAGTTCTTCGATGCGTTTCAGCGCGTGCCCCTGCCGGGCGATGCGCTCTATTTCGGGTTCGCCGAGAACCTGAGCCACCACCTGCTCCAGCTCACCATCGACTGCAACGTCGAGGGCATCGGCGTCGACCCCCGGGATCCCCCGCTCGCGTGGGAAGTGTGGTGCGGCGACACGCGCGGATGGGTCCGGTGCATGGTCGAGCGGGACGAGACCGGCGGCCTGAACAGCGACGGCGCCGTCGTGCTGCACATGGCAGCTGGCATGGAAGCCCGGGTGCTTCAGCGGCTCCAGCTGCACTGGTTGCGCGTCCGCGTGGTCCAGCCTCGGCCCCGCCAGCCCACCTATTCGGCATCGCCCCGGATCAACACCGTGGAGCCCGCCTCGATCGGCGGCACCATCCAGTCCACGCACTCGACGCTTGTTGTCAGCGAGCAGGTCGGCCGGACATCAGGGGTGCCGGGCGAAAGCTTCCAGCTGCAAAACTCGCTCATCCTCCCCAGGAACGAGGACGAATACCTTGAGGTGTTCGAGCCGGATGACGAGTGGGTCCGCTGGACGGAAGTGAGCTCGTTCCGCGACTCCGGTCCGGATGACCGCCACTACATCATCGATGGAGTAACTGGCACGGTGCGGTTCGGCCCGACGATACGCGAACAGGATGGGCGCGAACAGGCTCATGGGCGGACGCCGGCGCGCGGCTCAGCGCTCCGGTTCAGCCGGTACCGGTACGGCGGCGGGATCATCGGAAACGTCGGGGCGAACACCCTCACGGTCCTGCGCTCGTCCATCCCCTACATCGCCGAAGTGACGAACCGGAACCCCGCCGCGGGCGGGCTCGACCCTGAGTCACTGGACGCGGCCCGCCTGCGCGTCCCCGAGGCGGTGAAGACCCGGGACCGGGCGATCACCGCGAGTGACTATGAATTCCTCGCGCGGGAGGCCTCCCGGAGGGTAGCCCGCGCCCGCTGCATCCAGGTCCGCATGGATGGGTCCGGCAGTTCAGTCCCCGCGGGGACGGTCGAACTGCTCATCGTCCCGCTCCTGCCGCCCGACTATCCGCGGACGGTCGAATCGCTGCAGCCGGCGCCAGAACTCATCGAAGAGGTGCGCGCATACCTGGACGACCGGCGGCTGCTGGGCACCCAGCTCGTGGTCGACGGGCCTGCCTACGTGGGCGTCACGATCGAGGCGACCATCCTCGTGCAGCGCCACCGCCGGGCCGACGACGTGCGCGCCGCGGTCGCCGAACGCATCCGCGAGTACCTCGACCCGCTCGTGGGCGGGCCCGCCGGCACGGGCTGGCCGTTCGGACGAGACCTGTACCTCTCCGAGATGCAGTCGGTTGTCCAGTCGGTCCACGGTGTCGAGTACGCTCAGGACGTGACTCTTTACCAGGTCGATATCCAGACCGGGCAATCACGGGCAGCAGGACAGAGCATCACCGTCGCCGACGACGTGCTATTGCTCTCCTACGAGCACGTTGTGACGGTGGCACAGCGATAACCATGGCCATGACACCGACCAGCCAGGACGTGGGCGGGAATGGCGCCGGGGGAGGACCTCCGGGGCGTGCGCTCGCGTTCGGCGCCGCGTTCGAGGAAGCGCCCCCGGGGGTGCCCGCCCACCGCAGCAACTACCTGGAATACCTGCCCGGCATCTACCACGACAGCGACTTCCTCGGCCGCTTCCTGCTCATTTTCGAGCACATCCTTTCGCCAATCGACCGGACAATCGAGAACATCCCGGATTACTTCGACCCGGACCTCGCGCCGCCGGACGTGGTGACCTGGCTTGGCTCGTGGCTCGGACTGGTGCTCGACGCCCGCTGGCCGGACGAACGCCGGCGCGACGTGGTGAAGGCGGCCCCCGAGCTCTTCCGCTGGCGAGGGACGCGGCGCGGGCTCAGCCACTTCCTGCGCCTGTATACGGGCGTCGAACCCGAGATCATCGAGCCTTCCCTGCGGGATGTGGCGAACGACCGGACACGCGCTTACCGGTTCAGCGTCCGCATCCGGGTTGGCAGGCGGTCTCCCCTGAGCCGCCAGCTGGTCGAGACGATCATCGAGACAGAGAAGCCGGCATTCGCGGCCTGCAGCCTGGAGTGGATCGAGCGCTGACCGCTCAGGGAGAAGGAGCGATCCAGACCACGCCATCGGCGCTCTTCTCGGCCGCCCAGCCCGCGAATCCGCCACCCTCGATCTGCCACCAGGTCAGCGTCCCGTCGGAAGACGGCCCCCCTTTGATCATCACCTTCGTGCCGGTGCAGAGCCGCCCAAGCACATTGTCGGGCGAGATCCGCGGCGTCTCGCCGGAGCGGACCGCGAGGCAGTTGGTGTTGTTCGGCACGGGGTCGGAATTCATGATGACCGCGTTGCCGCCAACGTAGAGCCCCGTGGGAGTCGGGGTGGCCTGGGCGGCCGTGGGCGAAGCGCCCGGCGTGGGCGTCTCGTCCGGTGTCGCGGCCTTCTTGTCGCTCGAACAGCCGGGCCAACCGTTGTCCTTGCAGTTGGAGGCGTAGCCGTAGGCGCCGCCGCCAAGAAGCGCGAGGACGAGCAGGCCCACGATGGGCCACTTGTACACCTCGAGCGGGGGCCTGACGGTGAGCTGGCCATCGGCCCCGGCCGCGGCGCCGGCACCGGCTGGCCGGCCCTCCACGCGGAAAGGCCGCGAGACGGCCGGGCCGAACAGCTTCTTCGACTTGGGCTGGACCGCCACAGGGATGGCGCGCTCTTCGCCGGGCTGAAGTTCGACCTGCTCGGTTTCTATCTGATACGTGAGTTCCTTCGCCTCGTCGGCGGCCGAGATCGCGACCGTGATCGGCGTGTTTCCCGTGTTGCTGGCAACCACCTTGAAATCGCGCTTCGCCTTCGCCGGTTGGAGGGCGAGTTTGAAGCCTTCGAAAGGAAGGATCGTGAGCCGGCCGAGCGCGCGGACCTCTCGGCCGCGCACCTTCGACGTGACAGCCACGGAGAACTCGTGCTCGCCGGCGGTCGCGGTCGAATCCCTGGGTGTCTGGAGCACCACGGTGATTTCGTCGCGCGCGCCGGGAACCAGCGAGATCACTGGCCGGCTCACCCTGGCCCAGCCCTCGGGCAGGTCGACGATGGCGATCGACAGCTCATCGACGACGTTGCCGCGGTTTTGAACCAGGACGGTGGCTGTGGCGGGCGAACCGGCGGCCAGCGGGGCGCTGGGCGAGGTGACGGCCACGCCGATGGTCTGTTCGGAATCGGCCGCGGCAGCGGCCCCGCGGGCGGCGGGGGCCTGCTCACCGCGAAGCGCCTCGGCCAGGACAAACCGCGCCTCGACATCGCCGTAGCGCATGGTCTGGCCGCTTTCGACGATGGTGGGGGTATTCGCCGGCAGGCGCTGGCCGCCTACGAAGGTGCCCGTCCCCGAGCCAAGGTCGGAGATGGTGACGCGCCCCGACTCGATCACCAGCTGGGCATGGCGGCGCGAGACGGAGACATGGTCGATGACCACCTGGTTTCCGTCGGCGCGGCCGATGACGACCGAAGGTTCGGTAATTGGGTACTCGCGGATCTGGCCGTCGGGCGTCGCGACCCGCAGGGTGCCGTATTCCATGGTGTTTCACTCGCCGGCAAAAGGTGGTTTGCGCTGGTGCGCAGCATACTGGCGAGCGGGGCCAGAAACCACTGGCAGGCGCTACCCGATGGCCGGCGGGAGAAGGCCATCGAGCCCCCGGGCCACGCCGGACTCCCCGACGGCCGCGGGCCTCGCCTGGAGAAAGCGTTCCTCGGCGTAGAAGCTCGCGCGCAGGTCCTCCGGGATCCGCGCGAACAGGCTGTTCTCGCCGAACTGGCTGCGGTGCATCCCCGCGGCGGCGCGCTTCCGCTCGACGAACTCCTGGACGTCGACGGTGTGGCTCACGGGCGCATCCGGCGCGGCGATGGCCTGCTCGAAGCGTGCCCGCCGTTCGGGTTCGAGCGGCTCCGGCAAGAGCCCACGGCGCTCAAGTTCCAGGTACATGCCCGCGAACCGCTTCATCGTGAAGGCGCCCCAGTACAGGCGGCCCGGGTCCCAGGGGATGCCCGCATCGCGGAAGTGTGCCGGGTCGCCCGCGGCATCGAAGGCCGCCAGCGTGTGCCGGTGGACCGCGATGTGGTCCGGGTGGCCGTACCCTCCGGTCGGGTCCCACGTGAACACGATATGGGGGCGGAGCTCCCGCATGAGCTCGACAAGGTGACCGACGACGACATCCGGCTGCTGCGCGTGCAGGCAACGCGGGTCCTCGTTTTCGGGCGTCCCGGCCATCCCGCTATCCCGGAAGGGCAGGAAGCGCACGTCGAACACCCCGACCTGGGCCATCGCCGCGCGGAGCTCGAGTTCGCGGACGTACCCGAGCGTCTCGGGCGTCGCGAGCGACGGATCGCTGATTTCGCCCACCTCGCCGCGCGTTGCGCACACAAGGGTGACCTGTGCGCCGCGGGCAGCGAAACTCGCGAGCGTGCCAGTGACCTGGCCTTCATCATCGGGGTGGCCATAGACGGCCATGACGCGGACATTCTTCATGCGTGCCATGGTAACGGCTCGGGCCTGCGGGGGTGCGTCTCCGTGCGCCGGTAACGCCGTTCGAAACGCCAGGCAGCCCCCGAGACGCAAGTCCTCCATGGCCCGGGGGCCGCGCTACCGGACTGTCACGCGGCCCGCACTCGTATCGCCACCTGCCCGGCCCCACCATTGCAGGCATGAACCTCTTGAGCGCACTAGCACCGACCAGCGTCCCCGTCGAGCCCGTCGAGGGCATCCAGGGGCGCGTTGCCTTCACGGCGGCGGCCAGGGCCGTGAAGGTTTCGAACGACATGGCTAAGGAAACCGCCGGCCTGCTCGACCCGAACGTGGGGCGGCGGCTCAACGCCCGGGCCTGAATCGAGACCGCTGCGGCAGCGGCTGGTACGCTCTCCAGTGCACATCGCCACTGGAAGGCACATGCGAGAGATCACCGCTGACCAGATCACCGAGACCGTCGCCCGGCTTGCTATCGAAGCGACCCACTACCTGCCCGAGGACGTGGAAGGCGCGATCCGCCAGGCGCGCCAGACCGAACGGAACCCCCTGGGCGTCCAGATCATCGACGAAATCCTCGAGAACGCCGATATAGCCCGCACGCGCATGCTCCCGCTGTGCCAGGACACCGGGACCGGCGTTGTCATGGTCGAAATCGGGCAGGATGTCCACATCACCGGGGCATATCTGATCGACGCCATCAACGAAGGCATCCGCCGCGGCTACGGCGAAGGCTTCCTGCGCAAATCGATCGCCGCCCGGCCATTCAGCGCCCGGACCAACACTGGCGACAACACCCCGGGCGTCATCCACACCGATCTCGTGCCCGGCGACAAGGTCCACATCTCGTTCATGCCCAAGGGCGGCGGCTGCGAGAACATGTCGCGCTACCAGAACTTCCTTCCGGGGATGGGCAAGCAGGCCGTCATCGATTTCGTCTGCGAAACCGTCGACATGTCGGGCGGCAACCCGTGCCCGCCGCTGGTGATCGGGGTCGGCATCGGCGGCACCGCCGAGAAGGCGATGACCATGGCCAAGCACTCGCTCTTCCGCAAGATCGGCCAGCGCAACGAAGACGGAGAAGTGGCGCAGCTCGAAGCGGAACTGCTGGACGCGGTGAACGCGCTTGGCGTTGGGCCGCAGGCTGTCGGCGGAAGCACGACGGCGCTTGATGTGTTCGTGGAGACCTACCCCACCCACATCACCGCGCTTCCGGTCGCCGTGAACGTGCAATGCCACAGCGCGCGGACCAAGCAGGCAATCATCTGATGGCGGCCCTGCGCGTCGTACCCCTTGCCGAGGTCGACCTCGAAGCGGTAGCGGGCGTTGTGAACCGCGCCTTCGGCGTGTACGCCCACATCTTCAGCGGCCTGCGGACCTCCCCTTCGGAGTACGCCGAGGAGGCCGGACCCGAGGCACAGGTGATGCTCGTGGAGGAGGACGGCCGGCTCGTCGCCACCTCGATGGTGACGTTCGCCGAGCGGTTCATCGAACCGGGGCTGCTCGGACCCGCCGGCATGGAGCGCCCGGCCGGCCGCCCGGCTCCCGCTGATGACAGCCACCCCTGGGCCGGCGCCCTGTACTACGGCCTGGCCGGAGTCGAACCGGAGCTGATGAACCGGGGCTTTGGGCGGCGCATGGTCGAACACGCCGAACGGTTGGCGGCCCAAGCGGGCTACCGGAAAGTTGCCCTGGGCACCGTGCGCGAGTTCGGGCTGGTCGAGTACTACGAGCGGTTCCGCTACTACGTCGTCCACGAAGAACGGTACCCGGCGGGCCACTGGGACTTCGTGGTCGACCATCGCTACTGCGAGATGGTGAAGGACCTGTGAACCTCCGCATCCGCCGCGCTGGGAGTGGCGAGGCCGAGGCCATCGCGAAGATTGTGAACGCCGCCTACCGGGTGGAGGACTTCTTCAAGGTTGGCGACCGCACGGACGCGGGGGAGATCGCCGGGTTGCTCGCGAAGGACTCGTTCCTCGTTGCCGAAGATGGGAACGGCTCGATTGCCGGTTGTGTGTACGTCGCAATCAAGGATGGGCGCGGGTATTTCGGCATGCTCTCGGTGGCGCCGGCGCACCAGGGCAACGGGCTCGGGCGAAGGGTCGGTGACGCCGCCGAGGAGAGCTGCGCGGCGGCGGGCTGCACGGAAATGGACCTGTGGGTGGTAGACCTTCGCGAAGAGCTGCCACCCTGGTACGGAAAGCTCGGCTATGCCGAGTCGGGGCGCGCACCCTGGCCCGAGGACGCTCTCCACGAACTGAGCCGCCCGGCCCACTTCATCATCATGTCCAAGTCACTGAAGACGGGAAGTCTGGCCGGGCTCGCCCGGCAGGAGGAATCGCATGGCTGAGAGTATCGCCCTGACCACGCCCCTGACCGACGAGGTCATCGATGGATTGACGATCGGCACACATGTCACCTTCAGCGGGGTCATCTACACCGCCCGCGATGCGGCCCACAAGCGGCTCATCGAGCTGGTGCAGAAGGGGGAACCCCTTCCGGTCGACCTGCGCGGCCAGGTGATCTACTACGTCGGCCCCACGCCACCACGGCCCGGCGCGGTCATCGGCTCGGCGGGGCCGACGACGGCGATGCGCCTCGACCCCTACACGGTCGCCATGCTGGACCTCGGGCTCAAGGGGATCATCGGCAAGGGCGGCCGTGGCCCCGCGATCCGCGAGGCGATCAAGCAGCACCATGCCGTCTACTGCATCGCGGTCGGCGGCACGGGGGCGTTGCTCAACCGTCACATCAAGAAGGCGGAGGTGGTGGCGTTCGAGGATCTCGGAACCGAGGCGATCAGGCGCCTGGAGGTCGAGGGCTTCCCCGCCATCGTGGTCAACGACTGCCGGGGGAACGACCTGCTGGAGGCCGGGAAGAAGCAGTACCGCACCAGCAGCCGGCCCATCCCGGCGGTGCAGTCGCTCGGCGGTGAGCGGCGGCCGAACTGGCGCTCGATGGCGTCCGTCCCCATATGCACGAGCGTCGGCCGGCCGTGGGGGCAGGTCCGCGGGGCAGTGGTCCGCTCCAGGTCTTCCACCAGCTTTCGCATCTCATCCATGGCGAGCGCCATGCCCGCCCGGACGCTGCTGTGACAGGCGACGGTCGCCGCGGCGCGGCCGAACGCATCGGTGACGCGCGTCTCGGACTGGAGTTTCTCCAGGAGGCGCACCACTTCGGCGGGAAGGTCGACGGCGCCCAGGCCGGCCGGGATGGCCCGGATGAGCACGCTGCGCTCCCCAAACGCTTCGGTTTCCAGCCCCAGGCGGTGCAGAGACTCGCGGTGCTCGTCGAGCACGGCGATGAGGGGCGCTTCGAGGTCGAGCAGGACGGGTTCAAGCAACGGTTGCACGGCGCCGCCCGGTGCCCCACCGGCCCTCGCAAGGAGCCGGTCGTAGACGACCCGCTCGTGGGCCGCGTGCTGGTCGATGAGGTACATGCCGTCGGGGCCTTCCGCCACGATGTAGGTGGCGCCCATCTGGCCAACGACCCGGAGCAGCGGAAGCAGCGCGCGCTGCGAGTGCTCCGGTGCGTCCTGGCCGGCTGAGACATGGAGTGCGCGGCGGGTCAGCTCAAGCGAAGCCTGCACCGGCTGCGGCCCGCGAAGGGCCGGCGCGGGCGCCGGCGCCTCGCCCGCATGGGCGAGGATGTGGGCCGGGGAGGCAGGAGCGGGCGCATCCCAGGCCACCGGACGGGAGGCTTCGAGGGCGTGCTGGATGGCATGGCGCACCGCCCGCCCGACCGCCCGCTCATCGCGGAAGCGCACCTCGGCCTTCGCGGGGTGGACGTTCACGTCGACCTCACTGTCCGGCAACGCGATGTGGACGGCAGCCACCGGGAAGCGGCCGATGGGCAGCTGCGACTGGTAGGCATCGACGATGGCAAAGACGAGGGGCCGGCTCTGCACCCAGCGCCCGTTCACGAACACTGAGATCGCGCTCCGGTTGCCGCGGTGCACCCGTGAAGGGCCGGCAAGGCCCGAGACCGCGATGGCCTCTTCGCGGTAGTTCACGTCGAGCATGGCCGCCGCGGTCTCCGCGCCATACACCGCGGCAAACGCATGGCGGATGTCGCCGTCGCCGCTGGTGGTCAGCACGCGGCGCCCGTTGGACACGACCTGGAAGGCCACTCCGGGGTAGGCCAGGGCGTAGTGCGTGGCCAGGACCACCACCGCGCGTGACTCCGAGACCGGCGTGCCGAGGAACTTCCTTCGCGCCGGCACCCGGCCGAAGAGGTCCCTGATGGTCATACTCGTGCCGACCGGCGCCGGGCGGGAGAGCCGGCGGACAGCGCGCCCGCCGACGAGGACCACGAATACCGCAACCGGTTCGCTTTCGGCCCGGGTCATCACCTCGACATCCGCGGCGGCCGCGATGGAGGGCAGCGCCTCGCCCCGGAAACCGAGCGTGTGGACCCGGTCCAGGTCGTCGAGGGCCGCGATCTTCGAGGTGGAGTGGCGTTCGAACGCCAGCTCAACATCCTCCGGGTGGATGCCCCGGCCGTCATCGATCACGCGGATGAGGGACACGCCGCCGTCGGCGAATTCCAGGGTGATGCGGGAGGCCCCGGCGTCGATGGCGTTGTCGAGCAGCTCGCGGACGACGGATACGGGGCGCTCGACGACCTCTCCGGCGGCGATGCGGGCAGCCACCTCCGGGGGGAGGATGCGGATGCCGCGGGGCGGGCTGGCACCGTTCGCCGATGTCACCGGCCGGTATCCGCGGCAGTCGAGCGGGCGGCCGCCCGGAGTTCGTAGAGTTTCTGGATGGCCTCGATCGGCGTCATCCCGTCGATGTCGAGCCGGGCGAGCGCCTCTTCCACGGCGGATGGACCCCCAAAGAGCGAAGGTTGCACTGGCGCGTGGCCATTGCCTGCCGGGGACCCCGGCGTGGCCCCACGGGCGGTCTCGAGTTCCTGGAGCAGGTGCTCGGCGCGGGAAACGACAGCCCCGGGCAGGCCGGCCAGCCGGGCGACGTGGATGCCGTAGCTGCGGTCGCTCGGTCCCGGGACGATCCGGTGTTCGAAGACGACGTCCGCGCCGTCTTCGTGCACGGAGACGTGGGCGTTGCGGACCCTGGGAAGCACGGCTTCCAGCGCCGTCAGCTCGTGGTAGTGCGTCGCAAAGAGGGTGCGCGCGGCAACTTCTTTGCGGTTGTGGAGGAACTCGACCACCGAGCGCGCGATCGCCATCCCGTCGAACGTGCTCGTCCCCCGCCCGACCTCATCGAGGACGACCAACGACTGCGGCGTCGCCTGGTGGAGGATTTGCGCCGTCTCGACCATCTCCACCATGAACGTCGACTGGCCGGCGGCGAGGTCGTCCTGGGCGCCGATGCGGGTGAAGATACGGTCGAACAGCGGGAGGCGGGCGGCGGCGGCGGGGACGAACGACCCCGCCTGCGCCATGAGGGCGATGAGGGCCACCTGGCGAAGGAAGGTCGACTTCCCGCTCATGTTCGGCCCGGTGAGGATGAGCACCTGGCACTCGGCGTCGAGCGTGCAGTCGTTGGGCACGAACCGCCCGGCTCCAAGGGCGGCTTCGACGACCGGGTGGCGGCCGCCCACGATCTCCAGGGCGTCAGCATCGAACGTTGGGCGGACGTAGGCGCGCTCGGCGGCGGCCTCACCGAGCCCCAGCACCAGGTCGATCAGGGCGATAGCCTCTGCTACCAGCTGGAGGGAGGCCAGGTTCGCCGCGAGCGACTCCACGAGCTGCGAGAACGCCTGCTTCTCGAGATCCACGAGGCGGTCCCGGGCCCCGACCAGGCGGGACTCATGCTCCTTCAGCTCTTCGGTCACATACCGCTCGGCCCCCACGAGGGTCTGTCGGCGCTGGTAATGGTCCGGGACCAGTCCCGCGTTGGCGGCGGAGATTTCGATGTAGTAGCCGAAGACCTTGTTGTGGCCCACCTTGAGCGTCTTGATGCCGGTGCGCGCGCGTTCGAGGCGCTCGAGGCCAAGCAGATAGCCGCGTGCGTCGCGCGTGAGGGCGCGGAGCGAGTCGATCTCTGGGCTGAAGCCGGGACGGATGACGCCGCCCTCATCGAAAGCGGCGGGGGGGGCGTCGTCCAGCGCCGCGTCGAGCGTGACGAGCGCCTCGCTGGCGGCTGCCAGGCCGTGGAGCGACTCCGCGAGGAGCGGCGGCAGGCCCTCCCGGGGGAGCCGCGCCCCCAGGTCGAGCGTGGCGCGCAGGCCATCGCGGAGTGCCGCGAGGTCGCGCGGAGTGGCCGAGCGCGCGCCGACCTTGCCCAGGATGCGTCCAATGTCCGGCATCCCGCGCAGCACCAGCTGGCCACGCTCGCGCTCCAGCGGCTGGGCGACCGCCCACCCGACGGCATCGTGGCGCGCGCCGATTCCCTCCACCTCGCGGAGCGGATGCGTGAGCCACTGCCGCAGGAGACGGCTCCCCATGGGCGACTTCGAACGGTCGAGCACCCCGAGGAGGGATGCCCGACCGAGCTGGGGGAGCACATCGAGGTTGCGGAGCGTGCGCTGGTCGACCGTGAGCACGCCCGCCGGGGTGATCTGGCGCACGCGCTGGAGCGTCCCGAGCGCGGCGGCATAGGTCTCGCGGAGGTAGAGGAGTACGTGCGCGAGCGCTGCGGTGCCGGCGGCGCCTCCGCCCAGGTTCTCCGCGGCGTGGTCGCCGAACTGCCGGGCAAGCTCTGCCCCGGCAGCCGTCTCGCTCAGCTGCGGACGCGCCACGGCCACGCCGGCGAACCCGTCCGGCTGGTCGGCGAGGTCTTCGACGAGCAACTCCGACGGAGCGCTGCGGAAGAGTTCGGCCTCGGCCTCGGGTCCGGATGCGAGCCGTACCTCGCCGGTCGTAATGTCGGCCAGCGCGAGTGCGACGGCGCCTCCGCGCCGGGCGAGCGCGCCCAGGTAGTTCGGCGCGGCAGCGTCCAGGGAGCTCTCCGATGTGACGGTCCCCGCCGTGACCACGCGGACGACGTCCCGGGGCACGAGCCCTTTGACTTCCGATGGGTCGGCCATCTGTTCGCAAATCGCGACGCGGTAGCCGCGGCCGACGAGCTTCGCGACGTGCCCATCGATGCTGTGATAGGGCACGCCCGCGAGGGGGACCCGCAGGTCCTTCCCCATCGGCTTGGAGGTGAGGGTGATCTGCAGCTCGTCCGACACCAGCCTGGCGTCGTCGTCGAAGGTCTCGTAGAAGTCCCCGAGGCGGAAGAAGAGGATGGTGTCCGGGTAGCGCTGCTTCAGCTCGAGATACTGGAGCCTGATGGGGGTGGACACGCAGCGCGACTCCGGCAGGCGGGATACGCCATTCTACCGGCGGGCGAACGGATGTGCTTTCCGGCGGGGGTTAGCCGCCCGCGGCGGCTCCTTCGGCGACCCTGACGGCGAACCGATCCGCGACGTCGATGGCATTCGGGGCCACTTCCTTGCAGGCGCCGCAGCGGATGCAGCGCGGGTCATCGATCGTGTACCCGGAGCCCTCGGGGACGATGGCGCCAGTCGGGCACAGCTCGGCTGCCTCGGCGAGCGCCGGGTCGCCGGCGGTGCGGACGCGGTAGTCGATCAGGCCCGGGCAGACACCCGCCCGGCAGCGCTTCTGCTCGATGTGTTCCAGGTACTCATCGCGGAAGGTCTTGAGCGAGGTCTTCACGCTGGTCATGGCGAACTGGCCGTGGAGGCAGTTCGACCAGACCAGGGTGCCTACAAGCCGCTCGAGGTTCGCAAGGTCGACGTCGCGGCCTCCGCCGGCACGGATGCGGCGCAAGATTTCGGTGGCACGCTGGGTGCCGCCGTGGCAGGTGGTGCAGCGCCCACAACTCTCGTCCTCGCAGAACCCGAGGAAGAAGAGGCACATGTCGACGATGCAGGCGGACGTATCGAAGAACACGATCCCGCCGGAGCCGAGGAACATGCCCCGCTCGCGGTAGGGGTCGAGTGTGAGGGTCAGGTCGATATCGGATGCGGGGAGCACGCCCGAGAGCGGGCCGCCTGGCTGGAAGCCCTTGAGCGGCAGGTCGCCGCTGAGCCCGCCTGCGTACTGTTCGAGGGCGGAGCGGACGGTAGGACCGAAGGGGATTTCGATGCAGCCCGCCTGCTTCACGTGGCCGGAGAAGGTGAACATCTTGGTGCCCTTCTCCTTGGCGTCGGAGACGGAACTCCACCAGAGGGCGCCGTTGCGCATGATCATGGGCGCGTTGGCGTAGGACTCGACGTTGTTCACGTTGGTGGGCTTGTTCCAGAGGCCTGCCTGGGCCGGGAACGGGGGCTTGATGCGCGGCATCCCGCGGTAGCTGTCAATGGAGTTGATCAGCCCGGTTTCTTCGCCGCACACGTACGACCCGGCGCCGAGGAACACGACGATTTCGAAGTCCTTGCCGCTACCCAGGATGTTCTTGCCGAGGAGGCCCTTTTCGTACGCCTGGTCAGCCGCTTTCTTCAGGCGCTCGAACGCCAGCGGGTATTCGTAACGGATGTAGATGTAGCCGGCATCCGCATTGGCTGCGAGGGCGGCGATAAGCATGCCCTCGATGATCAGGTGCGGGTCGCCTTCCATCAGGATGCGGTTCACCCAGGCCCCGGGGTCGCCCTCATCGGCGTTGCAGATCAGGTAGCGCGGCGAAGCGGTGGCCGTGCGGAGAAAGTCCCACTTGCGGCCCGCGGGGAAACCGCCGCCGCCGCGCCCGCCGAGTCCGGAATCGAGCATCTCCTTCACGATGGCCTCTGCGTCCATTTCGAGCGCCTTGCCAAAGCCCTCGTACCCGCCGTGCGCCAGGTAATGGTCGATGTTCTCGGGGTCGGTGATACCCAGGTTCGCCATCAGGCGGCGGACCTGCCCCTCCATGAACGGGTGGTCGCTCAACAGGGGAATATCGGCCGTCGGATTCCCCTCGACCACGCCGAGGGCGAGCTCCGGCATGTCCTGGCCGGCGGCGACCTTCTCGATCAGTTCATCGACCCGGTCGGGCGTGACGTTCGCGTACAGCACGGTCTGCGTCCCGGCGGCGGTGCGCACCGTGACGCAGGGTTCCATCCAGCAGAAGCCCCACGAGCCGGTGATGCCGACATCGGCGACAAGCTTCTTCGTTTCCACGGCGTCGCGGAGCTTCTGGAGGACCGCGCCGGCGCCTCTTGCCTGCGACGAAGTATCGAGGGTGACGTTGATGCGGACGCGACCCGAGGCCTGCTCGGAGGCCCAGGATTGTTTCGCGGACGAGATGAGCGATTCGAGGCGGGAGTTCATTGGCCGGCCTTCAGTTCGCGGGCGAGGCGGATGGCCTTCGCGACGGTGAGGTTGCCGGCCACTTCGCCGTTGACCCAGACCTGGGGCGCCTCGCTGCAGGTACCGTTGCACTGGCCGATGTGGAGGCCGATGCGATGGTCGGGTGTCTGCTCGTTCAGGGGCAACTCGAGCTCCTGCTGGAGCGCCTCCCGGATGCGGTCTCCGCCCTTGAGACGGCAGGCGGGACCGCAGCACCAGGCGACTTCGGTCTCGGCCGGCGGGTGCGTGCGGAAGTCGGAGTAGAACGAGACGGTGCCGTAGACGAGGGCGGGAGTGGTGTTGAGCTGGCGGGCGACGACCTCGATGGCCGTCCGCGTTATGTAGCCATACTTGTCCTGGACTTTGTGGAGCGCTGGCATGACATGCCCGCGTCCGGGCTCAAATTCGGCTACGAGCTCTCGGAGCTCCTGCACACCGGGTTCAGCGGTCATCGACCGGACCTCTCGCTTGTGAAATCGGGCACACTATAGCCGAGTCTGGCGCTAGCCGCGCGGCCGGGAGTCAGATCCCGGCTCCGCGGGAGCTGGCGGCCCGCCGCCAGTCCTCGTCCATCAGGGCGGCCACCTTCTCGCCGAGAAGGAGGCTGTAGTTCTGGCCGCGGTCCTCAGGGTAGACCTGCGTGGTGTTGGACAGGTAGAGCCCCTCGACCCCGGTGCGCATTTCCGGGATGGAGGCGGAGTAGTGGGTGGTGATGACGGGCTGCCCGCCGGGGTCCTTGAAGAACCATTTCTCGCGCACCCATGAGGGATCGAAGTCCGGGTTCAGCCGCCGGATGCCCTCGAGGTAGTTCGCGAAGACCTGGTCCGCGTCCATCTCCAGGATGGGGTGGCCCGGCGGCGTGTAGTTCGAGAGATAGACCACGTGGTTGCCGCCGTACCGTTCGACGGGCATGAAGTTCGTGTGTTCGACGCAGGCCACGAACGGCAGGTCGTCGCCGATGGAGAGCCAGTAGTATGGCGTGAGCGGACGGTCGAGTGCCAGGATGAGGCACGTCGCCCACTGGTAGCGCACCTTTTCGAGGACCTTACGGTACTCCGCCGGCAAGTCCGGGCAGATCTTCATCGTGATGATGTTCGGGGTGGTCATGAGCACCTGGTCG
>JAHDWR010000043.1 GCA_023382755.1 Dehalococcoidia bacterium
AAACGGGCAGAAACCAGGCCGGGCTCCGATGCCGCCGCCGGTTCCGCACCGGCGCGCCCTGCCGGCGGCCTCTGGGCAGCCTCCACGCTTGGCGCCCTCGCGCGGATCCTTTCCGCTGCCGGCTCAGAGCGCGCCCGCATAGAAGAAGCGGTCGGCACCCTCGCCACGCTCATGGAAGCCGACGCCGCCGTCTTCTACCAGCGCAGCATCGTGCGCGGCGCCGCGCCCCTCGTCTATGCCCACAGCCTAACCCCCTACACCGTCGAGCAGATGACCGGCCACGACCTCCAGGTGCGGATGGAAGCCTTCGTCAACCTCGTGGCCGTCGCGGGCCACGTCCGCGAAGCGCCGATCCTCGATGACGCCTACTTCGCCCGCGAGGAGGGCCTTCACTGGGCCGCCTCCTTCCCCGTCTGGTCGGTCGGCCACGTGGCCGGCGTCCTCATCCTCGCCTGGAAGCGGCCAAGCCCCCTCGATATCGAGGCCACGGCCGTGTGTGAAGCGGCGGCCAGCCTCATCGGGTCGGCCATCCGTTCCGATGTCGAACTGGAGCGCGGCACCGAACTGGCTGTCTTCCGCGAACGCGCCCGCATCGCAAGGGATATCCACGACTCGGTCACCCAGTCCATCACCGCCATCGTCCTCAACCTCGAAGCCGCCGGCCGCGGCGACCGCGACATCTCCGATTCCACCAGGACCGGTATCGATGCATCGCTCAGCGTCGCCCGGGCCGCCCTCATCGAACTCCGGCGCTCGATTTGGAACCTCAGGCTCGGCGCGGGCAAGGTCCAATCCATCTCCGAAGCCTTGAACGCCGTCACGGGCTCGCTCCAATCGGCCGGAATCGCCTGCGACATCCAGGTCCACGGCTCGGCCGATACGCTTTCCGACGACCTCGTGGCCGCCCTGCTTTCCATCGCCCGCGAATCCCTCAGCAACGTCCTCCGGCATGCTGGCGCCGATCGGGCCGAGGTCCTCGTGAACATTAGCGAAGACAGCGTGGTAATGGCCATCACCGATAACGGCGTTGGCGCCACCCTCCCACCCGGGCCCGGATCCTTTGGCATGTCCGGCATGCGCGAACGAGCCGCGTCCTTCGGCGGCGACATCACCATCCACTCTGTCGCAGGTCTCGGCACGCGCGTAGAGTGCGCCCTGCCGTTGCTGAGGGATTGAATATGGCCGATTCCACTATCCGCGTCCTTCTCTGCGACGACCATCGCATCGTCCGCGAGGGCTTGAAGCGCCTGATCGAAACAGTCGACGACATCGTCGTCGTCGGCGAAGCATCGAGCGGCGAACAAGCCCTCGACCTGATCAACGCCTGCTGCCCCGATGTCGTGCTCATGGATGTCCGGCTCCCCGGGATGAGCGGCACCGCCGCCACCTCCACCATCCGCAGCGGCCATCCCCACGTCCATGTCCTCGCGCTTTCCACCTTTCTCGATGACGAGCTCATCTTCGGCGCGCTTCGCGCCGGCGCTTCCGGCTATCTCGTGAAGGATGTCGAGCCCGAATACCTCTTCAATGCCATCCGGCTCGCCGCCAACAACGATGCCGTCCTCAGCGGCAACGCAGCCTCCCGCCTCATCACCCGCGTCCTCGAAGACGGAGGCCCGGCGGGCGACGAAGCCTCGCCACTCTCCCGCCTGACACCCCAGGAGCGCGTCATCGTCGATTGCCTCGCGCAGGGACTCTCCAACGCCGACATCGCCGAGACCCTCGTCATCTCCCCCAAGACGGTCAAGACTCACCTCGGAAACATCTTCCACAAGCTTGGCGTCCACAACCGCACCCAGGCGGTCAGCGTGTACCTCCGCCGCCCCCCGGGCGCCGGCCACTCTTTGGACTAACGCCCCCCGGGTTGTCCGACCGGCCTACACCGTTCGGCCCGCCGAGTTGCTCCGTCGGCCCGATGGCACCGTTGCCCCGCCGGACCCTAGACTCGCGCCGGACGAAGGAGGTCCGGGCACTATGGCAAGCGCAGCAGTGGCGGTACGGTTCCCGTCGGTCGAATGGTTCGAAGCGCTCAGCGCGATCTACAACCAGGAGGTCGAACTCCAGCGCCGGAACGGCCAGGCCGATACCACCATGGCCGTGAAGTGCGGCGACGATATCTTCCGCATGGTCTTCGCGGTCTACTCCATCACCGAAGTGAGCCGCATCGATGAGGCCGGCCTCGCGGGTGTCGATTTCTACCTCGAACTCGACCGCGCCATGTGGCGCGAGATGCTCGAAGACATCAAGAAGCACGGCCGCGCCGAGGGCCAGTACACCCTCAACTCCCTCGACGGCGCGGACCCCGACGGCGTCGCCCGCTCCCGCGCCGGATACAGCGACGGAGATGCCCGCGACGCCTTCTACCGCTTCAACCAGTCCTTCCAGGACCTGTTCGACCTCTCGTCCCGGCTCGAAACCACGTTCTGACCCGGCCCCGCGGCAGCCAGCCCGCCATCGGCTGTACGGTGCCGTCATCAGTCTTCCACCGAGGTCTGCCCATGCCGTATGTCATCACCGAACCGTGCATCGACGTCATGGATGCCTCGTGTGTCTCGGTCTGCCCCGTGGATTGCATCCACACCGCGCAGGCGGCGAAGCAGTACTACATCGACCCGGCCGGGTGCATCGACTGCGCCGCCTGCGAAGCAGCCTGCCCGGTGACCGCCATTTTCCACGAGGACGATGTGCCCTCCGAATGGGCCCCCTACGTCGAGTCCGCGCAGGCCTTCTTCCGCGACGCGCTGGTTTCGTGACCCCCATGCCCCCGCCGCCAGCCACGCACGATGCCCTCCACTACGCCCGGCTCCGCTACTTCAGCCGCCGCCTCGCCGCCGTGACCGCCAGCGAGGAGCAGGAGTACCTCGCCGCGGAGATCGCCTTCGAACGACGCACCCTGCGCCGCCTGCATTCCGCCGGTGCCCGTCCCGGCCCTCACGCCCCGGACAGAAACCGGTAGCGCCGCCGCAAGGAACGGACGAGGCACCCGGCGGGCGGCGACTCCCGCAGCCGGAGGCGCCAACGACCGGTTGGACGCGGACCCGGGGCCATCCGGCATTTGCATCACGCACACCCCGGTGGCACCTTCCCGCGGATACGGCAGAATCTGGTCGCACCCTGGACAGGTAGGAGTTCATGACAACATCCGAGACACTCGCCCGGCCCGACCCGGCGCAAACCGAACATTTCGATGTCCTCGTCGTCGGAGCAGGGATCTCCGGCGTCGGCGCCGCCTATCACCTCACCCACCAGCGCCCCGGCACCAGCTTCGTTGTCCTCGAAGCCCTCGAGAGCTTCGGCGGCACCTGGTGGACCCACAAGTACCCCGGCATCCGCTCCGATAGCGACCTCTACACCTTCGGCTACCGCTTCAAGCCGTGGACCGGCACGCCCATCGCCACCGCAGAAGAGATCCTCAAGTACATGGGCGAGGTCATCTCTGAAAACGACCTCGGCCGCCACATCCGCTACAAGCACCGCATCGAATCAGCCACGTGGTCCAGCGAGGACAACCGCTGGACCATCGAGGCGACGCGGACCGACACCGGCGAAACCTGCCGCTTCACCGCCAACTTCCTCTGGATGTGCCAGGGCTACTACCGCCACTCCGAGGGCTATACCCCCGAATGGCCCGGCATGGACCGCTACACCGGCCAGATCGTCCATCCCCAGTCGTGGCCGCAAGACCTCGACTACACCGGTAAGAACGTCGTCGTCATCGGCTCCGGGGCGACAGCCGCGACACTCATCCCCGCCATCGCCAACGAGTGCGGCCATGTCACCATGCTCCAGCGTTCGCCCACGTACTTCATCCCCGGCCGCAACGCGAACGACCTCGCCGATACCCTCCGCGAACTCCAGGTCGATGAGGCCTGGATCCATGAGATCGTCCGCCGCAAGATCCTCTTCGACCAGGCGAAATTCACGCAGCGGTCCTTCGAAGAGCCCGAGGCCGTAAAGCGCGAACTCCTCGGCATGGTCCGCGCCTACCTCGGCCCCGACTACGATGTCGAGACCCATTTCACGCCCCGCTACCGGCCCTGGCGCCAGCGCATCGCTTTCGTCCCCGATGGTGATATCTTCCAGGGCATCCGCGCCGGCAAAGCCTCCGTCGTGACCGACGAAATCGAGTCGTTCACCGAACGCGGCATCCTCCTCAAGTCCGGCGAAGAACTCCAGGCCGACATCGTCGTCACCGCCACCGGCTTCAACATGAACGTCCTCGGCGATATCAACTTCGCCATCGATGGCACGCCGCTCGTCTTCTCCGATACCGTCACCTACCGGGGCATGATGTTCACCGGCGTGCCCAATTTGCTCTGGGTGTTCGGCTACTTCCGAGCGAGCTGGACGCTCCGCGCCGACCTCCTCGCCGACTTCGTCTGCCGGCTTCTCGCGCACATGGAGAAGCGTAGCGCCAAACGCGTGGACGTCGCGCTCCGGCCCGAGGACAGGGACATGGAACTCCTGCCCTGGATCGACCCGGAGAACTTCAACCCCGGCTACCTGATGCGCGCTATGGACCTGCTCCCAAAACGCGGCACCAAGCCCGAGTGGCAACACTCCCAGGACTACTGGCGCGAAAAAGACGAGTTGCCCGCCATCGACCTCGATGGCCCGGAGTTCGTGTACAGCTAACCGCCACCGCCCGCACCCCCGCCACGAAGCGCCGGACCTTTGACGGTCCGGCGCTTCGTCTTTCCGGCGCAGGGCCAGGATGCCCCGCCGAACGGGCCCGTATGTCCCTCAAGTCGTGGCGCCGCCCCTGTTAGCCTGTTACCGAAGGAGTCCAACATGCGCATCCTCATCACATCCGATGGCAGCGAACTCGCCGAGCGGGCCTTCGCCGCGCTCGCCCCCTGGGTCCAGCGCTGGGACGCCGAGACCTGGTTGCTCACCGTCGTCGACCCGCGCGAATCCCACGAGACGCTCGCCCAATCCGGCCGGCCGATTGCATCTCCCGGCGGCATGGCAACCTCGCCCGCTCTCGGCGGCGTCTCCATCTCCCGTCCCCCGTCCCTCGCCGCCGACCGCGGCCAGGCGATCGAAGCAGCCCGCACCGCCACCGAGGACGCGCTCCGGGAGCTTGCCGTGCGCTATCTCCCCGGCCTCAAGGTCCAGGCGCACGCGGTGTTCTCCGAAGACGGAGCCAAGGCCATCATCGAGTTCGCCAGCGAGCACGGCGTCGACTTCCTCGTCATGAGCACCCATGGCCGGTCCGGCCTCGGCCGCGCCATGCTCGGCAGCGTCGCCAGTTCGGTCGTCCGCCACGCCACGGTCCCGGTTATCGTCGTCGGCCCCGAAGTCGGCCTGCCCTGAGCCCACCGGGCCCCGGCCGCCCCCAGGTCTACGCGGCCAACTCCGGAGGAGAATTGGTGGTTGCCTCATCGGCTGGCAAAGGGAGTCCGAACAGGAAGCCCTGTACGCCGTGGATCAGCCCCGGGTCGCCCTTCAGCTGCGTCGAGGCGGCAACATCGCGGACCAGTTCGAACATCCTCTCGTCCTCGATGCCCTCGGCGATAACCACCGCCCCCGACTCCGTCGCGAACGCGAGGATGGCCATCAGCGCCGCCCTGCTGTTCGCGCCCTTCGTCGCCGATACCATCACGCTCCGGTCGATCTTCACGTAGTCGAATGCGGCCCTGCTCATCAGCGCCAGGCCGTTATTCCCTGAGCCGACATCATCCAGGGCCACGGCGAACCCATGGCAGCGCAGTTCCGCGACCGCCTCGCTGATGACGTCGACTGGCACCGTCGAACGCTCGGTCACCTCGAAAACAACCCGCGACCGGCGGATGCCCGCCGCTTTCAGTTCGTGCAGCAGCGTCATCGGTGAGAACGACTGGTGCGTCAGCGTGTACGGCGAAATGTTGATGAACAGCAGACCTTCCGCGGGCAGAACCTTCGCCGCCTCCAGCAGGTGGTGCCGGCACAGCGCGTCGAGCTCCGCGGCATGGCCGAACTGCCCGGCAATGTCGAACGCCTGCTGTGGTCCGTCGAGGCCATAGTCCGGGTGCGGGCGGGAGAGCCCTTCGTATCCGAGCAGGGCGCGGGAGTGGATCTGCCAGATCGGCTGGAAGACCGCGTCGATGCGTCCCTCCTGGAGAAGCAGCCGCACCGCCTGCAGCTTCGCGGACGGGAAGACCGGGACCGACCCCTCGGACTCGCGGTAGAGTACCGTCATGTTCCGCCCCCTCAGCTTGGCCTCGTAGAGCGCCGCGTCGGCACGCTGCGCCAGGAGCGCTACATCGCGGTCGCCAGGGTCGAGCACCGCAACGCCCGCGCTCACCGTCACGTCGTTGCCCACCAACTCCGATGCCTCGAGGCGGACGCGCTCGGCCAGGTAGAACGTCTCGGCGCTCTCCACTCCGTGGACGATCAGGGCGAACTCATCCCCGCCGATGCGGAACCGCGAGACCCCCGGCGGCGCCAGCTTACTCAACAGCCCGGCAAACCTGGTGAGCACCGCGTCTCCCCGGCCGTGCCCGAACGTATCGTTCACCACCTTGAACTCATCCAGGTCCATCATCACCAGGGCGACGGCGCCGCCCACGGTGGATGCGCCCACGCGGTCGAGGGCCTCTTCGAACGCGCGCCTGTTGCCGAGGCCGGTGAGCGGGTCCGTGGTGCTTATCCGCCGCAGCTGATCGTTTTCCGCGGCGGTCCGCGCTTCGCTCCTCCCGAACCGGATGGTCGCGGCCACCAGCGCGAGGACGAGGACCACTCCCACGCCATAGAGTGTCCGCGAAACCAGGTTCGCGAACTTCTGGTCTGCTTCGCTGGCCGCCAGCGTCGCGTCCGCCGCCGCCGCCCGTTCCGCCGCCTTGATGCCGGTGATGATCGTCACCGGGTTCGTCAGCTTTCCCGGGTCCGCGCCGACGGAGTCGGGGTCCACCAGTTGCTCCACGAGCCGGGGGTCTCCGAGGTCGCCCGCTTCGACCGACCTGTACAGTGCGATGTAGGCGGCCACGTAGTCCCTGGTGAGTTCTTCGAAGGGCGGAGGAGGCTCCTCCCGCAGCCGACCGAAAATATCCTTGATCGGCAAGATGTACTGCTTCGCCCACTCCCCGAACTGCCGGTCCTCGGCCCCCGGCGCCGCGGAGATGGCCTCGAAGGCCGCATCGATTTCCGTTTCCACCTCTGCCTGTTGCACGAAGTACTGCGGCTCGCCGGTGGCGTTCCCCACGGCGATGAGCAACTCCGCCCGCCGGGCGGCAGCGTTCGCCCGGGTGTAGAGGGCGCTCATCCGGCGGTCCTCCAGCACGGCTTCGGTGTTCTCGTGCTCGAGGTGATGGTGCCAGTACGTCACCGCCCCGAGCACGCCAATCACCAGGATTAGCGCCGCTCCCGCCAGGGTGCTCAGCACGCTCCCCCGGATCTTTCGCCGCCCCGCCCTCAATACGCGCAGAGCGCCGTAACGGGTCATGGTGTGCTTCTCCGATTCGGGCACGTGGGGCGGTCGAAGCCGCGCTTCGGGTCCCGGCGGCCCTGGCGTTCCGGTTGGGCCGGGAGGTTGCGGAAGGGCAGTCGTGTCGTGCTCATGCGTACAGGTTTTCGGCAGCGCAGCGACCCGCTCCATGGCACACGCCCCGGCCGGTGGCAACGAGCCTATCGAGACGCTCTCACGGGCCCGGCCGCCGCTCCGCCGCCACCTCATCGCGCATCAGCCACCGCGCCCACGGCAGGCGGAACACCGCCAGGATCACCGCCACCCCGGCGAGTTGCAGCGCCAGGCTCCACCAGTTGGTGAACGTCCCGGACAGCAGTTCGCGGGCGCTCCCTGCCGCAGTCGCCCCCACCCACACCCACAGCAGGTCGGTCACCAGGTGCGCGAGGCCGTAGCCGAGAGCCAGCGGGGCCGCCGGTATCCGCCCCGCGCCCGCCGCGATGAACAGCGCGTTGCTCGGGAACGGGCCGGCCGTGTAGGCGGCCGCATAGGCCACCGCGGCGCCACGCCTCCGCCTGCTGTGGCGGTCGAACCACGCCCCGAGCGCCTCAGCGTTCCGCCGTGACCGCTCCGGGAGGTGGGGCGCCATCCACCGCGTCAGTTCCGCCAGCACGAACCGCCCCAGCGCTCCGCCCACCGCCCCACCGACAGCGAGCGGCACCAGGGGCACGCCCGTGCCCACCCGGAACGCCGTGAGCACCGCCCACATCGGCGGCATGAACGCTGGCACGATGCTGATGGCAAACGCCGTGACCCACGCCACCAGCAACCAGAGGAACGTCGTCACCCGCCCAGTCTGACATGCGGGCGCTCCGGCCGCGGGCCTCTTACCCGTCCCGCCAGACCGGGTCCCGCTTCTCGGACCAGGCCTGTCGCGCCTCGCGCGCGTCCGCGGTCTGGCTCGCCAGGATCTGGTTGCGGTTCTCCAGCTTCAGCGCCGTCTCCAGGGGGATGCCGTTCACCGTCTCGTTCAACACCTGCTTGGTGAGCCGCAGGCCCATCGGGCTCGCCTTCCGTACCATCCCCTCTGCCACCCCGAACGCCGCCGGCAAGAGCTCCTCCTGCGAGGTGATCTTCGTGATCAGCCGCATCTCCCGCGCCTCATCCGCATCGACGATCCGTCCCGAATACAGCATGTCCGCCGCGTAGGCCGGCCCGACGATCTTTGGCAGGAAGTACGACGACCCCACGTCCGCTCCACCCAACCCCAGGTTCAGGTACGAGCACGCGAAGCGCGCATGCTCAGTGCCTATACGCATGTCACAGGCGATCGCGATCGACAGTCCGCCCCCGGTCGCCGCGCCGTTCACCGCCGCGATGAGCGGCTGCGGGCAGCTCCGCATCTTTACCATCAGGTCGGCGATGTCTTCCTGGAACGTCATCGCGTCCTGTACGGGCCCCACGCCGGGTTGCCACTGGCCCTGTTCGCTCCCGGCCTTAAGGTCGAGCCCGGCGCAAAAGCCCCGGCCAGCACCAGTTATGACAATCACGCGCGTCTCAAAGTCGCGATGGCGCCCGTCGAAGAAGTTGCGCAGCGCGCGCAACATGGCGTGGTCGATTGCGTTCAGCCGTTCGGGCCGGTTCAGCGTCAGTAGGCCAATGGGGCCGCGTTGCTGGAAGAGGATGGGCTCGTTCATGCCCGGATTCTGCTGGCGGCGGTTGGAGCTGTCGAGTGCACCCGCGCTCACCGCTCGGCCAGCACCCTCGTGCCCGCGAGGCGGTCGTGGAGCCCCTGGTGCCCTTCGTCGAAGAACATCCATCCCGGGACCAGAAGCGCCCCCAGCTCCAGCCCGAGAAACAGCCACGACCAGTTCGAGTCCACCGTCGCGCCCCACAGCGCGAACCCCGTGAATGCCGGGAGCCACCCGGCGAACCAGCCCACTGAAGCCCGCGCCAGCCCGGGCGGCCGTCCGTCCGGCCCCACCACGTGGAGCCTGAACCGGCGCCTGGCCAGGTGGTTCCCCTTGCGGGCAGTCGCCGGCACTTCGTACAGGTACAGCACCAGGACCAGCGCCAGGAGCGTGGCCCAGCTCACCGCGGGGTGCATTTCCGGCGTGCCCGGCACCGGCCCCCCGGCAGCAGCGTCCGCCTCCACGGTCAACCCCAGCAGATCCCCGGTCACATACCCCGCGCCGCTGACCGCGAAGAACACCACCAGCCACACCAGCGCATCGATCACGCGCGCCGCCGCCCGCTCCATCGGCTCGGCAAGCCGCGGTCCGTCGGTCTTCAGCCGGTCCAGCCCGCGTAGAAGCTCCGCCGCGCGGTCGGCTGCAGGGTGTTCGCGCCGGGGTGTCGCTCCACCGCCCATGACGAAAGGGTAGCATCGCTGTCAACGCACAGATGGATGACGACACCCCACTCGACCAGCTCTACGGCGATGCCATCTATGAGGTGGACCTCCCTGCCGGCACTGTCGCGCTCAGGGCCGGCGCCGATCCGCCGCACGGCTTGCCCCGCGCGCTCGCCATCATCACCGCCTGGAATCCCGGCGCCGCCCGCCCCGGTGAAGCGGAGAACCGGGCCGCGAACCTCCGCCTCGAAGCCGAAATCACCCGCCGCGGCGCGACATGGTTTCCCGCCCGCGGGCGCGATGCCGCCGCCACCCACGTCGAGCCGTCCTTCGCCATCCTGGACATCAGCCCCGAGGACGCGCTCGCCCTGGCTCGCCAGTTCGGCCAGGCCGCCATCGTCTACGTCCATGGCGGCCGCGTCACCCTCCTGTGGTGCGAATGACCATCCTCCGGGAGAGCGTAGAATCCCGCCCACTCCCCATCGAGGTTCCCCACGTGCCCACCCCTGCCCGCGTCGTCGTCGTGCCCCGGGAGCTCGGCCGCCCCCTCACTGTCGAATTGCTGCAACTCCCCGACCCCGGCCCCTACGAGGTCGTCGTGAAGCAGTTCGCCAGCGGCGTGTGCCATTCGCAGTTGCACCAGATCCACCGTCCGCGCACCGCTCCCGCAATCCTCGGCCACGAATCGACCGGCGTCGTGCTCGCGAAGGGCCGCGAAGTGCGCCACGTGAAGGAGGGCGATGAGGTGTTGGTTACCTGGGTCGCCCGCGACGGCGAGCACGCCACCCGCCGGCCCGGCCAGGTAGCGCTCCCGGTCCCAGGCGGCGATGAGACCGGGCCCACGTCAGTCTTCACCTGGGCCGATACCACCATCGCCGACGAGCAGTACGTCGTGAAGATGCCTCCCGGCCAGAAGAAGGATGTCACCTCGATCATCGGCTGCGCGGTCATGACCGGCGCCGGCGCGGTCTACCACACCGCCGGCGTAAGAAAGGGCCAGAGCGTCGCCGTTTTCGGTGTCGGCGGCGTCGGCCTCTCCGCCATCGCCGCCGCCAAGGTGGTCGAAGCCAGCCCCATCATCGCCGTCGACCTCGACGAGGCGAAGCTCGACTTCGCAAGGCGCTTCGGCGCCACGCACGGCATCAACGCGAGCTCGGTCGACCCCATCCAGGCCATCCGCGAATTGACCACGCGGGTCGACGCCTCCGGCGCGACCGTCATGGGGGTCGATTTCGCCTTCGACTGCATCGGCGTGCGGAAGACCATGGAGCAGATCTTGCCGGCGGCCCGCTCCGGCATCCTTGGGCGGGCGACCGGCGGCACGGCCGTGCTGGTGGGTGTCCCCACCACGCCGGTCGAGCTCGACGCCCGCGACCTGCTCATCAACGAAAAGAAATACATTGGCAGCATTGGCGGCAGTTGCCGTCCCGACCGCGACTTCCCGATGTTCCTGCGCTGGTACGCCGAGGGCGACCTCGACCTCGATGCCCTGGTGACCACGCGCTACCGCATCGACCAGATCAACGAGGCCTGCGAAGCGCTGGAGAAGGGCAGGATCGCCGGCCGCGCCATCCTCGAATTCTGAGGCCTAGCCCAGCGGTTCCAGCCCCAGCTCCGGGTTCTGCTTGCGGCAGTAGTCCTCTTCCCAGGTCGAAGGGAAGATGGCGACCAGGTCGCCGTGCCGGTCGCGCACGCGCACGGCCGAACGGGGCCACTGTACCTGGTCACCCGGGGGGAGCGTCACGCGCTTCGCCACGGTGTGCTCCATCGGCACCACCCGGGATTCGACGCCGTATTCGGTTTCGAGCCGCGAGGCGACCACTTCGAACTGCAACGCGCCCACCGCGCCGAGGATCGGCATGCGCGCACCGTCGATCGGCCAGAACACGCGCACGGCGCCCTCTTCCTCCAGCTGCTCCAGCCCGCGCTGGAACTGCTTCGACTTCGCGAAGCTGAAGCTTTCGAGGGTCGCGAAGCACTCCGGTTCGAACCGCGGGATCGGCTCGTAGCGCAGGCTCTTGCTCGAAGTCAGCGTATCGCCGATCAGGAACAGCCCGGGGTTCACGAGCCCAATGACATCGCCGGCGAACGCTTCTTCCACCGTCTCGCGCTCCCGCGCGAACAGCCGGTGGGGCCGCGTCACCCGGATGCTCCGCCCCAGGCGCGGGTGGTACACCATCATGTCCTTCTCGAACCGCCCCGAGCACACCCGCAGGAAGGCCATCCGGTCGCGGTGCTGCGGGTCCATGTTCGCCTGGATCTTGAAAATGATCCCCGAGAACTCGTCCGAGTCCGGCGCGATGTCGCCCGAGTCCGAGGCGCGCGGGCCGGGTGGCGGTGCAAGCCGCGCCAGCGCCTCCACGAATGGCTCCACACCGAAGCTGTTGAGCGCGCTCCCGAAGAACACCGGAGTCATCTCTCCGCGCCGGAACGACTCGCGGTCGAACTCCGGCGTCACGCCACGGATGAGGTCGATCTGCTCCTTCAGTTCGGCGTGACCCTTATCGCCCAGCAGCACCGTCAGCTTCGGGTCGTCCAGGTTCCCCACCGTCACCGGGGCGCGGTATCGCCCGCCCTCGGTGCGCTCGAACTGCAGCACCGCGTGGTTCACCAGGTCGTACACGCCCCGGAAGCTCGGCCCATCGCCGATCGGCCAGTTCATGGGTACCGCGAGCATCCCCAGCACGCGCTCGATCTCGTCGAGCAGTTCCAGCGGTTCGCGCCCCGGGTGGTCGAGCTTGTTGGTGAACGTCAGCACCGGGATCTTCCGCATCCGGCACACGTCGAACAGCTTGCGCGTCTGCGCCTCGATGCCCTTCGCGCTGTCGAGCACCATCACCGCGCTGTCCACCGCCGCGAGTGTCCGGTAGGTGTCCTCGCTGAAGTCCTGGTGGCCGGGTGTATCCAGCAAGTTGAACCGGCAACCGAACGCATCGAACTGCAACGCCGTCGAGGTCACCGAAATGCCGCGCTGCCGCTCCATCGCCATCCAGTCGGAGGTCGACCGCCGCGCGTTGCCGCGCGCCCGCACCGAACCGGCCTCTTCCACGGCGCCCCCATACAGCAGGAACTTCTCGGTGAGGGTCGTCTTCCCGGCGTCGGGGTGAGAGATGATCGCGAACGTCCGCCGCCGCGCGACTTCCTCGCGCAGCGCGGCCGATGCGCCAGCGGGCGCGGTCGTCGTGTCGATCATCCGGGTACCTCGTGCGGTGGGTGCCGGGCGTTCCGCCGGCAACCGTGCTTCTACCGTAGCCCGGCGCCACCGTAATGAACAGGGAAATCCGGCTCGCGGGGCTGCGTTGGCCCCAATTGTTCGCTTCGCGCGAACTATGTACGCTTCCCTCCTGCCTCACGCTCACGTGAAGGTTCCCAGAGGACACCACATGAACCCTGCCGCCGATACCCCGCTCGGCGAGACGCTGAACAACCGCCAGAAGTGGCTCCTGCTCGGCAGCCTGATGGTCAGCCTCTTCGTGGGCGCGCTCGATCAGACGGTCGTCTCCACGGCCACGCCGCGCATCCTCGCCGACCTCGGCGGGTTCGGGCTGCTCTCGTGGCTGTTCACCAGCTACATGCTCACCTCGACCGTGATCATCCCGCTCGTCGGCAAACTGGGAGACATCTACGGCCGGAAGCTCTTCCTCATCGGCGGCGTGTTCGTCTTCATGGTGTCGTCGGCAGCCTGTGGGGCCGCCCCGAACATGCCCGTCCTCATCTGGATGCGCGCCGTCCAGGGGCTCGGCGGCGGCATGATCTTCGCCTCCGTCTTCGCCACCATGGGTGACCTCTTTTCGCCCGCCGAGCGCGGCAAGTACATCGGCCTCTTCACCGGCATGTTCAGCCTCGCAAGCATCGTCGGCCCGGCTTTCGGAGGCTTCCTGACCGATAACCTGAGCTGGCGATGGGTGTTCTACGTCAACATCCCGGTCAGCCTTATCGCCATGCCCGCCATCTGGTTCAACCTCCCGGCCAAGGCCCGCTCCGGCAAACCGAAGCTCGACCTCTTCGGCGCGGCCCTGCTTTCGGCGTCGTCCGTCATGGCCCTCCTCGCGCTCGTCTGGGCGGGCGACAAGTACGCATGGGGCTCAACCCAGATCGTCGGGCTCTTCGCCGGGTCCGCGGTCGTCCTGGGGCTCTTCATCTGGCAGGAGTCCCGTCATCCGGAGCCCATCCTCCCGCTGCACCTCTTCAAGAACCGCGTCTTCCTCATGTCGAACCTCATCGTGTTCACCTTCGGCGTCGGGGTGTTTGGCGCGTTCCAGTTCCTCGGCATCTACGTCCAGACCGCGCTCGATGCCTCCGCCACCACCTCGGGCGTCATCAGCATGCCGCAGAGCCTGGGCGTGCTCGCTACCAGCATCGTTGGTGGCTGGGTCATCTCGCGCACCGGCAAGTACAAGTGGCAAACGTTCGGCGGCACCGTGCTCATCGCCATCGCCCTCGGAATGCTCACCCGGCTCAGCCTCGAGACGAAGCTCTGGCACATCAGCGCCATCATGGTCGTCCTGGGCCTCGGCTTCGGCCTTGTCCTCCCCACAATGTCGCTCGTTGTCCAGAACGCCGTGAGCTACCAGTACATCGGTGTCGCCAGTTCCTCCAGCCAGTTCTTCCGCCAGATCGGCAGCGTCCTCGGCATCGCTGTCTTCGGCGCCATCCTCGCCAATACCTACCACTCCCAGTTCGAAGAACGCTTCAATGCCGAGGACCGTGCCGCCGTCGGGCCGGTCATTACCGCCCAGCTTGATGACCCCACCGTCAAGCTCAACGACCAGCAGTACGCCCGCATCCAGGCGCAGGTGCTGGCCCTCGAAGGCGGCGAAGGCATCCTTCAACGAGCCGAGTCGGCCCAGGGCGAAAGCGTCGTCACCGCCGTGCGCAACATCTACATCGCGGCCTTCGGCGCCGCCCTGCTCTGCGCGGTCTTCGCCATCGTCATGCAGGAGCTCCCCCTGCGGCGGACGGTGCAGGGCGGACCTCCCGGGCAGGCCCCCCAGGGCTCGACCGCCACGGGCGCGGGTTCGCCCGCTGGCCCGCCCGAACCCGCGCCCGCTCCAGGCGCGGGCGCCCCCGGCAAGTAGCGGCCCACGGCCCACACGAAAACGGCCCCGGCGAATGCCGGGGCCGTGCTGTATCTCCGCGGGAAACGGTCTAGAACCGCTTTTCCTTGATGCGCGCGGCTTTGCCAGTCAGGCCGCGCAGGTAGTACAGGTTCTTGCGGCGGACCTTGCCGCGCCGGACCACCTCGATCTTGTCCACGCGAGGGCTGTTCACCGGGAACGTCCGCTCAACGCCAACCCCGCTCGCAATCTTCCGCACCGTGAAGTTCGAGACAAGCCCCTTCATCCGCTTCCGGATAACGACACCTTCGAACACCTGGATGCGCTCTTTGTCGCCTTCGACAACCTTCGCGTGCACGCGGACGGTATCGCCGCTGCCGAAATCAGGAAGACCGGTTCGCGCTTCATTGGGGATCAGCGCGTCGAGTTCGTAAGCCATTTCAAGAACCTCTGTGGGCGTAACTTTCTCACGATACCGGATCGGCCTGTATGTTCCACTCCCGGACGGCACCTACCGCCCCGTGCTCCCGTGCCCACCGGCCCCCCGTTTCGTGTCCGAGAGCTCTGGCGACTCCTCGAACGAGACGTTTGCGAGCCGCGTCACCACAAGCTGGGCGATCCGGTCGCCGTCGTGCACCGTGTGTTCGATATCCGGCGCGACCGTGTACAGGGTGATCATGATCTCTCCGCGGTAGTCCGCATCCAGCGTCCCGAACGTGGCCAGCACACCCTGCCGCGCGAGCCCGCTCCGGGGCCGGAACTGGGCATCCAGCCCCCACGGCACCTCCATCGCCAGCCCCGTCGGGATCATCACGGGCCGCTGGCCCACCACCACCGGCCCGTCCTCCAGGCAGGCATGGATATCAAACCCTGAGGCGAACTCGGTCGCCCGCGCCGGCACACGCGCGCCGGCCCGCAACAGCTTCACCCGTATCGCCTCGCTCATGGCCGCGGGATCACCGGCAGCGTGATATGGCTCGGCCGCGAACCATCGTGGAAGACCGTGTTCGTCGCGACCTCCACGCCGTGGTCCGTTGCGATCGGCGCCCCGGTATTCGTGTTCCGGTCGAAACGGGGGAAGTTCGAGCTGCTCACCTCCAGCCTGATGCGGTGGCCCGCCCGGAATACGTTCGACGTACCCGCGAGGTCCACCGCCACCTCCACCGGGGTCCCCGGCGCCAGCAGTTCCGCCCGTCCGAACCCGCCCCGGTAGCGCACCCGGATGATGCCGTCGGTCAGGTTCATCGCCGTGCCGTCCGGGTGGACGTCGACGAGCTTGGCCGTGAAGTCCGTGTCCGGGCAGCTGCTTGCAACCCAGAGCCGCGCCTCGACGTTCCCCGTCACCTGCAGATCCCGGTCGAGCGGCGTCGTTGTGTAGCAAAGCACATCCGGGCGGGCCTCCACGTCTGCCTGGTCGAACGGCCCGGGCGGCACGTCGAGCGGGTACGGGAAGAGCGCGCCACCGGCCGTCGGACAGGGGTTCAGCGGGTCGTATAAGAAGTGGTCCGGGCGCTCCGCACCCGGTCCATCGGTCGAAAGCGCGCCGTCGCCCCTGGCAGTCGCCGCCGCCCCGTTCGAGTGGAGGTAGAACTTCGTCGGCACGGCCTGGGGCGGCGGCCAGTCCGCAAACGTATCCCAGGTGTTGGTGCCCATCGCGAACACCCGCACCGGCGGCTCGGCCATGATCCCCGTGTCGCGCTCGCGCAGCCAGTGGTCGAACCAGTTCATGTGCAACTCTTCCAGGAGCACCTGGGAAGACTGGCCGAAGATGGTCTGCCCCACGCCGGCCGTCAGGGTCGAGCCGTGCGACCACGGCCCGACGATCAGCTTCTGGCCTTCCCGCGCGACCTCCGTCGCCCCGTTCGCGCGCATCCCGCTGAAGTTCCGCAGCGTGCCCCGGATGAACAGGTCGTACCAGCCGCCCAGGTTGTACGCGGGCGTGTGGATGCGCGGGTGGGCCGACTCGATCGTGATCGGCTCCCAGAACTCGTCGCGCGTTGGGTGCTCGAGCCATTCTTTGTAGTAGGTCGCCACCGCGTCGTGCGCGAACGCCGGCAGCTCGCCGACCGGCAGGTGCCGGAGCGCGGGCCAGTGGTCCCACACCACACCCCCGAGGCCCGCCATCACTCTCTGGAGCTCGCCCGTCTCCAGCCCCAGCCGCGGCACCTCGGGCAGGGCCAGCAGCAGCGCGGTCCACGCCAGGTTGAAGCTCAGCTCGAACGCCCCGCCGCGGTACGTCCAGCCGTCGTAGTAATCCGAGCCTGTCAGCGACGGGAATATGCACTGGAGGTTCGGCGCCTGCGCCGATGCCGCGAGCCACTGTGTCGCCCCCAGGTACGAGATCCCGTACATCCCCACCCGGCCGTTGCTCCACGGCTGGCGCGCGCACCACTCCACCGTGTCGAACCCGTCGCTCAACTCCTGGTGGAATGGGTGGAAGCGGCCATCCGATTCAAATCGCCCACGGACATCCTGGACGACCACCACATACCCTTCGCTCGCCGGGCGGATCGGCTGCAACCACCCGTACGAAAGGCTCGCCATCGACTTGTTGTACGGCGTCCGCGTCAGCAGCACCGGGTAGTCGCCCTCCGGCTCGGGCCGGAACACGTCGGCCCGCAGGATCGTGCCGTCGCGCATCGGGATAGGGACGTTTCGTTCGACTCGGATGTCCATGAGGGAAGGCATGCGCGAAAGCATACGTGTCCCGAAACCGCCGCGCGAAACCACCCCGCCAGTTGACCGGTTACGGGAAAAGTGGCCACTATGTGGCTACTTCCCGGGGAGAGAAACGCGAGCGTGAAGACCATCGGCGTCCGCCAGCTCAAGAACGAGGCCACCCAGATCGTCCGCGCCGTGCGCGACCAGCACGCCCTCTACGTCATCACCGTCAACGGCCAGCCGGTCGCCACCCTGCGGCCCTACTCCGACCGCGACATCGCCGGCATGCAGCGCTCCCAGGCCGCCTCGGAAATGGCCGCCATCGAACGCCTGGCCGGCGCCGTCGGCGAGGCATGGATGAGCGTCCCCGATGTCGATGATGTCTCCGAGACTCCCCGCCGCGGCCGCGAGCGCATCGGCGAGGAGGCCTAGCGTGGCCACCATCGACGCCAGCGTCCTCGTTTCCCTCTTCAATACGCGCGACCGTCTCCACAACTCTACCGTCGCCTGGTTCCGCGAAGCCGTGGCCGATGGCGAGCCCCTCCGCGCGCCGGTCACGGTGCTCGCCGAGGTCTC
>JAHDWR010000044.1 GCA_023382755.1 Dehalococcoidia bacterium
GGCGTGCTCGTACGCGTTGGCGTGGCCGTCGGCGTGTTCGTCCGGGTGGGCGTCGGCGTGGTGGTGTTCGGCGCCTTCGTCGTGGTCGCGGTGGCGGGCAGGGTGCTCGTGGCCGTGGGGCTCGTGCCGGCCGCGCCGCCCTGCGAGGTGGCCGCCGGGGTGGGAGTAGAGGGAGGCGTATCCACGGGCGAAGGGATCGCGGCTGCGGGGGTTGGCGTGGCGGTGGCAGTGGCGGGACCATCCACGCCACTGACGGGGTCGGGGTCCGCCAGCTTCACGCTACTGCCATCGTTCCGGGTGAGCGCGATGGGGCTCTGGGGGACGAAGAGGAGGGCGACGAGGAAGGCGGCAAGCACGGCGAGGCCGCTGCCGACTTTCAGGAAGCTGCGGCCGGCCCCGCCCAGGCCCCCGGCACCCGTACCGGACGCCGAGGCGCCACCGCCGCCCGAGCCGCTCCCGGCTCCGCCGCCGCCGGCTGCCGGGCCGGGCCACTGCTGCATGAGGCCATCGAGGATGTGGGCCTTGGCCCCGGCGGGCGCGCCGATGGCGCCGAAAGCCGCGAATGCCGCCAGCGGGGCGAGCTTCTTCTTGCGCTCGTCGCACTCGGGGCACTGGGCGACGTGGCGCTCAACGAGCTTGCGCGTTTCGGGCGACATCCCCTGGATGTCCGCCTTCGCCAGCACGGCATCGAGGTTTTCGCAGTACTGTCGCCCGGTCTTGAACATGATGAAGGCTCCGATTGCTTCTTCGACGGCCTTCTTCAGACGGTTCAGCATCACGTAGCCATTGTTCTTCGTGACGCCGAGCACATCGGCAATCTCCCCGCTATCGAGCCCCTGGCGCAGGTGCAGGTCGAGCAGGGAGAGCTGCTTGGGGTCCAGGCCGGCGGCCGCTTCCCAAACGAGGGAGGCGATGGCGCTGGCCTGGGCGGCCTCCTCGGGGTCCGAGAACCGGTCCGGGTCGACCACGTCGAACGAGACCTCGTCGCCTTCGTTGTCCTCGAAGGTGAGCGGCCGGGTGCGCGAGGCCTTTTCGAGCCTGTTGAGCGCGGTGTTGCGGGCGATGGTGAAGATCCAGCTCTTGAAGCTCGTGCCCTTCTGCAATCCACCCAGGGCGTTCATCGCCTTCAGGAACGTGTCCTGGGCGATGTCGGCCGCTTCGTCGCGGTTCCGCGTCATGCGGGAGACGAAGTCGTACACCGGGTCGAAGTAGCGGCTGTAGAGTTCGGCGAAGGCATGCTGGTCGCCTGCCTTTGCCAGCTCTACGAGGCTCGAGTCAGCGAACTGGTCCATTCCACCTCTCTATCGCACTCGCGCGCGCCGGGTCCCCCCGTTTGGTCGAAGCCCGCGTGGCCGTCGAAGCGTGCGGGCTTCGAAGGTAGGACAGGCGAGCCGGTGACTTCTTACACGGGGTGTTCGACCCACGCGTGCATGATCGCACGGAGACGGGGCGATGGTTCAAGCGGCAGCGTGCGCGGCGGCACCGTTGGTTGCCCGGTCGAGCGGCGGGGCCGCGCTGCGGACGATCGTGGGGGCTCCCGAAACGCCGCCCTGGAGGGCGCTTGCGACTTCGCCGGCGACCGAGGCCAAACCAACGGGGTCGAAAGCGTGGCCGGGGTCCGCGGGTTCGGTCGCGCCGGCGGCCACGAAGTCGCGGAGCTCCGATTCGGCGAGGGCGCGGGAGAACGGCGTGGTTGCGGGATGGCCCGCGACGTAGCGGAGCGCGCGGAGCGCCGTTTCGGTTTCGCCCCGCGCGGCGAGGATGAGCGCGAGACCCCGGATGACACTGAGCACGTTGTTGGTGAACGAGAGCGCGAGGCTCATCCGAAGGGCGGAGAGCAGCTGGGCGGCGGCGGCATCGAGGTTGCCGAGCTCGAGTTCGAGCATCGCCTCGCTGCGTTCCACTTCGGCGAGGCCGGTCGCGTCGCCGGCGACCTCGAAGTAGCCGCGGGCTTCGGCGTGGAGGGCGCGGACCTCGTCGTGGCGGCCGAGGGCAATCAGGGTGCCGCAGAGGTAGACGAGGGCGCTGCCCATGCCCTGGGGGTCACGAAGTTCCTTGCGGAGGAGGTAGGCGCGATGCTGATGTTCGGCAGCGGCGGCGCGGTTGCCGTTGGCCCCGGCCGCGAGCCCGCGTTCGATCTCGACAAACCCGCGGAGCCAGGTCTCGCCGAGCGCTTCGAGGATCATAGCGGCCTGCCCGGAGAGGCGGACGGCTTCCTGGAGTTTGTCCTGCGGGCCGGAATCGGGGGACGGCCGGTAAACGGCGACGCCATCGGGATCGCGGTGGACGTCGAGGGTGGCCTCGCGAAGCCGGGCGCAACCGGCAAGCCAGGATGCGAACGCGGTCCCGATGCGGTCTCCGCGGCCCTGGGCGGTGCGGAGGGCGGCGGTGGCGGCGGCATAGGCCTCGGCGTATTGGCCGGCCCCAAGGCGGAGGGCGGCCACCGCGGTGAGGGGGTCGGTACCCATGCCTGGCTCCGGGAGGGCGGATGTCGCGGCGAAGATGCTCCGGGCGCGGGCGGTCGCGGCGAGAGCTTCTGCCGGCTTGCCAATGCGGAACAGGATCCACACATAGTGGGTGAGCAGCCGGGCGAGCACGGGCTGGCCCTGGTCTCCGGCGGCTTCGAGGGCGGCTATCGCGGCCTGCGCGATCTCGCTCGCCTCGAAGAAGCGGCTGCGGAAGGTGAGGTAGGCGAAGAGCGGGTAGCGGGCTTCATCGAGGAGGTCGAGGTGCCGCTCGGCGCAGGCCCAGCGCCAGGCGGCCAGGATGTTGGGGAACTCGGCGTCGATGGCATCGGTCGCGGCGACCTGGCCGTCACTTTCGAGGGCCGAGGTGCGGGAAGAGAGGAAGCGCGCGTAGTGGGCGGCGTGGGCGGCGCGGATAGATCCGGCCGCGGCCTGCCGGGAAGCGAGGAACTGGCGCATCAGCGGGTGCAGCGCGAAGCGGCCGCGGTTGCACTGGATGAGCGACCGGTCGGCAAGCGAACGGAGGATGGCGAGGGACGCGCCAGCCACGGCCCCGGCGGCATCGCTGGTGAACGAGCCTTCGAACACGGCCAGGGCGCCCAGGACCTCGCGATCCCGATCGCCGAGGTGGCGCAGGCTCTCTTCCATGAGGGCCGTGATGCTCTGATGGCGGGAGGGGGCGTCCGGAAGGTCGACTTCCAGGGCGGAGACATCGTTGCGCACCAGATCGGCGATGTCTTCGAGCCCGACGTAGCGGGTGAGGGCAGCGGCCAGTTCGATGGCAAGGGGCATGCCATCGACGAGGCGGCAGACCTCGGCGACACCCTCGATCTGGGCGGCGGAAACATCGAGCGAGGCATCGGACTGGCGGGCCCGGTCGATGAACAGACGGACCGCCTCGGGTGTCTCGCCCGGGCCGGCATCGACGGCGAGGCCGCTCGCGCGATAGACCCACTCCTGGCGAAGGCCGACGACGACACGGGAGGTGACGACGACACGGACACGCGGGGCGGAAGCGAGCAATTCCTGCAGAAAGCCGCGGGCGGCATCGATGACGTGTTCGAGGTTATCCAGGACGAGGACGAGCTCACTCCCGGCGAGGTGCTGCACGAGTTCGGCCGCCACGTCCGTCGTGCGGGGCTTGAAGCCGATCGCCGAGGCGATGCTTGCGAAGAGGGTGCGGTCGTCGGCGGTTTCGAGGGCCGCGAACGCGACCGGCCGGCCCGCGGCCGCGAGACGGGCGGCCAGCTCGGTGGCGAGCCGGGTCTTCCCCATGCCGCCCGCACCGACGATCGCAAGCAGGCGCGCATCGGCACAGGCCAGGTCGATCAGCCGCTCGATGTCCCGTTCGCGGCCGACAAACGACGTCAAGGGGACATCGAGCGGGAATGGCGCCGCGAGGGCCCCGGGAGCGGCGGAAGCGGCGGCCGGAGCCTGGGTCGCGGGGGCGGGCTCCTCTTCGAGGACGCCGGCGAACCGGTAGCCGCGGCCATGGACGGTCTTGATGTAGCGCTGCTCGTGGCCGTTATCGCCGATGGCCTTGCGGGCCACCATGACGCGGCTGTTGAGCGCGGCTTCGGTGACGTAGCGTTCCGGCCAGACGTGGTCCAGGAGTTCTTGCTTCGAAAGCGCGCGTCCGGCGTTCTGGACAAGGAATGCGAGGACTTCGAAGACCTGGGGCTCAAGAGGGACGGAGATGCCGGCACGACGGAGTTCGAAACCGGGGACATCGAGTTCGAACTCATCGAAGGCGTACAGCCCTCCCCGGACGACCACGGGGACTGGGGTAGGGATCATGCCGGGAGGTTCTCACGAGCGGCCCGAAGGTATCTGTGAAGCCGGGCACAGATGGCGTCGGTCTTTCGGCGGAGGGTGGCGCGGTCCCTTTGGCCGGGGCTACTGCTGCCGTTCCCTCCACCACCCGGCGAGAAAGCCGGCGCCGTAGGTGACGTGCATGGTGGCCATGGCGGCGAAAGTCAGGGCCGGGTTGGCACCGTTCTTCGCGGCGGCCCGGCTGGCCATGAGCATGCCGCCGCCGGCATAGGCGAGCGCGAGCAGACGGAGGAGCCAGCGCGCTCGGCGCGAGACCCTGCCGAGGAGCCAGAGGACCGGTCCGCCGACGACCATCGCCGAAGGGGCGAAGTGGCGGGGCTGGAGGGGGCGGCCCCGGGCCATGAGGGTGCCTTTGGCGGCCCCGTACTCCCAGTATTGCTTCGCGAGGGCCTTGAACGTTCGGCGAGGGTAGTAGCTGCTGCGAATGGCGGGCGTGAGCCAGATCTTGCCGCCCGCTTCGATGAGGCGCGCGTTGTAGCTGTCCTCATCGGCGCCATCGACCGTTTCGTCGAAGCGACCGACGACCTCCCAGACTTTGCGGTGGTAGCATCCGAAGGGGACGGTATCAACTTCGCCCTCGGTTTCGGCGTAGCGGAACTTCGCGTTGCCGACGCCAAACGGCGAGGACATGGCGGCGGCGATGGCGAGGCCGGCGGTGCCTTCTCCGATGGTCTCGATGGGGCCGCCGACGCAGGCGGCGCCGGTGCGCCGGAGGGCATCGACCGACTGGCGGACGAAGTCGGCACGCACGTGGCTGTGGGCGCCGATGATGATCCAGCAATCGCCGCGGGCGGCGTCCATGCCCTCGTTCAGGCCAGCCACGGTGATGCGGCGGGGGTTCTCGACGAGCGCGAGGCGGCGGAAGCGCGAGGGATAGGCGGCCACAAGTTCGCGCGTCCGGTCGGTGCTGCCGCCATCGGAGACCAGGACCTCGATGCCGTCGGGGCCGTAGTCCTGGGCGGCGAGGGAATCGAGCAGCGCGACGATGTACTTCTCCTCGTTCAAGCAGGGGATGACGATGGAGACCAACGGCCGCTCGGGGAGGGTCAGCGGTGCGTCGTCGAGCCGTCCGGAGGCTGTGGGTGTGGTCATGGTTCCACCGTAGGTACGAGGGCGAATGCGGTCAATGCGGCGGCGGGACGGGGACGCCGTCGACAATCGCCCGTGCCACCGATTCGACACGCGCGGCGACGTTGGCGAGCGAATGGTGGCGGGCTATCCAGTCCCTGCCAGAGGCGCCGGCACTGTCACTGGCGGCGCGGTCATCGACGAGGCGCTCGATCTCCCGGGCCATCTCATCAGCAGTGGATACCGACACGAAGGGCGGGGCTTCGGGATAGGCATCCGGTTCGTTGAACCACGTGACGACGGGGCGGGCACAGGCCATCGCTTCGAGCTCGGCCATCCCGGCGGTGCCGAGCTTCATCTGGCCGGCGACGACGGCGTGCTGGTTGATGATCGCGGGCAGTTTCCAGCGGGGCTGGCGGGCGATGAGGGTGACGTTTGGGAGCGCCTCGAACTGAGGCGCATACGCCCCACCCGCATAGGCGGTGAAGCGGATGTCCGGGCGCCGCCCGGCCAGGATGGCGCACGCTTCGAGGACGGTCCCGGCGCCCTTGATCTCGGTCAGCGCGCAGCAGATGAAAACGCCGGCGCCGGCGGAGGGGGGACTGGCGGGGGCGAAGCGTTCGAGGTCGATCGGGTTGGGGAGGAACTCGGCGTCGGGACGAAGGTCCCGGAGGTAGGGCCAGAGGTCCGGGGTGGCGTAGAAGACGTGGCGAGCGCCCCGGACGGCTGAACGGACGAGCGGGCGGGTGAAGGCCGATTCGCCGCGCAGGTCGGTGCCGTGGCAGTGGAGGATGTAGGGGAAGCGGCCCAGCCGTCCCAGGTTGCCCAGGTAGGCGTAGTGGATGTGGGCCAGGTCGTAGTGCCCGGCGCGGACCCGGCGGATGAGGTCGAGCCAATCGAGCGCGCGCGCGGGGGCCGTGACCGGCTTAACGAACGCAGGGAGCCTGGCCCCGAAGAGGCGGGGGGCAAAGAAGTCGACTTCGTGGCCGAGGGTGCGAAGTCCCACGGCGATCTCGGTGGCGACGGAGGCGATGTCGTTGACTTCGGCGATACGCATGGGGAGACCGGACGGGGCGGGCGGGCTAGAGATCGGAGGTACCGCGCGCCTGGCTGAGCCATTCGACAGTGTAAATCGCGATCAGTCCGAACACGATGGTAACCACGATGGCCACTGCAATGCGGCCGAGCATGGAGCCCGCCAGTCCCCCTGATGACGCGTAAGAGGCGGTGACGAAGCTCTCGGCGCTGCCGACGGCTACCTCGGCGTTGGCGAGGCGAGCGTAGGACTCGTCTTTCGTCTGGCGTTTGCCGCGGAGTTCATCGAGCAGGCGGAGGGTTTCCGGGTCGAGCTTACTTTCGGCGAGCGCGACGGTGTCGACGGAGAACGCCTCGATGGCGGCTTCGAGGGAGACCTTGCGGGCGGCGAGGGCGGCGGCGGCGTCTCCGGCGGCAACGGGCTGGCCAAGGACGCTCCCGGCGACGGCGGCTGCTGCTCCCGGGGAGATCCCGGCAATGGCGCCGATGGCACCATCCACTTCGGCGAGTTCGCGGCGGAGCTGGGCCTGCTGTTCGTAGTCGGGTGTCGAGGGCGAAATCTGGCCGCGGGCGTCGATCAGCGGGGGGAGGTAGATGCCGAGCGGGTCGGTCCTGGCCTTGAGCTGAGCGTAGACCTCTTCGAACTGGACCGTGTTCTCCTCGGCCACCTTGCGGCGCCGATCGACGAAGCGCGTGCGCCAGAGACCGTCGGGTTCGGTGTACTCGGTAATGAAGATGTTGACGAAGGCGGCGCGGTACCGTTCGGCTTCGGACTTCACGGGGTCGGTGATCGAGATGGTCAGAATGCCCCGCGAGATGCCATCGGCGACGGAGATAGGGCTGAGGCTGATGGCGAAACGGCCGAAGTCGAACTCCGGGTCGCCGATCGCCTCGCGAACCTTGTCGCGGAAGCGGGGGTCGCTGGTCATCTCCTGGGCCTCGTAGATGCGGAGGCCGCGGTCGCCGCCGACAACGAGGTCGTGGACGGTGGTATCGAGGGTCAGGGATGCGGTGGCGGTGCTTTCGCCGGTGAGGTTTCCGATGAAGACGGCGGCGAGAATTCCGAGGGCGGCGAAGGGGATGAAAAGCCACGCCCGCCGCCGAATGAGAGAAAGGTCGCGTTCCAGCCCGCTGGTTCCGGTCGGCATCGGGCCGTATCGTAGTTGGCACGCCGGACGGGGGTCAATTGTGAATCACTTCACGAGCTGGTGGCCGGCCCGTGCTTGACCTTGGCTTCATCGTGGTGGTGGAGGCCATCCTGCTGGGCGCCGTCATCATCCTGCGGGAGCCGAAGCTGCTCATCCCGTGCGTGGTGCTGGGGCTGCCGTTCGAATACCTTCAAACCCAGACCGTTGGCACGCTCGGCGAAGGCGGCGCGGGCGGGGCCATCCGGACGATGCTGAACCCCGGGAAAGCGGCCATGGCGGCGGCGATCGTCGTTGGTGCGTGGCGCTGCCGGCACAACCCCGGGCGGCTGATACCGAACTCGGCGATCATCGTCCCGGTCGTCCTGCTGGCCGCGGTGATCACGCTCGGCGTCGCCTGGTCGGACAGCCAGCGGCCGACGAACTCGGTAATCATCCTGCCCATGTACGTGGCGTTCGTGTTCGTGGCGCCGTCGCTCATCGAGGACCGGCGGGATATCGAGCGGATCGCGGCCGCCTTCTTCATCGCCGCCGGCCTGGTCTCCGTGCTGGCGATCGGCCAGCGGTTCATTGGCGCGCTGCAGTGGCGAAGCATGCTGTTCGAACCAGGGGGAGGCTACCGCTCGAACGCGACGTTCGCGGACCCGAACAACCTGGCGCGGTTCCTGGCGGTGACGATGGCCCTGGCGGCCGCGATGATCCTCTCGACGGGAGCGCGGCGGCTGACCGTGTACCTGGCGGTGCCGGCGGTGATCGTTGGTCTGCCCGCGCTGGCAGCAACGGGTTCGCGCTCCGGCTGGCTGGGCTTCCTCCTGGCCGGGTTCCTGATGGTGATGTTGGCGCCGATCGGGCGGTACACGAAGCTGCGGCTGGCCGCGTTCGGTCTCTCGGGCGTGGTCGTCGCGGTCGGCCTGCTGATGCTCCAGGGTGGGTCGGACTTCGAGCGGATCAAGTCGCTGACGCTCGGGATCAAGGTGCTGGGGCAGCGCGAGTTCCTCATCCGGGCGGGCTGGGAGATGTGGAAGGACAACCCGTTCATCGGGGTGGGCACGGGGAGTTACCAGAACGCGCTCGTGCAGAGTTACATGTGGGTCATCCCGTGGTGGGCGGAGACCACGCTCTCGCATACGTCATTCATCAGCCTGATGGCGGAAGGGGGGCTGGTGGCGGTTTCCATGTTCCTCTTCGTGGTGCTCCGGATCGGGCTTGCGTGCTGGAACACGTACCGGCGCGCCGGGAGCCGCTACGCCAGGGCGATGGCTGGCTGGTGCACGGTCGCGCTGATCGAGATCCTGGTGCAGAGCCAATCGGAGGGCCGCCTGTTCGAAGAGCCCTACCTGTGGGCGATCTTCGCGATCTTCGTGGCGGTGGAATTGGGCGCCGCGCAGCGAGCACCTGGCGCAGTGCGGGTGGCCCACGTGGTCCCGGCCCCGGTCGTGGACAGGGAGTCGCGGGCCGTGGCGGTTTCGGCGATCGAGGCAGCCCCGGAGAGCCCGCCGGCGCATGCGTGATGCCGGTGGGGGCGGGTTCGCGGTTCGCCGGGCGCGCGGGTACCATCCACGCATGTACACCGTGTTCGCGGGCGGCGTTGGCGCATCGCGCTTCCTCCAGGGGCTCTGCCAGGCCGTCGATCCGGCCGCCGTCACCGTGATTTCGAACACCGGCGACGACGTGGAGATGTTCGGCCTGCACGTCTCGCCCGATACCGACATCGTCATCTATGCGCTTGCCGGCGCAGTCAACCCGGACACCGGCTGGGGGTTGCGCGGCGACACGTTCGCGGTGGTCGATCAGCTGCAAAAGTTCGGGTATGAGCGGTGGTTCAACCTCGGCGACCGCGACCTTGCGATGGCCATCCACCGGACGCGCCAGATGCGCGAAGGCAGGCCCATGCACGAGGTGGTCGGTGGGCTGGCCGCGGCGTGGGGGCTGACCTGCAAGGTGCTGCCCATGGCGAACGAGACGGTGCGCACGATGATCGCCGGGCCGGAGGGCGAGATCGCGTTCCAGGAGTACATGGTGCGGCTCCGCACCGAGGTGGACGTGCGCTCGATCCGCTTCGACGGGGTGGAGAAGGCGAAGCCGGCGCCGGGCGTACTGGAGGCGATCGGCGGCGCGGAGGCGGTGTTCATTGCCCCGAGCAACCCGTTCGTGAGCATCGGCCCGATCCTGGCCGTGCCGGGAATGCGCGAGGCTCTCGCGAACACCCGCGCGACCCGCGTAGCGGTCAGCCCGATCATCGCCGGGCAGGTGGTGAAGGGGCCGGCGGCGAAGATGATGACAAGCCTCGGCTACGAGGTCTCGGCGCTCGGCGTCGCCCGGATCTACCAGGGGCTGGTGGACCTGTTCGTGCTCGACGTTGAGGACCGGGAGCTCGCGCCGGCGGTGGAAGCGCTGGGGATGAGGACCCTGGTGACCGATACGATGATGACCAGCATGGAGCGGAAGCGGGAACTCGCCGAGGACATACTGAACGCGATCGGGACGGGCCGGTGACAGAGCTGCCCATCCTCATCCCGGTCAACGGCCTCGATCGGGCCAAGGGGCGGCTTGCCGGGCTGCTTTCGGCCGAGGAGCGCGAGTGCCTGGCGTTGATCACGCTGGAAACCGTGCTCCACGCCGCGGGGCGCCGCGCGATCGTGCTCACGCCGGATGAGCGGGTGGCGGCCCACGTTGGCGGGCGGGGCAGGGTAGTGCGGGAAGAGGCCGGCCTCGCGGGACTGAACCCCCAGCTCGAGCGAGCCATTGCCACACTGATGGCCGATGGCACCGTCACATCACGGCTGCTGATCCTGCACGCGGACCTGCCCCTGGCCACGGCGGGGGCGATCGCGACGCTGGACGAACTTGGAGGGCGCGCGGACACGGCGGTGCTGGTGGAAAGCCGCGACGGGGGCACGAACGCGATGCTCCTCAACCCCCCGGGCCGTTTCGCGCTGGCTTATGGGCCGGGGAGCCATGCGAAGCACCGGGCCGCGGCTGAAGCGGCCGGCATGGCGGTGATCGCGAACCACAACCGCGAACTGACGCTCGACCTGGACACGCCCGACGACATCCGTGAACTGTTGCGCGCGCCTCGCGGACGGCAGGGGGCGGCAGGCCGTTACCTCCAGACGATCGGCGTGGAGGAGCGGCTTTCGTGAGGTGGGTGGCGGCCATCCTCGGGATGGTTGTGCTCTTCGGGGCCTGCGGCGAGGCCGCCGACCCGGTGCCGCCGCGACCGACGCCAACGCCAACGATCGCCGCGGAGGTCTCCGCCGGGCCGCGCACCGTGACCGACATGATCGGGCGGCCGGTACGCCTGACCGAGGAGGTGCGGACGGTTGCGGCGATGAGTCCAGCCGCGGCCGAGTTTGCCGCGGAACTGGGGCTGGAGGTGGTGGGGCGAACAGCCGATACCGCTGAGACCTCCGCCCCGGGCGCGAAGGTGACCGGTTCTTCGTTGACGCCCGATTTCACCGCGATCGCGGCGCTCGGACCCGACCTGGTGATAGGGGATGCCGCGTTTCACAGCGGAAGGACGCGGGACTTCGAGAAGTTCCCGTATCCGGTGTTCGTGATCAAGGCGGCGAGCTACGGCGAGGTGCTCGCCACGCTGGACGCCCTCGGCGAGGCAACCGGACGCGAGGCCAAGGCCCGGACCGCGCGCGAGGCGATCGAGGCGCGCGTGGACGCCGCCGTCCTCAAGGCTCGCGGGCAGACCGGGGAGAAGCCCAGGGTGCTGGTGGTCAGTGGCGGCGGGCGGGACGTATTCGGCGGCGGCACGGCGACCTATATCGGGAGCCTGCTGGAGCAGCTGGGCGCGGTGAACGTGCTTGGCGCGGCGCCGGAAGGTGGGCCGATCCCGGGCTTCGGCGTCATCGAAATTGCGCAGGCCGCGAGCACGGACCCGGATGTGGTGCTGGTGCTCCCCTCGGGCCAGGGGGGGCTTGCGGACCAGGTCCGGGCCGACGCCGCCTGGACAGAGACGCGCGCGGTGCGCGACGGGCGTATCCACGAGCTCGATGTGGCGCTGTACCTGCGAGTGCCGGGTCCGCGGGCGGCGGAGGCAATCGAAGCGCTGTACGAGCTGCTCTGGCCCCGGTAGCCAACAGCCCGGACGCACAAAGCGAGCACCCCGGCCTGCGGACGGAGTGCTCGCCTGGAGAGCGTTGCGAGGGCCGAACGGCTAGTACGTGCCGTCCTTGGCGACCTGGGGGGTGACGTTCCGCGTGGTGAGCGCGGGACCGAGGTTTACCAGGTCCTTCTGGGCCGGCCCGGGGCCGCTCCAGGTTGCGGTGTCGGTGGAAAGGCGCTTGGCGGCGACGAAGTAGAACTGGACGGTGCGCCCGGTCTGTCCGCAGCCAGCGATCTGGGCGTTGGCCACGACATCGACGACGTAGACGACGCCGCTCGAATCGTTGAGGGTGGAACCATCGCCGCAAACCTGCGACGAGGAGCCGTCGCTGACGATGGCGATGACGGCCTGGCCCGGACCGATGCCGGCGGGCGCCTTGCCGTAGTAGGTAGTCGGCGGAGGGGGCGGGAAACCCTGGGCGGTCGCGACCAACGCGGGGATGCTCGCGACGGCGGCGCCGGCCGCGGCGATACCAAGAAGAAGCGCTCGTTTCATGCTGCCTCACAGGTGGGGCTGAAGCACCCCATTGCTTGCAGCGTAGGAGTGGCTTCTTATGCAGGCAAGGCACTCGGCCACATTGTGTTGGGCTGCCTGCAACTGTTTACTGACAGTTTACAGCCCGTTCGACCCCGGAGGGACGATGCCACAGATCGAATGGACGCGCGGCGGGAGCCTGGGGCGCGGGTGGGTGATAATGTGAGCATTCACGCCCAACCGTTCACCGTCACCGCGCGGCGCGATCCACGGCGCCTCCACCAACGAGCACGGGCACATGCCGGGGGCACGCTGCCGGCCGGCCGGGGCGATGACTTCGCCAACGAGGATGCCGCCACGAAATCGACGAGTCTGAGCCGCTGCCGGACCGGCGCCGAGGACATGGCCGCATGACCATCCCTCCCCCGGGCGAGGCGCAGCGCGGCTCGATCCTGATCCTCGGTTTGCCGTATTTCGGGCGGTTGCTGGTACGCGACCTGGCGGCATTGGGCTGGAGCGCGCGGTACATCGACCATCCGGGCCGCCACGTCGGCGGTTGGGCGAAGGTGGCCTCCGCGGCGACGCGCGCCGACATTGTGTACCTGATTGGGAGCCGGATCGACCGGGGTTCGCCACAGGACAACCTCCTGCGGTTCCGGCGGAAGCCGGTGGTGATCCATTGGGTGGGCACGGATGTACAGATCGCGGTGGACGAACACCGCCGCGACAACGTGGCGCTGCGGATCGCCGAGCGGGCGACCCACTGGTGCGACGCGCCCTGGCTGGTGGAAGAGCTGCGGACGGCCGGCGTGCGGTCGGAATACGTGCCGCTGCCGATCCCGGTGGCCGAAAGCGACCCGCCCCCACTGCCGGAACGTTTCGGGGTGTTGCTCTACTACCCGGTGGACCGGCTCGCGCGGGCTGTGTTCGACATCGACACCATGCTGCGCTTGCCGGCGGCCTTCCCGGACGTGCACTTCACGCTGATCCCCTCGCCGGCGGAGACGCTGCCGGACCCGCTGCCCGCGAACCTCTCGGCCCGGCCGTGGGTCGATGACATGGACCCGCTCTACCGGGAGACGACGGCCCTGGTCCGCCTGACGACACACGACGGCCAGTCGTTCATGGCGGCTGAGGCGCTTTCCCGTGGGCGTTATGTTATCTGGACTCATCCGATGCCGGGGGCGATCCAGGCAGAGGGGTTCGAGCAGGTCTCGGAGGCGTTGCGAGGCCTGGTCGAGCGCCACCGGGCGGGCAACCTGGCGGTGAACGCCGATGGCCGACGTTCGGCACTCGAGCGCTTTGGCGGGGGCCGGCCACTGGCCGAACTGGATGAGCGCTTCCGGGCGATGCTCCCGGGATAGCCTCCCATCGCATTTTGACGATACACTTGGGAGAGCATGAAGAGCATCGAATCGCTATCAACCGAGGAAGAGCGCGCAGCCGCGATCTTTCGGGCGCTGGGAAACCCCGCGCGGGTGCGGATTGTGGCTGAGTTGAGCCGCCGGCAGGCCTGCGTCACCGACCTGGTGGACGTGCTGCCCCTGGCCCAATCCACCGTCTCGCAGCACCTGAAGGTGCTGCGCGAGGCGGGCGTGGTGCGCGGCAACGTGGATGGCCCGGCCGCGTGCTACTGCCTGGACCCGGACGCCATCCACTGGCTCGTCCAGTTCTGCACGGATATCTGCTGCCCTCCTGGCGCGGACGGGACCGGGTGCGGCAGCGCCTGCGAGTAATCGGGCCCGGCCAAGATTTATCGAGACAGGCGCCGGGTTTCGGCGTAGTGTGAGGCCATCCCGTTTGAGGATTGCCCCGATGAACTTCCTTTCTTCGCTTCTTTCCCCGTTTCGCAGGCTCATGTGGCGCATCCGGCGCGTGCAGAACCAGGTCCCGCGGGACTAGCCCAACGCCAGTGACTTCAGGAAGTCCAGCAGGAGGGCGTTGACTTCTGCCGGGCGTTCTTGCTGCGTCCAGTGCGCGCAGTCCTCGATGTGTTCCATGCGGATACCGGGGATGAGCATCGGCATGGGTGCGGCCATCTCCGGCTTCAGGATCAGGTCCTTGCCGGCGGTCACCATCATTGCCGGGATGTGAAGCTGCGGGCCTTTCGGCGCGTCTACCTCGTCCGCGTTCAGGTCGGCAGCCCGGTACCAGTTCAGGCCCCCGCGGAAGCCGGTCCGTTCGAACGTCCGCGCGAAGTAGTCCAGCTCTTCATCGCTCAGGAACGAGGTACGCGGGGGGATGCGCGTGAACACGCCGCTCCCATCGCCGCCAACCGTCATGAACGTGTGGAAGTCCTCCGCCCGGGTGTAGTCCATGAAGGCCCTGGCCAGGTTGCCGCGGACATCGGCTTCCAGCTCGGCCTCTGCCACACCGGGCGTGAGGAAGTAGCGCATGTAGAAGGTCTTATCGGTGAGGCCGTGGTAGTCGCGGAGGGCCTCGGTGGTACGGGCCCCGCTCGGGGGAGCATAGGGTGTGTTCAGTCCGACGAGGCCCGCGACGCGCTCGGGGTAGCGGAGGCCCATCTGCCAGATGACCGCGCCGCCCCAGTCGTGGCCGACGAAGACGGCCCTCTCGACGCCGAGGGCGTCGAGCAGGCCAGCCATGTCGGCACAGAGGATCTTCATCGTGTACTTCTCGGGCTCGGCCGGGGCATCGGTCTCGCCATAGCCGCGCATGTCGGGCGCGATCGCGCGATAGCCTGCCGCGGCGAGCGCCTCGACCTGGTGGCGCCAGGAGTACCAGAGTTCGGGAAACCCGTGGCAGAAGACTACCGGGGATCCCTGGCCGGCCTCGGCGACGTGCATCCGGATGCCGTTCGTTTCGATGTAGCGGTGACGGACCTCGGCCATGGGGGGCACTCTCCAGCGCGAAGTGGCGGGATTGTACCGGGCGGCGAAGGCGCGCGCTGTGCCGGGGGCGCGGAGCGGGCTACTGTAGGGATCGATGCCAGCCTACCAGCCTGAGGACCTCGCGCCGCTCGAAGTGGCGCTGCTCGGTGTGCTTTCGGTTGGGCTGCCACCCTCTCGCGCGGCCGGGAGCGACACCTTCCGCGTGGACCACGTGACGGCGGTGGTGCATGCCCTGGCGAGCGGGCAGACGGCCGAGCACCATCTCGTCCCCGGTCAGGTGGCGGTGACGCCGGAGTTCCGGGCGCAACTGCGAGCGGCGATCGCGTCGCTTTCGGAAAAGGGGCTGGTGGCGCAGCAGCCCGCGGGGATGCCGGCCGCGGCGGGGGGGTTCGAGGATGGGCTGCAGATCGACCTGGTTGACCCCGACGAGCACCCGGCCGTGCTCGACCGGTACCTGTCGCAGCTGTGCATGGAGCAGCTGTTCAACATCCCCGCGGTGTACCCGTACCTGATGGAGCGCTACGCGGCGAGCGGCGAGGTGTGGCGGCGGCTGCGGGATGGCGGATACGCGCGGGACTAGCGCGGCTCGGCGCCGGCGAGCAGTTCGAACACCGCTGTCCGCGTCCCGGCCCCGATGGTGACCGTCACAACGTCGCCGGGCAGCAGGATCGTCGCGCCATCGGGGACAACCGTGTGGTTGTCTCTGCGCATGGCGACGATGCGGGCGCCGGGAGGGAAGGCGGCATCGGAGAGGCGCCGCCGCGCGATGGGCGCGCCTTCGGGGATGACGACCTCGACGGTTTCCATCTCCTCGGCGAGCGGCGCCAGCTGACGCATCTGCAGAGCGGCAGCCCGGCGGTAGGAGCGCAGGAGCGTGCGGGCGTCGATGGAGCCCAGCACTTCGCCCCCGGGGCCATCGACGACAGGCAGCCAGCGACGGTCGTGTTCGTTGAGCAAGTCGAGCGCCCGGTCGAGCGGCCAGTCGGCCTGGACCGGCGCGGGCAGGGCCCTGCTGAGGGCACCCGCGGTCGCGGCAGTACTGCCTTCGCGGAGGTCGGAAGCCAGGACCTCGCCGAGGGAGCCATCTGAGCGCCGGACGATGGCGTGTTGCGTCTTGGCCGAATCGATGGCGAGGAGGACCTCGGTGGGCGACGCGGCGGCATCGACCACCGGCACGGGGGTGGCGGCACGGCCGGCGGGGAGGGCGGTGAGCAGCGGGAACGCGAAGCGATGGCGGTGGGCGGGCGAATCGGCCCGGGTAGCCACCTGGCTCCGGTAGATGCTCTCATCGCCGACCAGGAGTGTGGCGACTGCCACCGCGATCATGGCTGGACCGAGGAGGGAGAGGTTGCCGGTCATCTCAGCGACCATGAGCAGCATTGCCAGCGGCGCGTGCGCGATGCTGCCGAACATGGCGGTCATCCCGATGATGACGACCGGGCCGGGTTCTTGCGGAAAGCCGGGCAGCTCGTGCCCGATGCGCCAGTAGGCCGCCCCGATGAGCCCGCCGATGACCATCCCCGGGCCGAAGATGCCGCCAGAGCCGCCCGAGCCGACGGTGAGCGAGGTGGTGACGATGCGCAGGGCGGGGAGTAGGAGCAGGAGCCATGGCGAGAACTCCATGACGCCTTCGCGGGTGAATGCCTGCTGGACCCAGCCGTAGCCGACGTGGATGGCCTCGGGAGCAGCCATACCGATTGCGCCAACCAGGACACCCCCGGCAGCCGGCCTCAGCCACACAGGGAGTGGGGCCTTCTTGAACAGGCCGGTGAAGCCGTAGAACGAGCGGGCGTAGGCGAGTCCGAAGACCCCGCAGGCGATACCGAGGGCAGCGTAGTACGGCAGCTCTTGCGGGTGGGTGAACGAAAACGAACCGGCGCCGCCGAATACCGGCGTGTAGTCGGTATAGGCGCCGAAGACCGAGTAGGCGACGATCGACGAGATGAGCCCAAGGAGGATGATGTCGGCTTCGAAGTCGTGCTTGTACAGGACTTCGGCGGCCATCATCGCGCCACCGCGGGGCGCCCGGAAGAAGGCGCCGATGCCGGCGCCCATGCCGGCCGCGAGCGCCCGGCGGCGCTCGGCGGGCTCAAGATGGAGGCGGTCCGAAACGAACGCGCCGAAGCCGGCGCCGATTTGCGCCGTCGGGCCTTCCCTGCCGGCGGCGCCTCCGGAGCCAATGGTGATCACCGAGGCAACGAGCTTCACGGGGACGACCCGGAGGCGGACGCGCCCGCCCTTGTGATGAAACGCATCGATGGCGGCGTCGGTACCGTGGCCTTCGGCCTCTGGGGCGAACAACCAGACGATCAGCCCGGAAAGGAGTCCTCCGGCGCCGAGGAGAAGCGGAAGCACCCAGCGCCGCGAGGGTCCACTCCAGTCCTGTGAGCCTTCGCCGAGTGGCGCCGGGGGATGGTAACCGGCGAGATTGCCCAGCAGATGCTCGGTCGCGAAGTCGATGCCTTCGTAGAACACGATCGCGCCGCCGCCGGCCACGAGCCCAATAACAACCCCAAGCCAGGCGGACCGCAACAGCCGCTGCCGGGTGAGCAACCCGAGCCGGTCAGCAGTCGCCCATTGAAACTGCCTGCCGACCATGGTCTCGATACTACGCCCGGCTTCGGCTTAGGGCACAGCCGTCGTGTACGATGCGCAGCATGACGCAACCGCCCAACCTCTCCGACCTGATGGCCCAGTGGAAAACCCTGAACGACCAGTTCATTACCTCGCTCGGGAAGGGGTTCGATGCGTTCCTCGGGACGGCGGA
>JAHDWR010000045.1:0-10239 GCA_023382755.1 Dehalococcoidia bacterium
GCGTGGTTGGCCAGGGACAGACCAGGGACTTCCTGGCCGCCATGCGCGAAGCCAATGACTTCCAGCTGGAACGCGGTATCCGCGCGCGGACGGCAATCTGGGGGGCAATGACGGGGAAAAACAACGCCGTCGTCATTGCCGCCGACTTCAACGCGCTCGATGTCCTGGAGAAGTGGACCGATATGGCCACGGTGGATTCGCTTTTCGCGATAGTCCGCCGCACGGTGCGCACGCACATGGTCTTTGAGGATTCCAAGGTCTCCATTCATCGGCTGGCCTACCACTCCGAAGGGCTGATGACCTCCGAGGATGCGACGGCGCCGCGCAAATACATGCGCGTCCTCACCGGCGAAGTCCAGGCGGGCCACCATCGCGACTTCGTGCTCGCGGTCTCGCAGGCGCTCGACTACCAGAAGCAGCGCGGAATCGACGCGCACACCAGCGTTTGGTCGTCCATGACGGGGCACACGAACGGGGTCTCCATCGCAGCGGAGTTCGATTCGCTAACCGCCCTCGAGAAGTTCGACGAGATGGCTGTGACCGACGCGGAGTTTGCGCGTCTTCGGGCGGCGACGCGCGCCTCGATGGTCTTCCTGACGAGCGAAACGCAACTGATGCGCAACCTGATGTAGCGCTCGTCGCGTCGAACACCAGACAGGGGTGGCCAGCCGGCCACCCCTGTGCCGTTCAATGAATGCGCCCCGGTCCCGCCTCTAGCAGCAGGCGCGCGGCTGGCCGCTGTTGTCGCCGGTCTGGAAGCTCGAACCGCACGCGCAGGACTTCACGGCGTTCGGGTTGTAGATGCTGAAACCGCTCTTCATGATGTCATCGACATAATCGATCTCGGCGCCCTGGAGATACTGTGCGCTCTCGGGGTCGACGACGATGCGGACGCCGAACTTCTCGATGACGATGTCGTCGTCTTCGGAAGCACGCGCGAGGGCCATGCCGTACTGGTAGCCGGAGCAGCCGCCGCCGGCGACGAAGACGCGCAGGGCGCCATCCGGCAGTTCCCGCGCTTCGAGGAGGGCCTTGGCCTTTTCCGCGGCCTTATCGGTAATGTTGACCAGGGTCACGGTCGCTTCGGAATCGATCGTCATGCAAGGGCCTCCACGGCGAGAATTGGTGGCGAACTCCGTGACGCAACCGGCAGCGGCCGCAATCACTATGGAAATCATAGCCATACCCGGGGCGTCCGTCTATGCGGGGTATCTCGCGGTTGTGGGCACCCGCGCGCGGCTTTACCCTCCAGCATATGAGCCAGCCTTCCCGCGTCATCTACCTTCCTCCCGGTGTTGTCGCCGGGACTCCCGCGCCCCAGCCAGCTCCCCCCATCGGGGCGGGGCTCCCATTCGACCGCAACTTCTTCGAGAACATCCTCCCCCCGTCCATCGCCGGGTTCTGCCAGCAGGTCAACTGCAAGGTCCCGGTCGTGGAAGTCAACACCATCGACGGCGTGACCCACTACGTGAACGGGATCAGCGGGCTTGCCGACACGTGGGTGGCCTTGCAGACCTCGAGCCCGGAGCACACGCACCCAACCCAGGTGTTCATCCCGTACCAGACGATCTACCGCGTCGAGATCCACCCGGAAGACGATGAGCGCCGCCGCCACCTGGGCTTCGTGACTCCCGCCCCGGCGCGGCGCACCCGGCGATCAACCGCCGCCCGCCCGGCGGCGAAGGACGTGACGCCCGGAGAGTAGGCGAACACTTGTGCTAACCGTGTCCCGTTCTGGCACAATACGCGGATGACCGCTCACGCCGCCCGGCCAGCTCTCGAACGGTTCAGCCCGGCGGCACGGGCGTGGTTCGGCGATACGTTCGCGGTGCCCACGCGGGCGCAGGAACTCGGCTGGGACGCGATTTCTCGAGGCGAACACACGCTGTTGCTCGCTCCCACGGGGTCGGGCAAGACGCTGGCGGCCTTTCTCTGGTGCCTGGACCGGCTGGCCACGCGGCCTCCGCTGCCCCTGGACAAGCGGGGGAAGGCGGTCCGGGCCGGCGTAACCGTGGTCTACGTGTCGCCAATCAAGGCGCTCTCGTACGACATCGAGCGCAACCTCCGCGCTCCGCTTGCCGGGTTGCGCATCGCTGCCGCCCGCGAAGGGCTACCAGTACCGGACATAACCGTTGCAACACGAACCGGCGATACGCCGGCGCGGGAGCGCGAAGACATCCGGAGGGACCCCCCGGACATCCTGATCACCACCCCCGAGTCGCTCTACCTGATGCTCACCTCGCGCTCGCGAGCCGTCCTGTCGACGGTGGACACGGTGATCGTCGACGAGATCCACACGATGGCGGCGACGAAGCGGGGCGCCCACCTGGCACTTTCGCTGGAGCGGCTCGAGCGGCAGGCCGGGCGGCCCTTCCAGCGCATCGGACTCTCCGCCACGCAACGGCCCCTGGAGGAGGTCGCGAAGTACCTTGGCGGCGACCGCCCAGTGCGCATCGCGGATGCGGGCGCCAGCCGCGACCTGGACCTGAAGGTCGTCGTGCCCGTCGAAGACATGACGCGGCCGGCGGAGTTCGCCGGGGCCGCCCCGGAGCCAGGGCCCGAACAGCGCAGCTCGATCTGGCCGGCGCTCTACCCGGAATTGCTCGACCTGGTGCGGGCTCACCGTTCGACGCTGATCTTCGTGAACAACCGGCGGCTGGCGGAGCGGCTCGCGGCGCGCATCAACGAACTCGCGGGCGAAGAGTTGCTTCGCGCGCACCACGGGTCGATCTCGCGTGAGCAGCGGCTGGAAGTCGAGGAGCGCCTGAAAGCAGGCCTCCTGCCGGGCCTGGTGTGTACGAGCTCGATGGAACTGGGCGTCGATATGGGCGCGGTCGACCTCGTGGTCCAGGTCGAATCGCCGAAATCGGTGGCGCGGGGACTCCAGCGGGTGGGGCGGGCCGGCCACCAGGTTGGGGCGACGAGCACCGGGCGCATCTTCCCCAAGTACCGGGGCGACCTGCTGGAGTGCGCGGTGGTCACCGGCCGGATGCGGGCCGGCCTCATTGAGAAGACCGACGTGCCGCGCAACCCGCTGGATGTGCTCGCGCAGCAGGTCGTCGCGACCTGTGCGGTGGAGGACATGACCGTGGATGAGCTGGAGGCGATGGTGCGGCGGACCTACAGCTTTGCCACGCTCAGCCGGGACCAGCTCGAAGGCGTCCTTGGCATGCTGGCGGGACAGTACCCGTCGGACGAGTTCGCCGACCTCAAGCCGCGCATCATCTGGGACCGCGAGACGGACCAGCTCTCCAGCCGGCGGGATGCGAAGACGATCGCGGTGGTCAACGCGGGGACCATCCCGGACCGGGGCTTATACGGGGTGTTCCTGGGCGTCGGCGGCCCGCGCGTGGGCGAACTGGACGAGGAGATGGTCTACGAGAGCCGCCCCGGCGAGACATTCCTCCTGGGCGCCACGACCTGGCGCATCGAGCAGATCACCCGGGACCAGGTGATCGTTTCGCCGGCGCCCGGCGAGCCCGGAAAGATGCCGTTCTGGAAGGGCGACGGCGTCGGCCGGCCCCTGGAGTTCGGGCGCGCCATCGGCGCGTTCACGCGCGAACTGCTGGCGGTCCGCGACCACGACGACGCGGTCCGCCAGCTCACCGAAACGCACGACCTCGATGACAACGGCGCTCGAAACCTGTTGGCCTACCTGGAGGACGAGCGTGAGGCGGTTGGCGCGGTGCCAACCGACCGGACCATCGTAGTCGAACGCTTCCGAGACGAACTGGGCGACTGGCGAGTGGTCATCCTCACCCCGTTCGGTGGCCGCGTACATGCCCCCTGGGCCCAGGCCATCGAAGGCGAGCTTGTGGAGCGCAGCGGGTTCGACGTGCAGACCATCTGGAGCGACGACGGCATCGCGATCCGCTTTGCCGGCGGCGACGAGCCTCCCGGCACCGAGGCGCTGTTCCCGTCGCCGGAAGAGGTGGAGGAGCTGGTCGTCTCGCGGCTGGCGAACACGGCGATGTTCGCGGCCCGCTTCCGGGAGAACGCCGGCCGGGCCCTCCTGTTGCCGCGGAACCGCCCGGGGGCGCGTTCGCCGCTCTGGCTGCAGCGCCAGCGGTCTGCCAACCTGCTCGCCGTGGCGAGCCGCTACGGCTCGTTCCCGATCATCCTCGAGACGTACCGCGAGTGCATGCGGGATGTGTTCGACCTGCCCGGCCTCGTCGAGATCCTGGCCTCCGTGCGCAGCCGCGAAATCTCCGTGACGACCGTCGATACGCGTGAGGCCTCGCCGTTCGCGCGCTCGCTGCTGTTCGACTATGTGGCTGCGTACATGTACGAGGGCGATGCGCCGCTGGCCGAGCGCCGCGCCCAGGCGCTCACGCTCGACCGGAACCTGCTGCGCGACCTGCTCGGCGAGGCCGAGCTGCGCGAGCTGCTCGACCCGGCGGTGGTCGAAGAAGTTGAGCTCGAGCTGCAGTGCCTGGTGCCGAACCGGAAGGCGCGGAACGCGGACCAGTTGCACGACCTGTTGCGTCGCCTGGGCGACCTGGACGAGTCCGAGCTTGCGGCGCGCGTGACGGAACCAGAATCGCTCCCCGAGTGGACCGCCGTACTGAGAAACTCGCGGCGCGCCTGCCCCGTCCGCATCGGCGGAGAGGAGCGCTGGATCCCGATGGAAGACGCGGGACGGTACCGCGATGGCCTCGGGGTGGCTGCTCCGCCCGGCGTGCCGGAGGTGTTTCTGCGGCCCACGCCGGACGCGCTGGAGGGGCTGCTGGGCCGCTACGCGCGGACCCACGGCCCATTCGTCGCCCGCGGCCCCGCCCTTCGCTGGGCCATCCCGGAGTCGCTGGTCCGTGAGACGCTCCAGGAGCTGGATGCCGGCGGCAGCCTCCTCCATGGCGACTTCCGGCCCGGGGGCACGGAACGGGAGTGGTGCGACCCCGAAGTGCTGCGGTTGCTGAAGCAGCGGTCGCTGGCCCGCATCCGCCGCGATGTCGAGCCCGTCACTGGTGCGGCCTACGCACGGTTCCTGCAGCGCTGGCACGATACGGGTTCGGCGCTGCACGGCGCCGACCGGCTGCGCGACGTGCTCCTCCAGGTCGAAGGGCTGCCGGTCCCGGCGTCGGTGCTTGAACGCGACGTGCTCCCTGCCCGCGTCTCCGGGTACGAGCCGTCGCTGCTCGACCAGCTCGGGGCGGGCGGCGAGGTCGCCTGGTTCGGCGCGGGGCGTCTCGGCAAGGACGATGGACGGGTCGTGCTCGTCCGGCGGGAGATGCTGGAGCACTTCGCACCCAGAAGCGAGCCGGAAATCCCAACGCTGGCGCACGAAGCCATCGTGGTTGCGCTCAGGGCACGTGGGGCGCTGTTCTTCGCTGACCTGGTGGCCGCGGCGGGCGCGCCGGTGGCCGCAGTGCTGGAGGCGCTCTGGGATCTGGTCTGGCAGGGCACGGTCACCAACGACACGTTCGCGCCGCTGCGGGCCCTTTCATGGCCGCGGCGAGGCAGCGGGCCAGCTCCGCGCGGCCGCGTCGGAAGGCTGCCTCCGGAGTCGGCGGGCCGGTGGTCGCTTGTCCGGACGGTGGGAGCGGGCGCAGGCGCATCCGTCCAGACCGCGCGGCTCCATGTGGTTGCGCAGGCGCTTCTCGAACGCCACGGCGTGGTGACGCGCGAAGGTGTGAACGCGGAGGACTTGCCCGGCGGGTTCTCATCGGTCTACCCGGTGCTCAAGGCGATGGAGGACGCGGGACGGGTGCGGCGCGGCTACTTCGTCGAGGGGCTTGGCGCAGCCCAGTTCGGCTATCCGGGCGCGGTGGAGCGCTTGCGGGCAGAACGGGACCCTTCGGATTCGCCGGGCGCAACCGTGCTGGCTGCCTGCGACCCGGCCCAACCGTACGGGGCCGCTATCCCCTGGCCCAGGCGAAGCGATGACGAGCGTCGGGGCCTCGCCCGGGCGGCCGGAGCACACGTTGTGCTGGTCGATGGCGTGCCGGTGCTCTACGCGGAGCGGTCGGGGCGCGGTATCGTCACGCTGCCGGCGGCGGACGACGCCGAAGTGCGGGGACAGGCGCTGGACGCGCTCCTCGGCCACGCGGCCCGCGCCGGGTCGAAGGGTTTCACGATTGAGCGGATCGACGGGGTGCCCGCGATCGAGTCGCCGATGGCCGACGACCTGCGGGCGGTGGGCTTCACGACCGGCTACCGCGGTCTGACATATCGCCCGGTCCGCCAGGGAGGTTCGCGGAGTGCCTGAGGGCGACAGCGTCTACCGGTTCGCGCGCAGGGTCGGCGCCGCGCTCGAAGGCAAGCAGATCCTGGGCGCCCGCAGCCACGGGCCGGGCCCCGTGCCCCAGGTCCAGCGGATCGTTGGTGCGACCTGCACCGGCGCGCGTTCGAGCGGCAAGAACCTCCTCATCAGCTTCGACAACGGGCTTGTGCTGCGCGGACACTTGCGCATGTACGGGACGTGGCACGTGTATGCCCCGGGGGAAACATGGCGCAGACCGGAGCGCGAGGCCCGGCTCGTGCTGCAGGTGGCCGACGCGGTCGTGGTCAACTTCAGCGCCCCGGTCATCGAGCTACTCGAAGAGCGCGCGCTCGCGCACCACCAGCCGGTCTCCGGGCTGGGGCCCGACCTGGTCAGCGACGACTTCGATGTGGAGGAGGCCCTTCGCCGCCTTCGCGAGCCGGAGCGCGAAGGCCTCACGGTTGGAGATGCCATCATGGACCAGCGGGCCGTCGCGGGAGTCGGGAACATCTGGAAGCACGAGTCGCTCTTCCACGTGGGCATGAACCCCTGGCGATGCGTGCGGGACCTTTCGGACGATGAGCTGCGAGGGCTGTTGCTGAAGGCGCAGGCGCTCCTCCGCGCGAGCGTGGGGAAGCCGAACAGCCTGGGCCTGAGCCGGCGGCCGGACATGTGGGTGTACATGCGGGCGGGCCAGCCCTGCCGGCGTTGCTTCACCCGCATCCGCTCCGGACCGCAGGGGGCCGACATCCGGCAGACGGCCTGGTGCCCGAAGTGCCAGCCGGTCGCTGCCGGCCAGATGGAACCACCCGTCCGCGGGCGGCGGCCACGCCCGGAGTAGGGCTCGGGGCCCGGTTCAGCGCTGGTTCGCGGGTTGTTCGGCGGGCTGCGCGAAAAGGTCGGCCACGCGCATCGCGAGTTCCGGGTCGTCGGCGTGGCGGAGGCGGGCGGTTGCCGTGTGAAAGACCTGGTCGATCAGCGAACGGGTGATGGTGTCGAGCGTACCGGCGGGCAGGTCGGGATGGAGGCGCTGGATCCGCGCGAGTTCGCGGCGCCGCGCCGATTCGACCTCGAGCCGCAGTCTCCCGATCGCCGAGCTGCTGTCGGTCCTGGCGTGCTCCAGTCGCTCGGTAAGGATCGCATCGAGACGGATGCCCAGTTCGGCCCGGCGGGCACGGCTGTGGGGGCGACTCTCTTCGCTCCTCAGGAGCCCGGCGATGGTGACCAGGCCGGGTCCTTCCGGTTCCACGAAATTCCGGGGCGTCCCCAGGTCGACGACAAGGCGCGCCTGGGGCAGGACCCGGAGGGCGATCTCCCCCGCGCCGGAACCGAGGCATCCACAGAGCACGTCGACGCGCCGAAGCTCGATGGCCGCGCCCAGCTCGACGAACCGCCACGGGAACGGGCCGGTCGGCTGCCGGCGCCCGGCCACGGCGACATCGAAGCCGAGTTCGCGGCCGCGTGCCGCGATGAGCCGGCCCATGGCCCCGGCACCGAGCACCAGCAGCGTGCCGTGCCCGGGCTCCACCGCTGAGAGGCTCAACGCCCGGTCGAGCAGGTGCCCGGCATGACTGCCGAAGCTGGTTTCCGCCCGCAGCGTGCGGGCCGCTCCAATCGCGAGGTCCGCGGCCGCGCGCAATTCCGGGGAGGCAGCCACGAAGGCGGAGCGCACCTGGCCGGTGATCTGGTCTTCGCCCAGGACGACGGAATCGAGTCCAGCCGCCACGGCGGCCAGACGGCGGAGCGCTTCAGCCCCGCGCAGGTGGTCCGGTGCGGCGCAGGCGCAATGGCCGAACCCGTAGGCCTCCAGGCGCTGGCAACTCATCACGATCGCATCGTGCTGGTGCGCCCCTTCGACCTCGGCGCGGGCCGCAGCCATTTCCGCCGCGCGGAACGAAACCGTGCGCCAGGCACAGCAACGGAAGTCGGCCAGGGAGGAAGGCAGGACCATAAAGTTGACTGAGTCTATCAACTTTCACGAGAAATGGGAAGACTCAGTCCTGCAACTGTTGCCACGCGAGGAGGTTTCCGAGGGCGATGCCGGCGCGGGCGATGCTCGGGTAGGTGGCCAGGTTCGCCCGCCAGCAGAGTTCCTGGAAGTCGGCCGCCTGTTCGAAGGCATCGGCGGACACCGACGGCCGGATGCAGACGACGACTGGCTTGCCGGACTGCTCCTGGATGCGGCCGAGTGTCTCGGCCTGGCGCCGCATGCGGTCGCGGAGGCCGACCTGGCGCGCGCCTGGCCCGGAGCCAAAGCTCGTGTGATAGAGCAGGACATCGATGTTGGGAGCCTCGGCGCAGGGGCGGAGCGTGGCTTCGAACCCCTGGTCCTCCCAGAGGCTGGTGGTGTCGATCGGGTTGCGGATGCTGGTCCCGGCCTCGTGCGTGATCTTGGCCAGTTCGGCCTGGGTTTCGGGCAGGAGCGGCGGAAGGTTGAGCCCGGCGGCGGCCAGGTCATCGGCCGCGAGCACGCTCGCGCCCCCGCCACCGCCAACCACCACCACGTTGGGGCCGCTCAGGCGCTTCACAAACCGGAAGGTGACTGCCATGTCGACCAGGGCTTCCAGGCTCTCCACGCGGAGGGCGCCCGCCTGTTTGCAGAGGGCATCGAAAATTTGGAGCGAGCCGGCGAGTGAGGCCGTGTGCGAGTTCGCGGCCCGCGAGCCGGCTTCGGTTCGGCCGCTCTTCAGGATCGCCACCGGCTTGCGATGGCCCGCCTTCCGGATCGCGTCGGCCAGCCGCGGGCCATCCTGGATGCCCTCGAGGTAGGCGACGATGATCTCCGTTTTCGGGTCGTCGGCCAAATAGTCGAAGAAGTCGGCCGCTTTCAGGTCGGCGCCGTTGCCGAAGCTGATGACCTTGGAGCACCGGATACCGCGCGGGATGGCGTAGCGGATGAACTCGCCGGCGTTCATGCCCGACTGGGAGACCATCCCAACCGGTCCCTCTTCGGGTGTCTGGCCGTTCATCATGGCCAGGCGGGATTCGGGGACGTAGAGGCCCATGCAGTTGGGGCCGATGAGGCGGATGCCTGCCTCGCGGGCCCGGGCGACGACGGCCTGCTCCATTTTGGCCCGGTCGGCGTCGCCGGTCTCGGTAAAGCCAGCGGTGAACAGGTGCAGCACGCGCACGCCTTTGGCGATGCAATCTTCGAGCAACTGCGGCACGAACCGCGCGTTCACCGAGGAGATGACGTAGTCGACGGCGTCGGGGATGTCGCGCAGCGTCGGGTAGCACTTGATCCCGCGAATCGCCGGGGCGGTGGGATGGATGAGGTAGATGGGGCCGCGGAACCCGATTTCCTGGAGCGATGAGACGAAGCCGCCACCGCCGAAGACGGCCGACTCCTTGGCCGAGACGCCGGCGATGGCAATTGAGCGAGGGTGGAAGACAAAGTCGAGGGCAGGGGCCTGGGCGGGGGCGGTCATAGTCGCTTCTCCAAGAGGTTCATGGCGCACGAAGACCCGGCCGGGGCCGGGAGTTCCGAGTCTACCAGAGCGTGGCCTCCCAGTCCGGCGCGCGGATTGACCGGCGGCCCTCCCGGGCCCACGATCCTCTCGCGGGCCCCCGGGACCGCACCGCGCCCATGCCCATCGTCTCTCGCGTCGCCGCCGTCCTGTTCGTCATCGCTTTGCCAGTCTTCCTGGTCACGGCCAACGTGCGCGTCCTCGCCAGCGACATCGGGTACTACAGGCACGGGTTCCGCGAGTTCGATTCCAGCGAACGCACCGGCCTGCCACTTTCCGACGTGGACCGGGCCGGTGAGGAGATCATCGAGTACTTCGAGGACGACGCCGATACGCTTCGCATCCTGGTGACCGTCGATGGCCAGGAGACTTCGCTGTTCAGCGCGAAGGAGACGGACCACATGCGCGACGTGAAAACGTTGATTCGCGCCGTTTACCGGGTGAACGAGGTTTCGCTGGCGATTGTGCTGGCCTACCTTGCTTGCGCCGTCCTCTGGACGGGCGAGCGGTCAGTCGCCGGTTTGGCGAGGCTCGCGCTGGCGGGTGTGGGGTCCGGCGTGGCGGTGGTCGCCG
>JAHDWR010000045.1:10339-12949 GCA_023382755.1 Dehalococcoidia bacterium
GACGCTTCGGCCATGGGGCGGCGCGCTTCGAACTTCTCACGGCAGGTTGGGCAGTAGTATTCGTAGATGGCCATGGGCCGAGTATAGCGGTCGTCCCGGCATCAGGCAGCGCGGCTGGCGCGGCGGCGGCGAGTCCGCTGGGCCGTGCGCGTGGCGGGCTGGGCGCGTTGCGGCAGCTCGACGACGGGGGCCGGCCCCGTGGTTGGAGCCCCGGTGGACACCGGCAGGGCCAGCGGGACACCGCCAAGGACGGCGCGGGTCACCGCGTTGGATGGCTCGACCCAGCCGGCTTCACTGTCGCTGCGGAGAGACAGGCGCGACAACAATGCCGAAAGCCAGCGGAACATCCACGACATAGGAAGTAGACGATAACCCCGGCGTTTCCCTAGTGGCAACCACCCGTTAACCATTAATCCGGGCGAGAAAATCGCCTACGGCGCGGTTCCACTCGGCCGCGCGCTCGAAGTAGCACGAGTGCCCGGCATCCTTCACCTCGTGGAATGCGGCGGCGGGCAGCAGGCCCTGCGCCTCGCGGATCATCTCGGGCGAGGTGATGAGGTCGTGTTCGCCGACGATGTAGAGCACCGGTACCCCGAGGCTCGCGATGAGTTCGTGGGTGCTCCCGCGGTAGGTTGCCGGCGGCCGCCCGAGCATGCCCCGGGGCCGTGGTGGGTTCAGGGCGTTGATCTGCCGGTAGAGGAGCGCCAGGCCCGGGTTTTCCGATTCGAAGCCGGGCGCGAGCGCATGCTCACGCAGGCCGCGGTCGCCCCGCTCGTCACGCAGCTCGTCCTGGAGCTCGCGGACGCGGTCGTTGGTGGCGCCGGCGGTGGTGCCGCACAGGACCAGGGACCGCACGCGTGCAGGAGCCAGACGCGACAGCCCGGCGACAGCCCGCCCGCCCATGGACTGGGCGACCACATGCGCGCGCTCGATGCCGAGGTGTTCGAGGAGGGCGACGAGGTCCGTGCCGAGTGACCAGCGGCCAACGGCCATGTCGCCGCGGGAGAGGCCCCAGCCACGGGCGTCGAAGGTGGTACAGCGGAAACTCCGGGAGAATTCCGCCACCTGCTGCCACCAGCTCAGGTGGTTGCCCCCTGCCCCGTGGAGGAAAACGATGTCCGGGCCGCGGCCATGTTGTTCGTAGTACAGGTGGGCGGCATTCACTTTCGCATATGGCATTGGGCCAGTGTACCGCTTGCGGCTTGGCCCTGGTTGCCGGCCCGCCTTCCCGGTGCCGAAGTGCCCGCGTAGGCTTGCCCTCCTGGGACACCACCGGGAGGAGTTCACGGCATGAGAATCGGTCTGGGCATTGGCGCCGGCGTCGGCGAGGGCGGCGACCTTGGGCAAATGTTGTCGGCGTTCGAACGTGCGGAGGCGGCCGGGTTCCACGCTGCCTGGATGCCAAACATCTTCGGCTTCGATGCGGTGACGATGCTGGCCCTGGCCGGCAGGGTGACGAGCACGCTGGAGCTGGGCACCTTCGTGGTGCCGACGTACCCGAGGCACCCGGTGGCGCTTGCCCAGCAAGCGCTCACGGCCGCGGCTGCGACGCACGGGCGCTTCACGCTTGGGATAGGGTTGAGCCACAAGGTCGTCATCGAGAATATGCTGGGGCTGGACTACTCGAAGCCCCTGCGCCACATGCGGGAGTACCTGTCGGTGCTGACGCCGCTCCTCGACGGCGAGCAGGTGAGACACCGCGGTGTGGACTACCGCGTGGCCGCGCGCGTGAGCGTGCCAGGTGCGTCGAGGCCCGCGGTCATCGTCGCGGCACTGGGGCCGCAGATGCTCAGGCTGGCGGGCCAGATGGCCGACGGGACAGCGACATGGATGGGCGGCCCCACGTACCTGCGGGAGACCGCCATCCCCACGATCCGGGCTGCCGCGGCCGCGGCGGGGCGTCCGGGCCCCCGGGTGGTCTCCGGATTTCCCATCGCGGTGACGTCGCGGACGGACGAGGCGAAGGAGGCGGCGGCGAAGGTGTTCGCGAACTACGGGGCGCTCCCGTCGTACCGGGCTGTGCTCGATATCGAGGGTGCTCCGGGGCCCGCCGACATCGCCATCATCGGCAGCCAAGCCGAGGTCGAAGCGCGGGTCCGGCAGCTCGCGGCCGATGGCGTGACCGACTTCAACGCGTCGTTGTTCCCGGTCGAAGGCGACGCGGCAGCCAGCCAGCGCACGTTTGAGCTACTGGCCGGGCTGGCGAAGGCGGGGGTCTGACGGGGCCCCGGTCTTAGGTGTTCCCCCGCTGCATCCGCTTCACCATTTCATCGGGGAGCGCGATACCGGCATCGACGAAGGCCTTGCCGATGGCCATGGCGTTGGGACCAAAGATGGTGGTCCGGTTTTCGGAGACGAACCGCTGGCTGCCCTCGATGCGGTCGAGCTGTCCCTGGAACCGCGGGGCGACGTAGCGCGCCCAGAGTTCGTAGCTGTGCTTCATCTTTTCCCAGCTGGTCCATTCGTGGGCCAGGCCCAGGACGGCGCCAAAGCCGCCAGACATCTCGAGCATGCGCTCGACCGCGGCGATGGCGTCGTCGGGCGTGCCGATGATGGCGCCGCCACGTTCCGCCGTGGCGCGGACATCGTTCGGGTTCGAGGGGTCGGCAG
>JAHDWR010000045.1:12959-17702 GCA_023382755.1 Dehalococcoidia bacterium
CTCCTTGCAGATCTTGAGCCAGAGGCGCGTCCGGGCCACCTCGTCGAGCTGGGTCGGCAGGCCGGCCGAGGGTGTCCTCGAAGTAGTCCTTGTTAAATCGGAAGCTGCCCTCGGCGACATCCTTGATGGCTTCTTCACGGGAGTCGGCCAGGTGGATGGGGATGACGAGCCGCCAGTCGTCCCGGCTTATGGTCTGTCCTGCCTTGCAGGCGGCGTCCTGGGCCATCTCCCAGGTTTTCGCGAGGGAGATGAGGCCCCCGGGCTGTGAGACTGCCACGGAGAGGATGCCGACGCCGTGCTTGCCTGCCGCGACGGGGCCGGCAGGGGAGAACGTGCTGGCAACCGCGACGGGCATGTGGGGGTGGGTGTACGGGGCCAGCTGGAGCCGCGCCTCGCGCATGGTGAACCAGTCGGTCTCCATGCTGACGGTCTCGCCGCGGAAGAGGCGAAGGATGACGCCGAGGGCCTCGTCCATCCGTTGGCGCTGGGTCAACGCGTCGATGCCGAGCATGTACGCGTCCGACGTGAGCGCGCCCGGTCCCACGCCGAACATGGCGCGGCCGCGGGTCATGTGGTCGAGCTGGACCATACGGTCGGCGAGCATGAAGGGGTGGTGGTAGGGGAGGGAGGAGACGCCGGTGCCGAGCCGGATGGTCCTGGTGCGCTGTGCCGCGGCGGCGATCATCAGCTCGGGCGAGGCGATGAGCTCCCACCCGGCGCTGTGGTGCTCGCCGAACCAGGCCTCGTCGAAGTTGAGGCGGTCGAGGTGCTCCGTGAGCTCGATGTCCCGGTCGAGCGCCACGGTGGGGTTCTCACCCACGCGGTGAAATGGCGCGAGGAAGATGCCAAAACGCATCCGGCTCGGTCGATAGGTCAACTGTCCTGCTCCTGTCGCGCGTCCACGCGAGATGTTTAGCTTGGCGCGAAGTTTACGCGAGATACAGTGGGCGTAAACCGGCCCCGTTTGGGGAGGTACAGACGGCGCGTTTGAGGACGTACCGGCGGCCGCGGACCGCGGTCAGCTCCCAGCCGCCGGCACCCAGGGCCCCGAGCGCGACCATGGGCGGGACGCCGCGGAGCTTACGGCGCGCGGGTTTGTGGAGCAGGTCTCCCGGGAGGATCGAGATCCAGCAGTCGGGCCTGCGCCCGCGCTTCGGTTTCCGGGCCGCGAGGATGGCGTACTCCCAGGCGACGACATCCCCGACCGCCTGGACCGGCTGTTCCGGGGAGGGAGCGGTAACGGTGGGTTCGGCGAGGGGCTGGTTGCGGGCGGGCGAGACCAGGGCTTCGAGGCCCTGGCCCAGGCGGGGGCGGTGCCGGGGCATAGGGGAGCGCATCCTGTGGCGGGTTTGTCTGCGAACTATTCCGGGCAGCCGGAACACGCGCAATCGCGCGGGCCGGATCCCGGCGATCTGCCCGTCCGGGGGGCCCATTGCGCTGGTGATCGATGCTCAAACCGCCGATAGATAGGTATGGGCGCGGATCGTCGCGCGGGCCAATGCATGCACCATGTACATATCGAAGAGACAGGCATCGTCCTCGCGGTGAAGGTGGCCGAAGCCCACGGGCTCTGGAGCCGCACGCGCGGCCTGATGTTCCGGCGGCGGCTGGAGCCGGGAGAAGGCATCGACATCCGACCGTGCTCGTCTATCCACATGATGTTCATGCGGTTTCCCATCGACGCCGTGTTCTATGACCGCGACTACCGGGTGACGCGCGTGGCGCGCTCCGTGCGGCCGTGGCTGGGGATCGCGTTCGGGGGGCGGGGTGCATGGGGCGTGATCGAACTGGGTTCGGGCCAGGCGAACCCGGTAAAGGCGGGCGATGTGCTCGTGTTCGCGCCCGTGTGTGAAGACAGGTACGCGGTGCCCGGCACGGCCAGCGCCGGGCACGCGGACCAGGGACAACCGGGGTGAGGTGAGGCATGCCGCCAGGCAAAGGTTTCTACGGTCGCGAATCCAGGAGCGGGAAGTCGTCGGAGCGGCGGCTGGCGCCCCTCTACCTGCTGGCCGCGCTCCCCGTGTTGGGCATCGTCGCGTGGATCGGGGTGGCGTTCCTCGGAGGCGGTGACTCGACGCCCGCCCCGGCCGCCGAGGCCTCTCCCGGGGCCGACGCCGCGACGGAGACGCCAAAGCCCACGCAACCGCCGGTTGCGCCGACTCGCAACCCGGCGAACCGCGCCGGGGGGGCCAGCGAGGGCACAGCCGAACTGCCCGCGAACCCGCCGAAGCCCGACATCAAGGAGTACCTGATCGCCGGCGGGAAGCGGTTCGAGCTTCCGCTCACGGCTCACGCCGGCGTCGAGGATGACTTCGGGACGGACCGGGGCGGCGGCCTGAAACACGCGGGCGTCGACTTCTCGCTGGTGGGCCTGAAGAGCATCACCGTGGAATCCGCGTGCGAGGGCAGCGTGGTCGAAACGGTGACCAATGAGAACTACGGCACCTCCGTCACGGTCGATTGTGGCGGGGGCTTCACCACGCTCTACGGCTGGCTCCAGACCACCCGCGTCGCGAAAGGGAACCTGGTTTCGAAGTCGACCGTCGTCGGGATGGGTGAGCCGGACGGGTTCCTCCACTTCGAGATCCGGTACAACGGTGTGGCGATCGACCCGGCGGACTTCGTGCAGGTGCCGGGCCGGGAGGTGATCCCCTGGACGCCGACACCGACGCCCACCCAGACGCCCACGGTAACGCCGACGAAAGAGCCGACACGGACGCCCACGCCCAGGCCGACGGCGAAGCCGGGACAGCCGCCTGACGGCTCCGGTGGGACTGCGCCGCCGCCACCGCCAACCTCGACGCCGACCATGGGGCCACCGACAGCGACGCCAACGATCACGCCGACGCCGACCCGGACGCCGACGCCGACCCGCACACCTGTGCCGCCGAAGAACACGCCGACGCCCCTCCCTCGCGCGTACTGAGGCGCCGAGGTTGACCGGCCTCCCGGGTCCGCCCGACGATCGCCGGGTGAACGAGCCGCGCTGGCAGCCGGGAGACGAGGTGGTGCTCCGCTATATCACGCGCCTCGACGCGGCGCCGGGGATGACGTGGCCGGCGCGTGTCGTGCGCGACGACGACCTCCTCGCCCTGTATGTCCCGCGGGGGACAACGGCGATGGCATGGCATCAGCCGCCCGGCGAGCCGCGCCGCCTGGTGGAACGCGAGTGGCGCCGCGACATGCTCCGGCTGATGTTCCCGGGCGAGGCGCATTCGGTCTGGTGCTTCTGGGAGGGCGATGAGCGCCGCTTCACCTCGTACTACGTGAACCTGGAAGAGCCGTTCCGGCGAACTGCCATCGGCTTCGACACGAACGACCACGCGCTCGACATCGTCGTCACCCCGGACCTGGCCTGGGCGTGGAAGGACATGGAAGAGTTCGAGGGGCTGGTAACCCACGGAGTGTATTCGCCGGAGTTCGGCGAGGCGGTCCGCGCCGAGGCCGAACGGGTCATCCGCGACATCGAGGCGCGCCGGGCGCCATTCGGCGCGGGCTGGGATGCCTGGACGCCGCCACCGGAATGGGGGCCGCCCCGGCTCCACCCTCGCTGGCGCGAAGAGCCCGCCGTGCCCTGGGATCGCCGGGCCTGGGCGTACCGGGACGCCCGCTGAGGTTGACCGTCCCGCGGGCGACACCGCACGATCCGCGTATGGCTCTTTATGAATACGTTTGTCCGGGTTGCGGGACCCGCACCGAGAAGCGCATGCCCATGTCGGACGTGCTGCAGTTCATCCCCTGCCCGAAGTGCGGGAAGCAGGCCTCGAAAGCGATCGGCCAGTTCTCGGTTGTCGGGGTGGCCCAGGCCGGAGTTGGGGACGGCGAAGCTCCGTGGGACTCCGGTGGGGACGAGGGTGGCGACGACCACGGACACTCCCACGACCATGGGCACGGGCACAGCCACGGACCCGGCGGGCACAGCCACAGCCACTCGTTCGACGACGTCGATTTCTAGTCGCGGGCCAGGTTCGCTGTCACGATCGCGTAGTCGCGCGAGATGACGGGCGGGACCGCCGTGGGAGTCGGCGTGGCGGGCGAAGGCGTGGGTGCGGTACCCGGGTAGGCAGCGAGGAGCCCGTCACGGTCGTCCGCGGTCAAGCTGCGCTTCTGGGTGCCGGCCTTGAGTGATGCATACATCACCGCGGACCCATCGCTGGTATGGCCAAGCCCGGCTGCGTGGCCCATTTCGTGCAGGATCGTCGACCGGAGGTCGTAGCGGTTGCCCGGCGTAGTCTCGGCTGTGGACCACTGGACCGTCGAGCTCAGTTCCATGTCGAACTCGACCAGTGGGGCGTTGGCGCCGGCCGAGACGGACCACACCGTGCACGTCTGGCCCAGCCATCCGGATGGGAGGTCATCGACGAACGTGACCGTGTTCACGCCGTCTCGTTGGACCGTGGTCCCGCACGAGCCGGCGGCGCCCGTTGAGTCTCCGGCCCAGTGGAACGAGAACGCAGCCGGCGAGACCGCGCTCCATTGACCGGCGGCGTCTTCGACCATGGGGCCCGCGTCGATCCCGGCTGGCGCGCCGTTGCCGTTGTAGGCGACCGCGATCGGCATGGAGGCCGTCGCCCAGCGGTGTTTGTTGACCACATACTGGGCCGTTACGGCGCCGGGTTCTTCGGATTCGGGCCGGCTGATGGGCGGGCCGGCGAGGAGTACATGCCGGACAACCACATACCCGGCGGATTCCCGCACGGAGACGGAATCCGATCCAGGGGTTCCTCCCATGGCGGCCAGGAT
>JAHDWR010000046.1 GCA_023382755.1 Dehalococcoidia bacterium
CTCGACACCTACGTATTACCGCGGCTGCTGGCACGTAGTTAGCCGTGTCTTATTCGCGAGGTACCGTCAGAACTTCTTCCCTCGCAAAAGGGGTTTACGACCCGAGGGCCTTCGTCCCCCACGCGGAATTGCTGCGTCAGGCTTTCGCCCATTGCGCAAGATTCTTAGCTGCTGCCTCCCGTAGGAGTCGGGGCCGTATCTCAGTCCCCGTGTGGCTGACCATCCTCTCAGACCAGCTACCGATCGTCGCCTTGGTAGGCCATTACCCCACCAACTAGCTAATCGGCCGCGGGCCCCTCTCGTAGCGCCGAAGCTTTTACTTTCCGGACTTTCACCGGAAGTAATATGCGGTATTAGCTCGCCTTTCGGCGAGTTATTCCCCACTACGAGGCAGGTTACCCACGTGTTACTCACCCGTTCGCCACTAGCCCGAAGGCTCGTTCGACTTGCATGCCTAATACATTCCGCCAGCGTTTGTCCTGAGCCAGGATCAAACTCTCCGAAAAAACATGAAACACCGGCCTTGCGACCGGAATATTCCCTGTTAACGGGTTCCCAGACGTTCTCTTTCGTCCGCTATCCAGTTGTTAAAGTGCGCTGGCCTTTCGCAAGGCCCGAACGAGAAGATTAACCCCCTCGCCTTGACCTGTCAACCAGCCCCGCCGCCGCTCGCAGCCCGATCCCACCGGAATCGCTTGGGGACCTTCAGCGTTGCACCACCCGCCCTTGCCGGCAACCCCCGGGCGCCCTTTCTTCACGCTCAGCTCCGGTTTGGCCCGCCTCGCGCCGTCCATCGCGCCTTCTGTTCCATCCGCGTCCGCTCGTCTGTCGCCTGGTACCGCCCCAGGTATTCCTCCGCGAACGCTTCGAACTCGCCGCCGCCGATCGCCGCCCGCATCCGCTCGCACAGCCGTACCAGGTAGCGGACGTTGTGCATGGTTGCCAGCCGGTACCCCAGCATCTCGTCGTTCCGAAACAGGTGGTGCAGGTACGCCATGCTGAACCGCGTGCAGAACTGGCAGTCGCAGCCCGGATCGATGGGGCGGGGATCCTCGCGGTACTTCGCGTTGCGGATGTTTGCGCGGCCATCGTCGGTAAACAGCGCGCCGTTCCGGCCCAGACGTGTGGCGAGCACACAGTCGAACATGTCCACCCCGCGGGCGACCGCATTCACCAGGTCTTCGGGGCTCCCCACGCCCATGAGGTAGCGCGGTTTGTCCACCGGGAGCTCGCCCGTCACGACCGCGGTCATCGCCCACATCAAATCTTTCGATTCGCCGACCGAGAGCCCGCCGATGCTATAGCCGGGCGCGCCGGCGGCTGCCGCCTCTCGCGCGTGCATGCGCCGGAGCCGCTCGTGGACGCCCCCCTGGACGATTGCGAAGGTCGCCAGCCCCGGCTGTGCCGCCCGGCAGCGCTCATACCACCGCAGCGTCCGGTGGACCGCGTCCTCGGCGGCTCGCTCCTCCGACGTCCCCGGGAGGACATGGTCGAGGGGCATCGCGATATCCACCCCGAGCGCGGCCTGCACTTCCATCGCCAGCTCGGGCGTGTAGAAGTGCTCTGAGCCATCGATGTGGGAGCGGAACTTCACGCCCTCGTCGCTGACCTTGCGGAGCCCCGAAAGGCTGAAGACCTGGAAGCCGCCGCTATCGGAAAGAATGGGTCCGTCCCAGGCCATGAAGCGGTGGACGCCTCCCATCCGCGCAATGAGTTCGTGGCCGGGGCGCAAGTAGAGGTGGTAGGCGTTCACCAGCAAAATGCCGGCCCCAGTGGCAGCCACCTCTTCCGGCAGGAGCGTCTTCACCGTCGCGAGCGTGCCCACCGGCATGAACGCGGGCGTTTCGAATGACCCGTGCGCGGTCGTGACGACGCCGCTGCGAGCCGCGACGGGACCCGCCGGGGAGCTGGTGACTTCGAACCCGAACCGGGGCGCGCTCACAGCCGGTACGGCGCCCGGATGATGGGGTCGTCCTCGGAGAAATCCTTCGTATCGCGAGTGGTGAGTTGGCATCCCTCGGCAAGGGCGGTCGCGTACACGATGGCGTCGGGAAGCTTCAGGCGTTTCGTTCGACGTATGCGAACAGCGTGTTGGGCAACTGCCTCGTCGACCGGGACAACCCGAAACACCCGCAGCAGTTGTCTTGCGCTTCTCTCCTCATGTTCATCGTTGGCACCGGCAAGCAATTCGATGCTCGTGAGGATGCTAACGAGGCGTTCGCCGGCCGAATGGACCTCATCCCAGGCCATCGGGATACCTTTGAGTGCATCGATCAAGATGTTGGTGTCGAAGCAGAGTCGAGTCACTGCTCCCATTCCGCCCGAATCGTTCTCTGGAACTCGACACCGTCAATGTCTTTGTCCCGCCACGCGCCAAATGCGGCCGCGAGGTCGGCCTCCCAGTTGGACGCGAGTAGCATTCTGACTGCGCGGCGAATCGCCTCGGCCCGCGAGATACCTTCGCGCTCGCAGAGGTCGGCCAGAGCCTCTATCTGGTCTTCGGGAAGATCGACGATGGTCCGCATGGCGTCATCATACCATGATGACGTTAGCCCAGCACCGCTTCCACCGCCGTGCGCACGACCTCGTCCGGCACGCCATCGCGCGTGACCGCATTGCCGATGCCCTCCAGGAGCACCCAGCGGACGCTGCCGGCGCGCACTTTCTTGTCGAGGAGCGTGGCCTCCAGCACGGCGTCCACAGGCAGGCCGGGGGCCGTCTCGGGCAACCCGAAGGCCCGCAGGAGCGTCTGCTGCCGCCCGAATTCGTCTTCGCTCAGCAGTCCGAGTTCTACCGATATCAGCCCCGCGACGCGCATGCCAATCGAAATGGCTTCGCCGTGGAGGTAGTCCGCGTAGCCGGTCACCGCTTCGATCGCGTGACCGATGGTGTGGCCATAGTTGAGCAGCGTCCGGCGGCCTGACTCGCGCTCATCCTCCGAGACCACCGCCGCCTTGATGGCCACGCTTCGGGCGATGAGCTCCGGCGACATGAGCGGGGGTCCGTCCTGCGATGCCTTCTCCAGGTCGCGCACGAGACGTTCATCGAGGATGAGCCCGTGCTTCAGGAGCTCTGCCCAGCCGTTGCGCAAGTGCCGTTCGGGCAAAGTCCGGAGGAACAGGGGGTCGATGACCACGGCCCGGGGCTGGACGAAGGCGCCGATGAGGTTCTTGCCCCGCGGGTGGTCGACCCCGGTCTTGCCGCCGATGGCGGCGTCAGCCATCGCCAGCAATGATGTGGGCACGTGGACGAAGTCGATGCCACGCAGGCAGGTGGCCGCGGCAAACCCGGCCAGGTCGGTCACAACTCCGCCGCCGAGGCACACCACGAAGTCGGACCGTTCCACGCGGTGGCCGATGAGGAAGTCGTAGACGAGCGACACCGTCGTGAGCGTCTTGTGCTCTTCGCCCGGGGGGATGCGGAAGCTGTTCACGGCGTACCCCGCCTCCCGGAGCGGCTCGTGGATGCGCCCTTCGAACAGCGGCCCGACCGCCTCATCGCTGATTACGAAAGCCCGTCCCTTCAGGCCCAAATCGCGGCAGATGGCGCCAAGGGATGCAGCCACGCCCTCGGAGACGAATACCGGGTAGCTCGCGTTCGGGGTCGAGACGATGGCGGCAGGGTCTGGCACGTGGCTCGGGACCGCGCGCGGGGCGGAGCGTTGCGCTCCATAGAACCGTTCGCCCGGGGGCAAGGGGTCGCGGCGCCACTCTTCCCAGAGCGCGACGACCTCATCGGCCACCTGCTCGGGTTCGAGTTCGTCCACGTCGATCGCGGCGTCGGCGCCCCGGTACAGCTCCTGGCGGGCCTGGAAGAGCGCCTCGAGCCGCATCCTGGCATCCCCCGCGAGCAGTGGCCGCTCGGAAGCCGATGGGTCGGCCGCCAGTCTCCGGGCTGCCTCCGCGGGCGAAACGGCAAGCCACACCACGAACCCGGCGCCCAACGCCAACCGGCTCTCGGGCGTCGTCGGTGCGCCGCCACCGGTCGCGACCACGACAGGCTCCCGACCCGCGAGCCCGCGCAGGACCGCGGCCTCGCGTTCGCGGAAGGCCGCCTCGCCCTCCTGTCCGAAGATGAGGGCGACCGGCCGGCCGGCAGCTCGCTCGATCTCGTCGTCGGAATCGACGAACTCCCAGCCCAGGCGGCGGGCAACCAGCCTCCCAACGGTCGACTTGCCGCCGCCCGAAAGCCCCACCAGGAAGATGCGCGACGGGAACATCAGTCGCTTCGGGCCCGCGGCCCGACGGTAGTGAGATAGTGCGTGTAGTTCGCCCGGGTCTCCGGCAGCGTGTCGCCGCCGAACTTTTCGAGCCAGGCGTCTGCGATCACGATGGCGACCATGGCTTCGGCCACCACGCCGGCGGCGGGGACGACACAGACGTCGCTGCGCTCGTAATGGGCCAACACCTCCTCGCCGGTGTCGAGGTCGACGGACGGCAGCGGATGGGCGAGCGTTGGGATGGGCTTCACCGCCGCGCGCACCACGATGTCTTCGCCGGTGCTCATGCCGCCTTCGATGCCGCCGTGGTTGTTGGTGGCGTGGCGCCAGGGGAGGCCCCGCCACTCGGCCACGGGAAGGATCACGTCGTGCACCTTCGATCCGCGCATGGCCGTGCCTTCGAACCCGAGGCCAAAGCCCACCGCCTTGAACGCGTTGATACTGCAAATTGCCTGCGCGATCCGGCCATCCAGCTTCCGGTCCCAGTGGACGTGGCTCCCAAGGCCCATTGGCACACCCGAAACCCGCACTTCGACTTCGCCGCCGACGGTGTCGCCGTCCGGCTTCGCCGCGTTGATGGCTGCCACCATGGCCTCGCCCGCGACGCGATCGGCGGAGCGAACCGGATCTTCCTCCACGGCGTCCCAGTCGATCCGCTCCGGCACGTCGGCGCGGACGCCGCCGATGCTCAGCGTGTGGCTGTGGAACCCAATGCCAAATTCCGCCAGCAGGCGTTTTGCGACGGCGCCGACGGCCACGCGCGCGGCGGTCTCGCGGGCACTGGCCCGTTCGAGCACGTTCCGCACGTCATCGAACCCGTACTTGATGGCGCCGGGAAGGTCGGCGTGGCCCGGGCGCAGGCGCGTGACCCGCTCGATCTCGGACTCGACGGGCTCGATGGCCATCTTCTCGGTCCAGTTCACCCAGTCGCGGTTCTGCACCCACAGGGCGATGGGTGTGCCGAGCGTGGCGCCGTGGCGGACGCCGGACATGATCTCGGCGTGGTCCTTCTCGATCTTCATGCGCCCGCCGCGGCCATAGCCACCCTGGCGGCGCGCGAGGTCCGGCGCAATGTCGGCTTCCGCGAGCGGCAGCCCCGCAGGCACGCCCTCGATGACCATGGTGAGCCCCTTGCCGTGGCTTTCGCCGGCAGTCAGGAACCGGAACTGGCCCATGCTTACTCCTTGCCGCGCTCCTGGCGGGCGGCGAATTCGGCTGCTGACTCGGCCGTTGGCCGCGGCGGCTGCCCCTCGAGCGGCGGAAGCTCGATCGGCACCGGTTGCCCGGTCCCGCCGCGCTCGTAGACCGCCCCAAACCGGCCGAGCACTTCCTCCGGCGTCAACGCCTCCCAGTCCAGGCCGTCCGCCGTCGCCCGGTCGGCCGTGACTGTAATGATTGGCTGCTGCCGCGGCGTCCCATCGGGCCCCGCGAACGTCGAATAGATGTCCGCGCGAACGTAGCCGAGCCGCAGATTGGGCACATCGTACAGGATCATGTCGAGCAGCCTGGCCGCGAGCGCAATCCCCGAATCAAGTGCCGATGCGACCTGGACGCGCTGGCCGCCCTCCGTCCGGAACTCAGCCTCCGCCGAACTCGAGACAGTCGCCCCGTGCTGCTCGACCGCGATCAGCTGCGCCTCCTGCACTCCCGCCCAGAGGCTGGACGGAATGCCGCGCGGCGGCCGGCCCTTTCGCCATGTGCCGAGGGCCTCCTCGATGAGCGCGGCAACGATGTCGACATCGCCGGACTCCACCCTCCTGCGCCACGCCCGGTGCTGGAACATCTCGGTCGAAACCGCCCAGCCGACGACCAGGAAGATGGCCAGGACAGCGATCATGCCGAGGGCGATCACGCGGCACCTCCCGCCCGCCGGGTGACCTCGTTGCGCGCGGCGGCGAACATCACATCGATCGGCGCGCGCACGCCCGTCCACAGCTCGAAGGCCAGCGCCCCCTGGTAGATGAGCATCGGCAGCCCGCCGAGCGTCCTCAGCCCCCGGCGGCCCGCCTCGGCCAGGAAGGGCGTGCTCTCCGGCGCGTACACGATGTCGACGGCGAGCGTGCCGGGCCGGGCGCTTTCGAGCGGGACGGGGATGCCCGCGGGGTCGGGGCCACCATGCATGCCGACCGAGGTACAGTTCACGATGCAATCGTACTCCCCGAGCGCGCCACCGAGCGCCTCAGCGGTAACGGTCCCGCCGGCGCCGCCAACCTCCCGGGCGAGCCGCAGCGCACGTTCGTAGGTCCGGTTGGCGATGGCCACAGCGGCCGCGTTCGCCTCTACCAGCGCGAACGCGATCCCGCGGGCGGCGCCGCCTGCACCGACCAGCAGCACGCGCTTCCCGGCCGGGTCGAACACGGCCTCCGCCTTGAGCGCGGCCACGAACCCGGGCCCATCGGTGTTGAACCCGAACAGGCGCCCCTCGCGGTTGACGATGGTGTTCACCGCGCCCATGCGCGCACTCTGGCCGCCGAGCTCGTCCAGAAGCGGGATGACCGCCTCTTTGTGGGGGATGGTCACATTCGCGCCAAGCACGTCCTCGGCCCGGAGCGAGGAGACCCGCTCCGGCAGCTTCGGCGCCGGTGTATCCCAGCGCTCGTACACCACATCGAGGCCGCAGTGCGCGAAGGCCGCGGACTGGAACGCCGGCGAGAGCGAGTGGGCTACCGGGTGCCCGATGATCCCCACGCGCCGGGTCACTGCCCGCCGACCGTCGCGATGTTTCGCTCATGGTCGGCGAACGTAACGGCGAACGCGTGCGATCCATCGCCCTTCACGGCATCGGCCACGAAGTAGTAGTAGGCCGTGGCGGCCGGGTTCGCCACGGCCTCGATCGAGGCAAGGCCCGGGTTGGTGATCGGGCCAGGCGGCAACCCGGGGAAGAGCCGCGTGTTATAGGGAGAAGGGTTCTCCAGGTCCAGGATCGTGAGCTCTTTCTTCCACCACCCGAACTCGTCGACCGACTTCGGGTCGAGGGCGGCGGCGAACTGGACCGTCGGGTCGGCGCCGAGGCGGTCGTTTTCGGCCAGGCGGTTGTAGAAGACGCCGGCGATGAGCGGGCGTTATTCCGCCAGCACTGCCTCGCGCTCCACGACCGCCGCGAGCGTCAGTGCCTGGTGTGGGTTCAACCCCTGGGCCAACGCGGCGTCCCGGAGGGCAGGCGAGAACCGCTCGTCAAGTGTTTCGATCATCAGCGCGACGAGTTCATCCATCGTCGAGCCTTCGGGGAGGATGTACGTGTCGGGGAAGAGATAGCCCTGGAGGTTGGCGCCCTCGGGCAGGGTTTCGGCCAGCCCGGCCGGCAGCCTGGCCCGCGCGACGGCCGCGATGAACTCTTCGGCGGGCCCGAAGCCGGCCTCTTCCGCAAGGACCGCCATCTCCTCGAAGCGGATCCCCTCCTGGAAGGTGACCTTCAGCACGGGCACGAGGTCCCGGACAGTCAGCCGGTTGAGGACGGAAAGCGTGGAGGAGTTCGTCTCGAGCAGGAAATCTCCGGCGCTGAGCTGCCGGTGGACCCCCATCAGGCTCGCGAGCAGTTCGAACTGCCGGGCCGAGCGGATGATGCCGAGTTCTTCCAGGTCTTTCCCGATATCGCCGGCCGAGCGGCCTTCTTCGAGCGTGTAGGGTACGCGGGTGCGCTCGGCGCTGACCGGCGCGGCACCCGGGAAGTCGCCGCCGAGGACGTCGGAAGGGGTGCGCGCCACGCAATAGCTTGCCACCAGGATGACTGCCACGGCGAACACCAGCCCCACGATGGCCACCGGCGTGGGCAGGTTCCTGCTCACCGGCGGCCGCCACGGCGACGGTCGAGCAGGGTCTGGAGGATCACGGCGGCCGCTGCCGAGTCCAGCGTGCCATCGCGCTTCTTCCCCGCGCCAGGCACGAGCCATTCGGCCTGGGCAGAAGAAAGCCGCTCATCCACCTCGGTCACGGGCACGCTGAGGTTCTTGCGAAGCCCGGCCACGAACTGGCGGACTTCCTCGGCCTGGGCTCCTCGCCCCCCTTCGAGCGTGAGCGGAAGCCCCACCACGACTTCCGCGACGCCCTCCGCCTCCACGAGTGCCGCGATCCGGCGCAGCGCGGCCGCACGCCCTTTCTCGATGATTGCGGGCCGCGGGTGGGCCATGATGCCAAGATCATCGGAGAGCGCGACGCCGATGCGGGCGCTGCCCGGGTCAAGAGCCAGAATCCGGCGTGTCGCTGGAGCTGCTGGTTGTGGTTGCGTCATTCGTCGTCGAGGCGTCGGTGGCGGCGTCGGCACTGTGGCTCCGGAGTTCGACATCGACCCGGAACCCGAAACGTGGGACCCATGGCGCCCATCCGGGCGTCAGCTTCACCTCTGCCTCCTGAATACCATACCGCTCCAAGAGGGTCGACCGCGCGGCCCCGGGCGACTTTCCCTTGACCGCCTCTTCCACCGCCGCGGATGTAACACCCCGGGCGAACTCTCCCTGGAGCCGCACCTCCGTCCGGATGAGGCCCGTGGTGGCATCGAGCTGGCGGGCTCCGGTCTCCAGGGCGGTCACGGTACCGGGGAGGAATTCGCCCTCTCCGCCCTCGGCCTGCAGCACCTGCCGCGCGAGGCGGTCCAGCGTCTCCGCGAGGACGGCAAGCGCCGATACCTTCACCGTCACGCGCAGGAGCACCAGGTCGGTGGGCGTCCCCACCGGCGGTTCCGGCAGCCCGTACTCCACCGTCGTCTCGGCCGTCCGCACGAACACCGCATCGTGCGGACGCGACTCCACCAGCCCCTCCTTGATCGTCTCGGAGCTCTCCAGCGCTTTCGCCAGCGTCTGCAGGCCGACCACGTCCTGGGGGTCGACCGCGGGACGGGGCGCGCTCAGCCCGCCCGATGCCGCTTCGGGGTTCGTCACCTCCAGGAACCGGAACTTCTCATCGAGCCAGCCGCCCACGGTCCCGGCGGCGAGGTTCCCATCGGCCCCGGGGCGGGCGGCCGTCGCCATCGCGGAGACGCTCCCCTCGCGCGGGACGGTCACCGTCTCGTCCAGTTCGAACGGGAAGAACGCAGGCCCGCCAAGGAGCACCGTGCCGGCAGCAACCACGACGTCCGCCTGGGTCGAGTTCGTGATGACCACAGAGACTTTCGCCGGTTCGACGCCCACCTCGACAGTCCCGGTCGGCGCCAGCGCGAGCGTGATCACCTGCTCGCCGGAGACCCGCGATGCCGGCACTTCCAGCGTTTCCAGGTCCACCTCCGTGATGTCCTCGGAGGCGGTGATCGTGACCACGCTGGTAACCGTCTCGGTGGGGGGATACGCCACGACGGTCGCCGCGGGCGCCATGGTGAGCACGAGGCCCGCCGCAATCAGGCCGACCGCCGCAATGATGGCGATCTGCACGTACCGGCCGATCGCCGGGGTGGCCAGGCTCCACCGGCCCAGGCCCAGCACATGGCGGCCGCCGGCATCCCAGCGCACGCTCTCGGGCCGGCGCGATACCGGCACGCCCACCTGCCGCGCCCGCGAGGCGAGCGACGACGAGCGCGTGGCGATCGCGACGACCTTGCCGGCCTCCTCAGCGTGACGGACCAGGCGGCGCATGCCGAGCTCGGTGCCCAGCTGGCGGTTCCCATCGGGCGCGTGGATGACCACCGCCCACGTGGGCGCCATGTCGACCCGGCCGCAGATGGCCGCGATGTCCTCGGAGCGTTCGACAGAGACGACGCTGGCGAGGCTCTCGGTGGGGCGCCTTTCGTCTCCGGCGCCCGGTTGGTCACCCGGTCCGAAGTCCTCTTGCACCACGGCCCACCTCGCTTTCCGCGCAGACTACTCCGTCAGTGCAGCCAGCCCCAGCCGGCGCCCTTCGGCAAGCGCGGCGTCGATCTTCGAGGCGTCCTTCGCTCCCGCCTGCGCGAGGTCGGGCCGCCCGCCGCCACCGCCGCCCGCGACCTTGGCCACCTCGCGGATCAGGTTGCCCGCGTGGACGCCGCGATCGACCAGCTCCGGCGTGGCCGCCGCGAGGAACGCCGGGCGGCCTTCGATGTTGGCGGCAAGGATGATGAGCGCGGGCTTCAGCTTCTCGCGCACCTTATCCGCGATGTCGCGCAGTACGTCGGGATTGGCGGCATCCACCCTGGCGGCGATCAGGAACGCATCTCCCGCCTTCTGGGCGCCTTCGATGAGGCCCTCTGCCACGGACGCCCCCTGGACCCGCTGCAGCTGCTCTCCCTGGCGGCGAAGCCGTTCGAGCTCCGCCTGCATCGCATCGAGGCGTTCCTCGATCTCGCTCGGGCCGGTGCCCAGCCGCTCCGCGAGGCGAAGAATGCGCTCTTGCTGTTCGAGCAGGTAGGCCTCGGCGGCGCGCCCCGAGACGGCCTCGAGCCGGCGCGTGCCAGCCGCCACCGCCGACTCGCGGATGATGTGGACGAACCCGATCTGGCCTGTGTGGTGGACGTGGGTGCCGCCGCACAGCTCCGCGCTGAACGTATCACCGTCGTCTTTGATCTCCACCACCCGGACTTCCGCCCCGTACTTGTCGCCGAAGAACGCCAGCGCCCCCGATTCGACCGCCTGGCGGTAGCCGGTGGTGCGCCACTGAACCTCCAGGTCGTGGCGGATCTTCTCGTTGGCAAGCTGCTGCACCTCCACGAGCGCGGCGCGGGGCGTCTGCTCGAGGTGGGTGAAGTCGAACCGAAGCCGCTCGGGGGTGACGAGGGAGCCCTGCTGGCGCACGTGCCCGCCCAGGATGGAGCGCAGGGCGGCGTGCAGCAGGTGCGTGCCCGTGTGGTTACGCGCCGACCCCGAGCGCCATTGGAGGTCCACCATTGCCTGGGCGTTCTCGCTCACCCGGATTGCTCCCTCCGCCACACGGCCGCGGTGGACAATCGCGCCACCGGCCGCCTGCGTGTCTTCAACCATGAAGACGCCCGAGGGCGTGCGAATGTTCCCGTGGTCGCCAACCTGCCCGCCGCCTTCCGGGTAGAAGGGAGTGGTCGTGAGGATGACCTCACAGGCCTCGCCCGCCGTCGCCATGTCCGCGAGGGCACCGCCCTTGAGGATGGCGGCGACAGCCGCATCGGCCTCGATGTGGGAGTAGCCCACGAAGTCGCTGTGGTCCTCGCCCAGCGACTGGAGCACCGGCGAAACCTCGCCCTTGAGGAACTTGCCCTGCTGGCGGGCCCGCGCCCGTTGCGCTTCCAGCGCGGTCTCGAAGCCCCGGTCGTCGAGTCCGAAGCCTTCGACCGCGGCGATCTCGCGTGTCAGTTCCAGCGGCATGCCGTAGGTGTCGTAGAGGGTGAAGGCCTCTTCGCCGGGCACGGCCTCCGCGCCACCCGCGCCGAGCCGTTCGAGCAACGCCTCCAGCCGCAGCGAGCCAGCGGCCAGCGTCCGCGTGAACCGCTCCTCTTCGGCCGAGAGGGCGCGCTTGATGAAGTCGCGGTTCTCCACCAGGTGCGGGTAGGCCGCTCCCATCTTGCCGATGGCAGCCTCGGCCAGCCGCGCGGTGAACGGTTCGCGGACACCCACTTTGCGCGCGAAGTAGATGGCGCGCCGCACGACGCGGCGGAGCACGTACCCGCGCCCCTCGTTGCTCGGCACCACGCCATCGCCCACCAGGAGGGTGGCGGCGCGGCAGTGCTCCGACATTGCCCGGATGGCGTAGGCCTGCTCATCGCTGGCCCCGCCGCCAAGATAGTCGACTCCCACCACCGCCGCCGCCTCGGACAGGATGGGGAGGAAGATGTCGGTCTCGAAGACCGACCGCACTCCCTGGAGCACCATGGAGACGCGCTCCAGGCCGCTCCCGGTATCGATGTTCTGCGCCGGGAGGTTGGTCCGGGTGCCGTCCGGGTGCTGATAGAGCTGCATGAACACCAGGTTCCAGATCTCCAGGAACCGGTCGCTGTAGCCGACGCCGGCCGGCTTGCCGTCGGGCCCGCTGTGCAGTTGCGCGCCCTCGATGCCCTTTTCGGGTTCGAGGTCGTAGTAGATTTCGCTGTCGGGCCCGCATGGGCCGCTCGCGCCAGGTGTGTCCCTGGAGAAGCTGAACCAGTAGTTCAGGTCCTCGTCGCGGCGGTGGATGTGGTCATCGGCGACGCCGGCTTCCCGCCAGTAGCCGTAGGTCTCATCGTCGTCGAGGTAGATGGTTACGTGGAGGCGCTCCGGTTCAAGACGGTAGACCTGGGTCATGAGTTCCCACGCGAACTGCACGGCATCGAGCTTGAAGTAGTCGCCGAAGCTGAAGTTGCCCAGCATCTCGAAGGCCGTGCAGTGGCTCATGTCGCCGACTTCTTCGATGTCGGTGGTGCGGAAACAGCGCTGGACGGTCACAGCCCGTGGGCCGGGCGGCGCCTGCTCGCCCATGAACATGGGCTTGAACTGCTGCATGCCGGCGCTCGTAAACATCGAAGTCGGGTCCCCAATCGGGACCAGCGGCCACGGTGGCAGGTGGGCATGGCCGCGTTGCTTGAAGAAGGAAACGAAGGCTTCGCGTATCTCGTCGGAAGTGCGGGGTGGGTTTGACATGGTCGTCGTCGAATCCTATGTGGCCCCCCGCCGAAGTGTCGAGGGTTGGCAGAACAACCACCCCGACCGAGTAAATCCCTTGACAGCCTTTTTCACCACTTCCTACGATGCCGGTGGACGCCTGTGTTGCGTCCGTTATGCGTACCGAATCAGAGCCTCCCAGTACCCGTCCCCGACCCTCCTATCGGCGCCTCTGGCTGTCTCTCCGGGGAGCAGTCCCGTGAGCCGTCTTGGCGTCATTGTGCTTGCCGCGGGGATGGGCACCCGCATGAAATCCACTCTCCCCAAGGTCCTCCACCCCGTGTGCGGCGAGCCGATGGCCGGCCATGTCATTGCGGCGGCGCGCGAGCTGGCTCCCGAACGCCTCGCGGTCGTCGTCGGCCACGGGGCCGGGATGGTCCGCGATCAGCTCGCGGCTGACGACATCACCTTCGTCGAGCAGACGGAACTCCTCGGCACCGCCGACGCTGTCCGCCGGTGCGAAGCCGCTCTCGCCGGGTGCGACCGGGTCATGGTGCTGAACGGCGACTGCCCGCTGATTACCTCGCTCTTGCTCCACGACCTCAACGACGCGCTGGAACGTTCGGGCTCCATCGCATTCGTCTCGTGCCATGTCGAAGAACCCGGCCGTCTTGGCCGGGTCGTCCGGGATGCATCGGGCGCGGTGACGGCCGTTGTCGAGGCTGCAGACTACGATGGCCCGCCCGGCCCGGCGGAGATCAACGCCGGGCAGTACGTCTTCGATGCCTCCTGGCTCTGGCGGACGCTCCCGCAGGTGCCGGTGAGCCCGAAGGGCGAGCACTACCTGACCCATCTCATCGGGGCGGCAGCCTCCCTCCGTCCGGCGGCCACCGTCCCGGCGGCGGCAGCCGAGGCGCTCGGCGTCGACGACCGTGTGAAGCTCGCGGAAGCCGAAACGCTGATGCGCGCGCGAATCCTCGAACGCCACATGCTCGCCGGCGTGACCATCACCGACCCGGCGAACACGTACATCGATGCCGCCGTGAAGCTCGCACAGGACGTGACGATCCACCCCGGCAGCCACCTCCAGGGCGCGACTTCCGTTGAGTCCGGCGCGGTCATCGGGCCCGCTTCGACCCTTCGAAACGCCAGCATCGGCGCCGGGACCCGCGTGCAATCCTCCGTCGTCGAAGATTCGCGCATCGGGGCGCGCTGCAACGTGGGCCCGTTCGCGCACGTCCGCGGCAACGCCATCCTGGGCGACGATTGCGAGCTCGGGAACTACGCCGAAGTGAAGAACTCGGTGCTCGGCAGCGGCGTGAAGATGCACCACTTCAGCTACATGGGTGATGCCGACATCGGCGCCCGGGCGAACATCGCCGCCGGTTCGATCACCAGCAACTTCGATGGCGTGCGAAAACACCGCACCACCATCGGCGAAGACGCCTTCATCGGGTGCGACACGCTCCTCATCGCGCCTGTGACCATCGGAGCCGGCGCCTACACCGCCAGCGGGGCCGTGGTTACCCGCGATGTCGAGCCGGGCCAGACTGTCGCCGGGGTACCCGCGCGCCCGTTCGAACGCAGGGAGCGGGCCGAATGAACGTGGAACCTGGCACTGCCGGCCGCAGGCGCCGCCCGGGCGTGGCGGGCGAGGGTGACTGAACGTGGACGTTGAGACCATCATCACGGTTGCGCTGGTCGTCATCCTGGGCCTGGTCCTCGGCGCCGTGGCCGCCACGGAAGCCGCCCTCGAACGCGCGAACGATGTCCGCATCCAGGCACTGGCCGCCCGCGGCAACCGCCAGGCCATGCGGATCGCGCCAAGCGTTGGCCAGCCGGGGCGCTTCCTCGGGGCGATCACGGCAGCGCGCGTGCTCAGCGCCACGCTCATCCTCTCGCTGTTCGCCTACCTCGGCGTCCGCCAGTACTCACCGTTCGTCGGGGCCGTGGGCTTCGGCATGATCGGCGGCACCTTCATCGCGGTCATCCAGCTTACGGTGGGCATGGTGGTGGCCCGCGCGCCCGAATACGCCGCCCTGCGCCTTTCCGGCGTGGCCCACATCACCCGCATCGTCTTCGCGATACCGGCATTCATCCTCGGGCTGCCGTCGACCCTCGTCGCGCGCTCGATCAGCGCCGTCACGCCGGATGCCGATACCGACATCCTCTCGCTCGTGGAACGCGAGGAGGCCGCCGGCGGCGTGGAGGAACAGGAGCGCCGCATGATCCGCGGCATCATCGCCCTCGAGGACAAGACCGCGCGCGAAATCATGGTCCCCCGGATCGACATGGCCGTGGCCGACATCGAAGACTCCGTCGGCGATGTCGCTGCCATCGTCACCGAGCGCGGGTTCAGCCGGGTGCCCGTCTTCCGCGAAAACATCGACGACATCGCCGGCATCGTCTACGCGAAGGACCTCCTGCGGGCCATGGGGAACGGCGGCAAGGACCGTCCCCTCTCCGACCTCCTGCGGGATGCCTTCTTCATCCCCGAATCGAAGCGCCTCGACGAGCTCCTGACCGAAATGCAGGCCCGCCGCGTGCACATGGCCATCGTGGTCGACGAGTACGGCGGCACGGCCGGGCTCGTCACCATCGAGGACCTGCTTGAAGAGATCGTCGGCGAAATCGAGGACGAGTACGATGTCGCCCGCCCGCCGATGGAGATCATCTCCGACGACGAAGTCGTCCTGGACGCGGGAGCCAGCACCGACATCCTGAAGGAGCTCTTCGGCTACGAAGTCGAATCCGAGGACTTCGATACCGTCGGCGGCTTCCTCATCCACCAGCTCGGGCGCCTGCCCGCTGTGGGGGACGAGGTGGAAGCCGACGGCCTGACGCTGCGGGTGTTGAGCATGGCGGGACGGCGAGTACGCCGCCTGCGCGTTGCCCGCGAGCGCCGCCCGGTGCCCGAGGGGGCAATCCCACAATAGCGAGCGGACATGCGAGAATCCCCGGCCGTGACACACCACCCAGAACTGCCCTACTGGCTCGCCCTCAGGCGGGCCGGCCTCGGGAGCACCAACTTCGCGCTGCTGCTCGCCCGGTTCGGCACCGTCGATGCGGCGTGGAACGCGCCAGCGTCTAGCGTCGCGGCAGCCGGAATCGACCCCCAGTACCTGCGCTCGATCACGAAGGCGAAATCCACCTTCGACCCGGACCGCGAACTCCTGCTCCTCGAGCAGCACCAGGCGCGCGCGCTCACCTGGCTCGATGCAAACTACCCCGCGAACCTGCGTGAGATCCCCCAGAGCCCGCCCGTCATCTTCGTCCGCGGCTCGGCAGGCCCCCAATTCGAACAGGCAGTCGCCGTCGTTGGGACCCGGCACGTCACGCCCTACGGCCGCCAGGCCGCCGAACACTTCTGCGAAACGCTCGCCAGCGCCGGTGTGGCCATCATCAGCGGGCTCGCGCGCGGCGTCGACGCCATCGCCCACCGCGTCGCCCTCGAACGTGGTGCGCCCACAGTCGCCGTGCTTGCCGGAGGCATCGACCAGGTCTACCCGCGGGAGAATGCGGGCCTCGCGGAGCGGATCCTCCAGCAGGGATGCCTCGTCAGCGAGTACCCCGTGGGCATCCCCGCCCGGCGGGACTACTTTCCCCGCCGGAACCGCATCCTCTCGGGCCTCGCCCGGGCGACCCTGCTGATCGAAGCAGGCGAGGGCAGCGGCGCGCTGCACACCGCAAATTGGGCGTTCGAACAGGGACGCGATGTGTTCGCTGTGCCCGGCAGCATCTTCTCCCGCCAGAGCCAGGGCACCAATCAGCTCATCCGCGAGAACACCGCGAAGCTGGTGGCCACCCCGGATCAGCTCTGCCAGGAGTTGAACCTGCTGACCACCGCCAGCCAGCTGCCGTTAACCCGCGAGCCCATGGCCGCGTTACAGGAGCACGGGGGCGCCTCCGGCCCCGTGCCGGAAGACCCTGTGCTGCGAGCATTGGCCCCGGGCCCTAGACACGTGGACGAGGTCGCCCGGGCAGCCGGTCTCCCCGTCGCCCAGGTAAGCAGCGCGCTCCAGCTTTTCGAGCTCACGGGCAGGGTCCGCCAGACGGGGCCGATGACCTACGCGCTCGCTTGAGTGCAGGCGCCTTTCCCTGGTGCCTATAGACAGAGCGAAGAGTCGCTCACTACTCTCGAACTACTGCGCCACTCCGCTCGGCGCCGAAAAAGGTTGATATCCATTGGCTACTGCAACACCAACACGGGGGAAACGAGCCGCGAAGGCGCCCGCCCGCACCGCCCGGAAGCAGCCGGACACCGCAACTCCGCCAAACGGCAGGGCCCGCGGCAAGCATGCCCCGAACCTCGTCATCGTCGAGTCCCCCACCAAGGCCCGGACCGTCAGGAATATCCTCGGCGACGACTATGAAGTGATCGCCTCGGTCGGGCATGTGCGCGACCTCCCGCCGTACGGCTACGGCGTGGAGGACATCGAGTCGCTCAACTTCAGGCCGAAGTACGTGGTGGTGAAGGACAAGCGCAGGGGCGTCGACAAGAACGAAGTGGTCGCCGATATCGCCCGCGCGGCGAAGGCCGCGGACCGCGTCTTCCTCTCGACCGACCCTGACCGCGAGGGCGAGGCCATCGCCTGGCACATCAAGGAAGCCGCCGGCATCCCCGACGCGAAGGCCACCCGCGTCGTCTTCCACGAGATCACCAAACCTGCGATCGAAGCGGCATTCGCCGAGGCGCTGGGCCAGCACGTCGACACCGGCGCCGACCACCACCGCAAGGCGCCCGGCAAGATCGACATGGACCTGGTGGATGCCCAGCAGGCTCGCCGCGTGCTCGACCGGCTGATCGGCTTCCCGCTCACGTGGTTCGTCCAGAAGAAGGTCAGCCGGGGCGCCAGCGCGGGCCGCGTCCAGAGCGTCGCCCTGGGCCTGATCGTGA
>JAHDWR010000047.1:0-15020 GCA_023382755.1 Dehalococcoidia bacterium
GCGGGCACGGCGATGAGCACTGAAGCAGCCGCCACGACCAGGGCGAGCGTGAGGCTGCGCGTCATGAGCGGGGCGGCGGAGTTTTCGAGGGCGCGCGCCCACGGGTCCCAGCCGCGCTCGGTGCTGCGCTTCGCCAGGTACCACGTGGGGATGAAGGTCGCGGCGACGACAAGCAGCCCCGGCAGCCAAATGGCTGCCGGGGCCGTGCGACTTCGCGGCCGGAAGACCCGGGCCACCATCGCTAGCTCAGGACGCCCGTGGAACGCAGCAAGGCGAGCGTGCCCTGGAGGTCTTGCAGGTCCGAGAGGTCGAGGTCCGGCGGCTGAAGTTCGGCCAGCGGCCTGAGGCGGCTGTCGGCCGGGACCCCGTCGGCGAGCGGGTACTCGAAGGTCTGCTCGGAGAAGTACTCCTGGGCAGCCTGGCCGAGGAGGTACTGGACGAACGCGCGGGCCGCGAGCTGGTTTGGCGCCGACTTCAGGATGCCGGCTCCGGCAAGGTTCACGAGCGAGCCCGGGTCGCCCGCGGCGGTGTAATGGTTGCGGGCCTTGAAGCCCTCGCCCTGGTCCTTCAGGAACCCGTAGAGGTAGTAGTGGTTCACCAGCCCGAGCTGGATTTCGCCGGCCGCGACGGCGCTGACGATGGCCTTGTTGTCCTTGTAGTTCTTCACGTCGTTCTTGACCATGCCCTCGAGCCAGGCCTTCGCGCCGTCCTCGCCTTCGAGCTGGCGAAGGCCCGTGACGAAGGCCTGGAACGAGGCGTTCGTGGAGGCCCAGCCGACCTTGCCCTTCCACGCGTCCGCGGTGAGGTCCTTCACCGAATTGGGAAGCTTATCGGCCGTGACGAGGTCGGGGTTGTAGACGATGACCCGGGCGCGGCCGCTCACGCCGACCCAGGAGTTGTCATCGGCGCGGTAGGTAACGGGCACGAGGTTCGTGATGGAGGCGGGGAGCGCCTCGAACGCGCCCGTGGCCTTGAGAGCGCCGAGCGCGCCCGCGTCCTGCGCGAAGAAGACATCCGCGGGCGACTTCGAACCTTCCTCGGCGATGAGGGCGGCGAGCTCGGCGGTGTCGCCGTACTTCACCTTTACGGCGATGCCGGTGTCCTTCGTGAACTGCTCGAAGAGCGGCTTCACAAGGGATTCCCCGCGGCCCGAATAGACGGTGATGGAACCGGAGGGCTTCTCGGTGGCGGTGATGGTGGCCGGGGTAGTGGCGGCGCCGTTGTCCGCGTCGTCGTCGTCGCCGCCGCAGGCGACCGCGAGGAGGGGGAGTGCCGCCAGTGCGGCGAGGAGGAGGAACCGGGAAAGCTTCATCGGAGCGGCGAACCACCGGAAGTAAGAGTGTCGATGCCAAGATATTAGGCATGCCTAATTCTTTGCGCAAGTGGGGTCTAAACCCGGGGGCCCGGCACGGCTCCCCCGCGTCGCTGCTGAAGCTCCCAGGCTGAGTGGCGCACCCCCATCCTGCCCCCGCGATCGAGCCGGAAGGCGAGGCAGGTTGCCGCAACGCCGCACGTGCTGAGCGTTTACTTAGCTTGCAGATGTATGACAAGGGGCGACACTGATCTTGCGGGAACGACTGGGGGGGATAGCGTCCGGTGTGGGTGGTGGAGTTGTATTTCCTTTTTTGGCAAGGGGTGGAGGATGCGACTCATTCGGAAACCGACGGTGATTCTCATCCTGGCGATCGCTGTGATCGCGACCGCAACGTTTACGGCCACGTACACGATGCGGGGATCCGACAGAGTGTCCCGCGCGACGACCGGAGCAACGCCGCCCGACCATACGGTCACGCCGGCACCGAACACAACGCCAGACACTTCACAGCCGTTCTGGTATCAGCCATTCGTCAATCAGGATGCCCAGCGCCAGCCGTTTCGCGGGGAGCTAAACGGACTCGAGGTCGATCCGTATTGGCAGGGCAGGACCGGGTTCGAGCTCTGCCCGGGGACGGGACTGGAGCCGGCACCACCGCGGACGGAGATCTCTGTCGCTACAGCCCCCGGGCCTTTGCGTGTGGACCCTGAATCGATGCCATCCGGAGTGGTGCCATCAAACGTCCCTGATGTCTTTCTCTGCGGGGAGGAACTGTTCGAAATCGCCTGGACCTTCGCGGTCTCGCCCGGCACCCCAGATGTTAACGAGGGGGGCAGCGGGCTGCTGGTTCATCGTATCCGAGGTCGCGAGCCCATTACCTACGGATCCCCCAGGGAGCGGTGGTTCGAATCCACGGTCAACGGTATACCCGTCGTCGTCTCCCGGCCGATCGTCTCGGTGGGAAACAAACAGTTCGGAGGGTGCTTCCTCGCCGGCTACAACCCGGAAACAGACGTGTTAACAACGATCTCCGGCCTGGCAGCCAACGAAGGTTTTTGCCTCCAGGTCGCAGCAGCGGTGATGAAATGAGAGTCACGATAGCCAGGGCCATCGGTATCGCCGTGCTCATGGGGGCAATTGCTGGTCTCGCCGTGCCAAAGGAGTCCAAAGCCGTTAATTACTCCGTCTATATCGAACTATGGCCAGGCGGTTCTTCCGACCTTACCTGCGGCTGGCATAGCGGTATCTGTTACGACGACGATTCACAAGTTAGCTCTGGTGCGGCTCTCGACTGGGCAGCAAGCGCAACCATAAGCTTCTACGTCCAGTCGTCAACGGATTCAGGCTTATTCTCGGTGTCAGGAACGGGATACCTGACGAGTCAGACCCAGACCAGTTGTAGCCACACGATGTACGCAAGTGTGTACGATAACACGGCCACATGGAGAGCGGGTGTGTGGTACTACCATACCGACGACTCTCTATCGAGTTACAATCAGGACATAAACACTCAACAGTACAATCTCGTGTCTACGTCAAAGGCAATAGGCACGACTGCCAACGAGTCCGGGTGTGGCTCATCCTGGACGGGGCATCACGTGCACCAAATGAGCGATGGTGGGTGGACGCTAGCTAATTACCCGGACCACTCAACATGCAACAAGGACTACCCTGAGCCCTTCACCAACGACGTCAGCGACTGCTGGGTGTCCAACAGCTACTCCATGGGCTACGCGAACTGGTCCGTGCCCTATCCGTGATCTGATGACCAAGCCGCGAAGACCCGGGGGCGCGTTGGCCCCTGGCCATCCGCTGCCCACTTCGCCCCTCAGCTCGTCATCCCCTGGAGCCCCACGAGCGCGCGGCCGTGTTCGATCTCGCCCATGTGACGCAGGCCGTGCTGGTAGACGAAGCACTCCAGCACTTCGAGCTTGCGCAGCGGCGCGCCCGGCCCGATGACGATCGCGCAGAAGATGTTCTGCATGTTCGGCGGCAGCTGCGGCAGGATGACTTCGGCCAGCATGTCCGCCGTGATGGTGTCGAGCACACGGGACGTACGGGCGATCACTTCCGCCTGGTACTGCTTCCAGGCTTCGAAATCGCCGAAGCGCAGGTGCTGCATCTCCTCGACGGTCTCTTCGCGCCCGAGGACATCGATGCTGACGCCGACCTTCGCGCCCCAGCCGCCGCTCAGCCAGAGGGGTTGTTCGCGCAGGAACATGACGCTCACGGACTGGTCCTGCGCGCGGATGTAGTGGCTGAAGCTGAAGGCCATGGGCAGCACGCCCTCGCGCTCGTGGTGGTTCACCTGTTCGAGCGTGAGGTCGCTGGCGGCCCACTCCCAGAGGATGTTCATGGCTCGGATGCGGTTGCGCAGGGAATCGACAAACATTGCTTCGTGGCTCATGCGGTTGCTCGCTTTTCGACGGCGATGCGCTCGGTATCGCGGGCGACGTGGATGGGGCCACCATAGAGCGCCGCCATGCCCTGCGTGAACGCCTGCACTTCGGGCCCTTCGTTCGGGATGGGCGGGATGAGGTGGGAGAGGACGAGCTTGCCGACCCCCGCGCTCTTCGCGAGCTTCGCCACGTCGTCGGTGGGGATGTGGTAGGTGGGGATATCGCCGAACAACGACGCCTGGAGTTCCCGGCCCATCATCCGGAGGGCGTTGCGGCGCATTTCGAGCATGGGCACGTTCATGGCTTCACAGACGAGCATGTCGGCACCCTGCGATGCGTGGAGGAGCGACTCGCAGAAGATCGTGTCGCCGGACATCACCACCGAGCGGCCATCGAAGCGCATGCGATAGCCGAAGGCGGGGACCACGGGGAAGTGGTTCACTTCGAAGCTCTCGATGCTCATGCCGCCGATGTCCAGGAACTTCTCGGCGCGTGCGGTCACCGGGACCTCGGTCACCTCGACCTTGATCCCGTCGGGATGGAGCTTGCCCTCGTGGTGCTTCAGCCGGAAACCGATGTCCCGGCGGAGGGCCATGAGGAAGCCATCGACCATCTCCCGGGTGCCTTCCGGCCCAAAGACGCGGAGGGGCTGAGTGGCGCCCGCAGTCCAGCGGAGGAAGAGGAAGTCGGGGAAATCGGTGATGTGGTCGGAGTGCATGTGGGTGAAGACGGCGGTGTTGATCTCCGCCGGCATCACTCCGGCGAAGAGGATCTTGCGGGCGGCCCCCCAACCGCAATCGACGAGCACGCTGGTATCGCCGGCGACGACGACGTGGCCGGCGCCGCAGCGGTCGGCGCTGGGGAGGGGGCTCCCGGTGCCAAGGAAAACGACATCGAAGCGCTCGGCCATGGGGTCCTCCGCGCCGGATCTGGCGCGTTGGTGACACTAGCAGTGACAGAATATGAACGCAAGCGCGCGACCGGCCGTCGGCACCCGCGACCAGGGGCTCCAGGATGGCGAGTTTCGCCGGCTGTGTGGCGTGCGTCACAGAGGCTGTTGCAACGGCCATCTCACGCGAGCATACTCCGCTCCCCGATTTGGGCAGATGGAGTTCGTCATGATCACGGAACGCATTTCTTTTCGCGCCAGATACGGCAAAGGCGATGACCTGGTCGCGCTCTTCAAGGAGCAGGCCGACGGCCTTTTCAGCAATCCGCTCATCCTGGCGGCACGCCTGTACACCGACTTCACCGGCCCGATGTTCAGCGTCATCGTCGAAAGCGACTTCGCCGACATGGAGGCCTTTACGGCGTTCATGAAGCAGGACATGGCCGAGTACGGGACGAAGGACTTCCAGGAGTGGTTCGGCCGGATGATGGCGGTCACCGAGGTGGGCGAGCGGCAGCTGTTGAACAGCGAGAAGCTGCGCTAATCGAGCAGCACCTCGATCGCGCGGGCCAGCCCCGGGTCATCAACTTCCGTGAATTCGTGCCACAGACCGTGGACGGTGACATCTGGCACGATGCCCGAAGACTCCCACACGCCCGGCGGCATCCCCGCCGGCTGGAACGTGGACTGGGCGAGCCAGACACGCGAACCGTCGTCGAACGTAATGGCGTTCAGTAACTCGACGTTGCCTCCGGTTGTCACGCCCACGATCGTGGCCCGCCCCGAGACCGCCAGCACCCCGGCGAAGACCTCGCCGAACGATGCGGTGCGCTCACCGACAAGCACGACGACCGGGACGGACTGCGAGTTGCCGATAGGCTCGCCCTGGATGATGAACGGGGTCGACCCGGAGCGCGAGACATAGGCGCCGTGGTTGCCGCTGGTGAGGAAGCCCAGCACCCCCTTGGCTTCGGAATCGAGGCCGCCGCTGTTCATCCGGTCGTCGATGATGAGCCCGGCGAGCGGTCCGCCGGCCATCAGCGCCTGCAGCGCGTCCCGGACCTGCGCATCGATCGTGGTGTCGAAGAAGGTGGGCAGGAACAGATACCCGATGCGCGTGCCCGCAACCAGGCATGAGCCCACCGGGGCGGGCGCCGTGAAGGCCGCCCGGACGAGACTGAGCGAGAAGACCGGCCCGCCCCCACGGCGAAGCTGGACCGTGACCGCCGTGCCGGGTTCGCCGCGCGTGGCAATCGTGCCGTCGGCCAGGCGGATGGGCCCTCCATCGACGCTCACCAGGTGGTCGTGCGGGCGGATGCCGGCCAGGTCCGCCGGGCCGCCGGGCAGCACGTAGATGACGGAACCGGTGCCATCTTCCAGCGGCGCGATGCTGGCGCCAATTCCCACAAAGCTCTCCCCGTTGGCCAGGCGGTCCGCTTCCTGCTGCACTTCGGCGGCAGTCTGGTAGTAGGAATGCCCGTCGCCGAACTCGGCGACGAACAGCTTCATGAGCTGGGCAAAGCCCGCGCCGGAAAGCCCTGCCTGGATGCGCTGTTCGTACTCCAATCCGAGCGCGTCCAGGTCCACGCCATTGAGGGCCGGGTCGACGTACTTCGCCTCGACAGCGTCCCGGAGCGAGTGGAAGACGGCGAGCTGGTCCTGCGTCACTTCGGCGGCGACCGGCGAGTTCACCGGCTCGGGCAGTGGGGGTGGGGCCGGCGGCGACGGGGCCGGAGGAAGGACCGCCGGCGCCGATGCACCCGGGAGGAACCGGCAGTACGGCACACCCGAAGCAGAGACGCCCGGATCGAAGGTGGAACCGGAAGCCCCATCCCCGGCAATCCCCGGGAGGCGCAGGACATGGGCCCCATCGCCCGAATCCCCGGAAACGGGCCGGTACCCCAACAACGCCACGACTGGAAGGGCCATGGCGGCCAGTGCGATGAGTCGCCTTCTCACGGATCCCCCGCCGCGCCCAGGAAGCCTGACGGGCCGCAGCGCAGCGATCATAGATGGGGCTGTCAATACGTGAGCTGCGGCCTAGAGCTCCGCCACCCCGGCGTAGCGCTTCAAGGCCGGGATCACTTCTTCGGCACCCTGTGGCCGGAGGCCGAAGATCACGCGCTCGACGCCCATGGCCGCGAAGTTCTCGATCGCCTCCTTGGATGGCGGCGCGCCGAAGACGGAGACCGGGATGGGGTCGCGGCCCGCGGCCTTCGCCATCTGCTGGAGTTCCACGATCTTCGCCCCGAGGATGGCCCCGGTGCGCCCACCGATAGGCATCCACCCGTCGCCGTATTCGATGACCCGTTCGAGCGTGCGCGGCCCGGCACCGCCGATGAGGACCGGCGGGTGCGGCTTCTGGGCAGGCTTGGGCCAGCTCCAGATCGGGTTGAAGTCCACGAACTGGCCGTGGTACTCAGCCTCGTCGTTCGTCCAGATCTCCTTCATGGCGAGGATGCGCTCGCGGAGGATCTTCCAGCGCAGGGTCGGCTTCGTGCCGTGGTTCTCCATCTCGTCCTCGTTCCAGCCGCCCCCGATGCCGAAGAGGAAGCGCCCGCCGGAGAGGAAGTCGACCGAGGCGACCTCTTTGGCGAGGGTGATGGGGTCGCGCTGCATCACGAGACAGATCCCCGTACCGAACTTGAGCGTCTTCGTGACGGCGGCGACGGCGCCGCAGGCGACGAAGGGGTCGAGCGTGTGGCTGTACTCCATCGGGAGTTCGGCGCCGCCGGGCCAGGGGGTGCGACGGCTGGTGGGGATGTGCGTGTGCTCGGGGAAGAAGACCGACTCGAAGCCGAGGTCCTCGCACGCCTTGCCGAGTTCGGTGACGGGGATGGCGTAGTCAGTTGGAAACATCTGGACGCCGAATTGCATGGGTGTGCTCCTGCGCGAACCGCCATGGCGCGGAGTACGCCGGGGCGCGCGCCATGGGTCGTTGAGTGGTAACGGATTCTAGCGGGTTTCCCGCCGGGGTTGCCGGGCACCGCAAAGGCCGGACGGCCCCGGCGCCCTCAGCCGGGGTCGTGGCGGCGCCTCCGCGTGCTCCGCGGGACGGCAATGTTGGGGCACTGTAGCCGCCCCCGGGAGGCCTTTTGGCCCATGACGCCGCCGGGCTTCCACGCGTAGAGTGCGGTGATGCCTGGGAGCCATTGCGGTGATTGAGCTGGAACGCGTGACCCGCGCCTATGGTGAGGGGCCAAACCAGGTGCGAGCCCTGGACGACATCTCCATGAACATCGCCGGGGGCGAGTTCGTCGTGGTCCTCGGGCCATCGGGCAGCGGCAAGACGACGCTGTTGAACATCATCGGGGCGCTGGATACGCCGACGAGCGGGACGGTGCGCGTGGCGGGCAGAGACATTACGACCGCCTCACGGGGGCAGCTGTTCGCCATCCGGCGCCGGACCGTGAGCTTCATCTTCCAGGGGTTCAACCTGTTCCCGGGGCTCACCGCCCGCGAAAACGTGCAGTTCGCGATCGACGCCTGCGGGCGCAAAGGAGGGGCATCGGCGGACGAAGTGCTGGAGAGCGTGGGACTCGCCGTGCAGGCGCGGCAATTCCCGCACCAGCTCTCAGGCGGCGAGCAGCAGCGCGTGGCCATCGCCCGGGCGCTGGCGACCGGCAACCCGGTGCTGCTGGCCGACGAACCAACGGGCGAACTGGACTTCCACACTGGCGTGCGCATCCTGGAGCTGCTGCAAAAGCAGTCGGGCCCGGGGCGCGCGGTCATCGTGGTGACACACAACCGCCAGATTGCGCGTGCCGCCGACCGCGTCATCGAGTTGAGCAGCGGCCGGATCTCGAGCGACGGGCCGCCCGAAGGTGGAAAGGCGAATGTCGCCGACCTCTACTGGTAGCTGGCGTGCCGCCGGGCTGTGGCTGCGGTGGTCGTGGCGGGACCTCAAAGCGCGCTGGATCCAGGTCGCGGCGATCGCCCTGGTCATCGCGCTTGGCACCGGGAGCTACGCCGGGCTCTCGAGCGTGACGAAGTGGCGCCGCGCATCGACCGACGACGGGTACGCACGTCTGAACATGCACGACCTGCGCGTGGAATTGGCCCAGGGTTCCACGGTCGCCGAGGGCACGCTGGTGGCCGTGGCCGGCGCGCTGGGCGACGGCGTCGTCGACCGCGTGGAAGAACGCCTCGTCCTGCCGACCCAGGTGGATGCCTCGACAGGCGACCGGGCGGTGCTCGTCCCCGGTTCGATCTACGGCGTCCGGGTGAGCGATGGCGGGCCCGGAGTCGACGGCCTGTTTGTGCACGTGGGCCGCGAACTCGCGCCAGACGACGCGGGGAAGCCCGTCGCCCTGCTGGAGCGGCACTTCGCGAGGTACCACGACCTTCCGCCGCAAGGCACCATCGAGGTCAGCGGCGGCGAGCGGATCGAGTACGTCGGGCAGGCGGTGACGCCCGAGCTCTTCCTGGTGACGACAGAGCGTGGCGGGCTCATGGCCGAGGCGAACTTCGCGGGGCTGTTCGTGCCTCTCGAGACGGCGCAGATGCTGACCGGGCGCGCGGGCCAGGTGAACGACCTGGTGCTGACCCTTGAGCCCGGCTCCGACCGGGCCGCGCTGAAGGAGGAGTTAGCCGCATTGCTGGCCGAACGGCTGCCCACCGTGGGGACCACGGTGACGACCCGTGAAGAAGACCCGGCGTTCCAGATCATCGACGCGGATATCGATGGGGACCAGCAGATCTACGACATCTTCGCGGTGCTCATCTTCGCGGGGGCGGTGGTGGCCGCGTTCAACCTGATCGCGCGGATCGTGGAGTCGCAGCGGAGGGAGATCGGCGTTGCGATGGTGCTGGGCGTGCCGCCCGTGCGGATCGCGATCCGGCCGTTGCTGGTGGCGGCGGAGATTGCGCTGCTCGGCGTCGTCTTCGGGGTCGGTGTCGGCATCCTCCTCGGGCAGGCGATGGTCGGCGTGCTGAAGGACTTTTCGGCCTTGCCGGCCTGGCACACCGAGTTCCAGTGGGGCGTGTTCTTCACGGTCGCGCTCATCGGGTTCCTGTTCCCCTTCGCGGCGACGATGTGGCCGGTGTGGAGGGCAGTGCGGGTGCCCCCGGTGCAGGCGATCCAGTCGGGCTACCGGGCCGCGCGTGGTGGCGGCCTCGCCCCGTTCTTCCGCCGGGTACGGCTGCCCGGGAGCACGTTCTCCCAGGTGCCCGTGCGAAACGTGGTGCGCGCTCCGCGGCGCAGCGTGCTCACCAGCCTCGGGATCGCGGCCGCCATCGCCGCCCTCGTCGCCTTCGTCGGGCTCATCGACTCGTTCCTCGACACCATCGACCGGGGCGAACGCGAGATCCTCTCGGCGAACCCTGACCGCCTCGAGGTGGATTTGGACCGGCCGTACCCACTCAACAGCGATGTCGTGACCGGCATCGCCGGGTCGCCGCTGGTTGCCCGGGTGGAACCGCAACTCCGGCTCGGCAGCGTTGCCGTGACGGAGGGCGAGGAAGTGAACCTCCAGGTGCAGGTGCTGGCGCTCGACAGCCCGGTGTGGGCCCCGCGCATGACGGAGGGGGCGATCCAGCGCGAACGCGAGGGGATCTACCTTTCCGAGCTCGCCGCGCGAAACCTGGGCGTCCGTGTGGGCGACGCGATCACCCTGCGGCACCCGCGCCTGGATATCGCGGCGGGCACCTTCACGCTCGTCGAAACGGAGATGGAGGTGCTGGGCCTCCACGAGCACCCTTTCCGGTTTGTGGCATACATGGATAGCAACCAGGCCGGCCTCTTCAACCTGGCGGGGGCAACCAACCTGCTCGAGGTTGTGCCGCCGGCCGGAGGGGCAACGCGCGACGACATGAAGCGCGCGCTCTTCCCCCTGCCCGGCGTGGTCTCGGCCCAGGGCGTCGGCGAAGTGGCGGAGGTGATCGACGACCTGCTGAGCGAGTTCGTCGTCCTCCTCCGCGTGATCGAGGGCGCTCTGCTGCTGCTGGCGCTCCTCATCGCCTTCAACTCCGCGAGCATCAACATGGACGAGCGTGCGCGGGAGCACGCGACGATGTTCGCCTTCGGCGTACCGGTGCGGACGGTGTTGCGGATGGCCGTTGTGGAGAACCTGATCCTCGGCGTTCTTGCGACCATCTGGGGGGTCGTCGCCGGCTGGCTCTTGCTCCGGGCGATCATCGCGATCCGGATACCGTCCACGGTCCCGGATATCGATGTCGTGGCGGTGGTGAGCCCCACGACGGTGGTGCTCTCGATGGCGCTCGGCGTCCTGGCGGTCGCCCTCGCACCCCGGTTGACCGTCCGGAAGCTGCGGCGGATGGACGTGCCGGCCACGCTCAAGGTGGTGGAGTAGGCGTTAGCCCGGGGGCTTAAGGCGCGTCACCGCGGTGGCGATCTCCAGGCTGTCGGTGATGAACCCGTTGACGCCCCAGGAGTGCAGCCGGGCCAGCAGCTCTTCGTCGTTCACGGGCCAGGACATGACCACGGCGGCATGCTCGCGGAGGCGCGCCACGAGTTCGGGTGTCAGCAGCTTCTGGTCGATCGAGACCGCCGCGTGGCCGGGGCGGGAGATGTGCTCGAAGGCCCGTTCGATGCGGGACGCCTTGCCGATGGAGTGGACGACGATCGCCTCCGGCACGGCGTGGAACGGTCCGAGCATGGCCCATCGTTGGGCGCAGACGGCATAGGCCCGGCCGGGCGCGACCCGCGCCATCTCGCGCTGGACCGCCGGACCGAGCCGGTTGTCCCAGCCTTTGAGGTCGAGCATCAGGAGGGTATCGGGCGCGGCGGCGGCGACGAGTTCGCTGAGGAGGAGGCAGGGGATGCGCAGGCCGGCCAGGTACCAGCGGTCCCAGAAGATGGGGATGGGCCCGAGGGTCTTGAGGTGGCGGACCTCGAGCCGGCCCCGGCGCAGCCAGATGTCGGCCTCGATGACGTCGGCGCCGGCTTCTTCGGCTGCCCTGAGGCGCGCGAGGTCGTTCCCGGCCCGGTGGGCCACCGCGATGGGGCGGGAAGGGTCGAGCAGTCTAGCGGGCATCGGGACGTGGCTCCGGTGGGGGCAGGGGCATCGCCGAGAACCAGAGGGCGCGCGAGAACGGCGAGGCCCGGCGGCCGCGCAGCCACTCGGCCAGGTAGAGCGCGGCAAGGGCCATCGCCCCGCCGATGACCGGGTCGATGATGTAGTGGTTCGCCGTGGCGACCGTGGAGACGAACATGGCAACGGGCGACACGATGCCGATGGCCCGCACTGGCGCCGTCCGCGCGCAGCGGATGATCCCGAGGCCGATGAGCATGTTCCAGCCGAAGTGGAAGCTCGGGATGGCGGCGTACTGGTTCACGAGCGCGGGCGGCTGGAGTATCCGGTACGAGCGGGAGTGCTCCGTCACCGTGTCGACCACGCCGATGCCCTCGATCAGCCGCGGCGGGGCGACCGGGAAGAAGAGGAAGATCACCAGCCCGGCACTCCCCGAGATGAGGAACGCGTTGCGGATGACCCGATATTCGGCCGGGTGCCAGAAAACGAGCCAGACCGCGACCACGATGATGAAGGGCCAGTGGCCGTAGATGTACACCCAGTTCATGAGCGTGGTGAGGATGCTGTATTCCAGGAACGGGCGCTGGAGCTGCTCTTCCCAGAAGATGCCCAGGTCGCGTTCGAAGTCGATAACGTGCCAGGCATTGGCGAAGGCATCGCGGCTGCCGCTTTCGACGAGCCCCCGGATGGCGAAGTAGGCGATGACGGCGGCGAACATCATGCCGAGTTCGCGCGCGACGGTAGGCCGCGCGGTTGCAGTTGCGCGGCGAGCCCCGGTCGGGCCGTCAGCTGGGGCGGACCGCAACCGCATGCGCTGAGGCTAACACGTTCGGCGGGGCAAGCACCCCATCCGTTCGGGTGATTTGCGGGCGCTGGATCGCGGCGCCGGCCCGTGGCGCCAGCGAGGCTCTACGGCGTCGGCGTGGCTGCCGGAGTCGCGTCGACGGTGGCGGCGGGGCTGGGGCTGGCGCTGGCGTTCGCGGTGGCGGTGGCGAGGGCGCCCTCGACCTGCTCCACGAGCTGGCGCCAGGCATCGATATCAGAGGGCGTCCCGGCGCCGAGCGGCTGGCCGTTGATGAGGAACCCGGGGGTGCCGGTGATACCGAACTGGCGCGCCACCCGCTGCTGCTCGGTGACCAGCTCCAGGTGTTCGCTCGAATCGAAGCAGGTGTTGAACTCAGCCGTATCGAGGCCCACTTCGGCTGCGAACTTCTTGAGGTTGTCATCCGAGAGGCGGCCGACGTTGAGCTTTTCGTCGCCCACCTGGTCGTTCCGGGCCTGTTCCAGGAAGATGCGGTTGTGGTACTGCCAGAACTTGTTCTGGTCGGCGGCGCACTGGCTGGCGAGCGCGCTCCGGACCGATTCGGTGCCGAGGATGGGCAGGTGCTGGTAGTCCAGCTGCACGCGGCCGGTCTTCACGAACTGCTCGATGATCTCGCCCTCCTGTTCGGCGGTGAACTGGAGGCAGAACGGGCACTGGAAATCCTCGAAGGCGGTGATCTTCACGGGGGCGTCGTCGCTCCCGATCTTCGCGCCGTCGACCATGTCGGTGGGGATGTTGGTGCTCGCGGTTTCGAGGAGGGCCACAAGGTCGTCGCTTTCGCTGCCGCCGCTGGTGGCGATGAAGACGCCGAGCACGACGACGAGCACCACGACCAGGGCCCCGGCGATGAGCATGAACGGGCGAGAGAGCAGGTCCGAGCCGCCTCCGCCTGAAGGACGCTGGGGCTTCGCCGGCGTGACACGGGCGGCGCGGGTGCTGCGGGCGGGCCGCGTCTTCGATTGCTCTCGTCGGGACTGGCGGTTAGACATTCCTGCTGGTGTTCCTGGGCGAGTATTCGGGCCGCGCGGGGGCGGCCATTGCTTTTCGCGTGTGGGGGCGAGGATACCATTCGGCCCCGTATGGGACACGGAAGATGGCTTTACGCGCTCCTACTCCGCGCTCCCGAAGAGGTTATCGATGCCGAAGGTTTCGCACTCGGGCAGCTGCTTCGCTGCCGCCGCGAGGCGTGCCTGCACCTGCTCGGGGGGCACGGGCACGTCTTTCGAAAAGCGCGAAAGCTCCTCGGGCGTGGGCGCCTGGCCCTCCTTCGCCTTCTTCGCCATCTCTTCGATGCGCTTGACCAGCGCGTCGTGGAACTTCGAAAGGTCCTTCGGGGCCTTCGCCCTGTCGAGGTCGTCCGCGAAGCGGTCCAGGATCGGTGCGGCCGTGCGGAGCAGCTTCGCCTGGTCGGCGAACAGGTCCGGGTCTTTCGCTGTCTCCGCGGAGATGGCTGCGACGTAGGTGTTCACCGCCCGGCACAGCCCGCCCGCGTAGGTGATATCGCCCTGGGTGGGTGTGCCAACCAGCACCGGGTTGCCCGATGCATCGGCCGTGACGACCGGGGTCGGGCCGCCATCGCCGCCGCCAAACACGCAGGCTGAGGCGAGCATGCCAGCGCCAAGGGCCAGGGACACCATCTCGAGGGCACGGGTTCGCATAGCGGGAGTATCGGCTGCCGGAGGCACTCTGCGGTAGCGGCCGGAAAGGCGCCGCGTTGAAACGTCCCGCGGGGCGGCTACGATAGCGCGGCCCGCGGGGCACGGAGGGATACCATGAGCACGCGCCGAAGCTTCTGGGCCTGGGGCCTCGAATCGGACGAACCCACACCGCAACAGCGCCAGCAGGCCGCCGAGCGCCTCTCGAAACGGTACGGGGTGGCCATCGAAGCTCCCCCCACGCCCACCATCGACCAGGTCCATCTCCGCGCCCCCCGCGTCCGGCCGCCGTCCGCGCTCGCGGTGTACTGCACCACCGAGACGCACGACCGCGCCGCCCACAGCTACGGCAAGAGCTACCGCGATGTAGTCCGCGCGGTGCGCTGCGAGTTCCCGAACCCGCCCGATTTCGTTGCGTACCCGCGCGACGAGGCGGAGGTCACAGCCATCCTGGAGTGGTGCAGCGAGGCCAACGTGGTCGCCGTGCCCTATGGGGGCGGCTCGTCGGTGGTTGGCGGCGTCGAGCCCCCGGCTGGCGACCGCCCGGTGGTCAGCATCGACCTGAAGGAGCTGGACCGCGTGCTCGAGATCGACGCAACCTCGCGGGCGGCGCGCATCCAGGCGGGCGTGCTCGGGCCGGCGCTCGAAGACCAGCTGCGGCCGCACGGCTTCACCCTCCGCCACTTCCCCCAGAGCTTCGAGTGGTCGACCCTCGGCGGCTGGATCGTCACCCGCTCGGGCGGGCACTACGCGACGAACCACACCCACATCGACGACTTCGTGGAGTCGGTGCGGATGGTCACGCCGAAGGGCCTGTGGGAGTCGCGCCGGTTGCCGGGAAGCGGCGCGGGGCCCAGCCCGGACCGGCTGGTGCTCGGCAGCGAGGGCATCCTGGGGATCGTGACCGAAGCGTGGATGCGCATCCAGGCCCGCCCCCGCTTCCGGGC
>JAHDWR010000047.1:15120-17365 GCA_023382755.1 Dehalococcoidia bacterium
TCGGATGGCAGCGATGAGGAGGTGGGGCGGCAGGGGGCCGTCGGCGCGTGGCGCAACTCGTTCATCCGGGCGCCCTACCAGCGCAACCTGACCGCCGGCATGGGCGCGGTGGGCGACACCTTCGAGACCTCGATCACCTGGGACCGCTGGCCGGAGTTCGACCGCACCGTGCGGGCGGCAGTGACCGCGGCGCTTCAGCGCGTCTGCGGCGGCGGGACACTGACCTGCAGGTTCACCCACGTCTACACGGATGGCCCGGCGCCCTACTACTCGTTCCAGGGGATGGGAAAGCCCGGCGCGGAGCTGGAAATGTGGGCCGAACTGAAGCAAGCGGCCAGCGACGCGGTCATCGCCGGCGGCGGCACCATCACCCACCACCATGCCGTGGGCCGCGACCACATGCCCTGGTACCGCCAGCAACAGCCGCCACTGTTCGCCGCGGCCCTCCGCGCGGCCAAGGCGGCCGTCGACCCGAACGGGGTGCTGAACCCGGGGGTGTTAGTGTAGGTGCGAGTTGCGAGTTGCGAGTTGCGAGTCTTCGGGCGGCGGGGCCTCTGCTCGTGAACGCTTAGCCCATCCCCCAGGCGATGCTGTTGCGCAGCAGCGTCGTGTAGGCGGGGGTCTCCCACGTCGTGCGGAGCACCGGCGGGGTCTTCCCTTCGGGGTCGACGCTGGCATCGACGAACGGCTGACTGTTGGTCGAAGGCGTGTGGCAATGGCCAAGCGCGACGTACGTCACCCCGCCTTCGCCCACGTCCCTCGTGTAGCCCATCACCCGCGTCTTACCGTCGGCGAGCAGTGCGGTGTCGCGCTCGTACTGAAACCCGAATCCACGGGGCGAGTTATCGGGGCCCAGTTCGGCGGTGAGGAGCACGCGCGCGTTGGGGTCGCTCGATTCGACCATGTACGGCTCGTCGATCGTCTCGAACGTTTCTGGCAGGCCCTGGGTGAGTTGGTCGTTCGAACTGTGCACCTTCACCTGGAACTTGCGGACGGGAGGGTGATTCAGGAAGAAGCCGCCCAGTGTTTCATGGTGTTCGAGGCGGACCATCGCCCGCCGCCGGTCCTGCCCGTCGATGCGGACTGCACGGCCACCGGTGGTCCCGTGGAGCCCGAGCCACCGCCCGCCGGCGTTGATCCATGAGCGGATCGCGCGGTCCTGGTCCGGGCCGGGGTACGGTCCGGCCACATAGGTGATAAGCAGCCGGCTAATCGGCAGCCACCGTTCGACATCGACGAAGTCGTTGGCGGTCGATGCCTTGACTTCCTGCTCGTCGAGGAGCTCCAGCAACCGGAGGCGCGCGTAGTCGTGGTCATGGCCGGCTGGTTGGCCTGGCGGGAAGCCCCCACAAATGACGTGGGCGCGGGCTGGTGCAGGCGGCATCGTCGAACCTCCTCAACGGCGCCGCGAGCCTACCCGCTTCCGCCCTCCCTGTGAACCCGGTCGACGCGCGGGCCGCGCTTGTCTACGCTGCCGCGAACGACCTGGAGGGCCGCCATGATCCGCCGCATCGATCACATTGGGCTCGTCTCGCCATCGTGGGAACAGGCGCGCGACGTGCTGCTGGGCAAGCTCGGGTTCCCCATCGCCGAATGGAAGGGCGCCGGCGATACCGGCGTGTACTTCGAACCCGAACGCACCATCAACTACTTCCTGCAGGTCGGCGAGGGCGATACCGTCATCGAAGTCATCGTTCCCCAGGATGCGACCAGCGGAGCCGCGCGGTTCCTGGCGAAGCGCGGGCCCGGCTTACACCACATCGGCTATGCGGTGGACAACGTGGAGGAAGAGGCGAAGCGGCTGAGCGACCAGGGAGTGCGGCGAGTCGACCTCGGCCCGAAGGCGGGGGCGGCGTTCTTCTACCCGCAGGGTGTCCACGGGGTGCTGACCGAGTTCGTGCCCTTCCGGGTCCCCGGCGTCCGGGTCCACACGCCCGGTCGCCAGGGATAGGCGGCGGCTTGTAAGCGGCGAGTCACGTGCGAGCCCCGACCGCAGCGGGGGACACGAACTCGACGCGCACCCTCGCAGGCGGCCCACCGGGTCAGCCAGCTCGCCGGGTCCGTCCGATCCGCGCATGCCGATGCACGCGCGTGGATTGCGATTGTTGGCCCGGGAGTGCGTGTCCCTCCCTCACGGTCGGGGCTCGCCGGGTCCGTGCGGTCCGCGCCCGGCATGTCCCCGCGGGTGGATTGCGATTGTTGGCCGGGGGTGCGTGTCCCTCCCTCACGGTCGGGGCTCGCCGGG
>JAHDWR010000048.1 GCA_023382755.1 Dehalococcoidia bacterium
TACAGCATCATCTACCAGGTGCTGGAGGACGTGGAGAAGGCGCTCACGGGCATGCTCGAGCCGAAGTTCGAGATGGTAACGGACGGCCATGCGGAAGTGCGCCAGGTGTTCAAGTCGAGCCGTCTCGGGCAGATCGCGGGTTGCTACGTGCTCGATGGGACGATCAAGCGCGGTTCGCACACCCGCGTGCTGCGGAACAAGGAAGAGATCGGGAAGGGCCGCTGCGAAGGCCTCAAGCGCTTCCAGGAAGACGTGCGCGAAGTCCAGACCGGCTACGAATGCGGTGTGGTGCTCAGCGGGTTCGACAAGTACGCCGAGGGCGATGTCATCGAGTTCTACCACGAAGAGCGCGTCAACTAGCCGCCCCCGCGGCGGGAGGGCCGACCGGTGAGCATGCGGACGATACGCGTGAACGAGCTGCTTCGCGCGGAGATCAGCGAACTGCTGCTGCGCGAGGTGAAAGACCCACGCGTTTCGCGGGGGATGGTGACTATCACGGAGGTGCAGGTTTCGCCCGACCTGCGCCATGCGGTGGTGTACTTCTCCCACCTGGGGACGGAACCGGAGCGCGCGGAGGCGCTGGAAGGCCTGAAGAAGTCGGCACACTTCCTGCACCGCGAACTGGTACACCGGCTTTCGTTGCGCAACGTGCCGGAGCTCGTGTTCAAGTTCGACCCCTCGATTGAGCGTGGGGCACGGCTGGCAGAGCTGATCAACCAGGTTGGCGCGGAACGGCGTGAGCACGAATCGCCCTGAGTCGCCGCTCCACGGGATCATCCTCATCGACAAACCTGCCGGCTGGACGAGCCATGATGTGGTGGCGCGAGCGCGGCGGATTACCGGGCAGCGCCGGATCGGGCACACGGGAACACTCGATCCAATGGCGACGGGACTGCTGGTCCTTTGCCTTGGCCAGGCCACGCGCCTGGTTGAATACCTGACCGGGCACGACAAGCGCTACACGGGCGAGGTCGTGCTTGGCCGGACGACGGCCACGGACGACGCCGAGGGCGAGCCAATCCGGGAGCGACCGGTGCCGCCCGTTACCGAGGGTGAGTTGCGGGAACTCGAGCGGCGGTTCACGGGGCGAATCTCCCAGCTGCCGCCAGCCTTCAGTGCGATCAAGGTGGCGGGCAAACGCGCCTACGCCATCGCGCGGGACGGTGAGGTCCCGAAGCTCGAACCTCGGGCGGTGGTGGTGCACGGACTTTCGCTGACGCGGGTGGCGCCGGAGCGGATATCGCTGGAGCTGCACTGCGGCCCTGGGACGTACGTGAGGAGCCTGGCAAGGGATATGGGGGAAGCCGTGGGCTGCGGCGGGCACCTTGGGAGCCTGCGGCGTCTCCGGGCCGGGCCGTTCCGGGTGGAGGATGCGACCACGCTCGAGCGCCTCGAAGCGGTGGCCGCGCGTGGGGAGTTGGAGGACCTGCTGTTGCCGGGCGACGAGGGAATGGGCGCCCACGAAGCGGCCATCCTCGGCGATGACGGGGGCCGGAGGTTCGTCCATGGGCTCATGCATCGAGCCGCGGGAGGGAGCGAGAGGGCGGCGGATGCGGCGCGAATCTACAGCACGAGTGGCGAGTTCCTTGGCGTCGGATCGGTGTCGAGTTTGGGGGAGATTCGGCCCTTGAAGGTGCTGAACCTGCAGAAATAGGCGAAACTCCGCAGTTATGTCGCCTCTAAACTCATTTTCGGTATTGACATCGCGGCGACTCACTCAGATCATGCCAGAGGAACTGGCTCACCTGCGCAATCGCGTAGGCACTCTAACAATTTGCCAGTCAGCCGTCCGACCCGCGGGCGGGACTCAAGAAGGAGGGATCCCTTGGAAGCCTACTGCCTCAAGTGCCGGGTGAAACGGGACATGAAAGACCCGAAGCCCATCACGATGAAGAACGGCAAGCCTGCCACTGAGGGTGTCTGCCCCGTGTGCAGCACCAAGATGTTCAAGATCGGCAAGGCCTGATCGCCAGCCCTGACTGCTTAACCGAGCAATGGAAGAGGACCCGCGCACTGCGGGTCCTTTTTCATGCGTCCTGGTCTTCGCGGAGGGCGGCCAGTACCGCCTCGTGGAGCAGGCCGTTGGTGGCCACCACCGAGCTGCCCACTCCGGGAGTCCCATCCCACTGGCTGAAACCGCCGCCGGCCTCGGTGATGACCGGATAGAGCGCGGCGGCGTCCCAGATGCTCATTTCGGGATCGAGCATGATTTCGGCGCGGCCGGCTGCGACCATCAAATAGCCGTAACAGTCGCCCCAGGCCCTGGCCAGGCCACAGCGGGAGACCAGGGCGGCGAACCCCTTCGGGTGGATGGCCGCCGTGCGGGCATACGAGGTCATCGAAAGGGTGGCGTCCTCGATGCGGTGCACCGCCGATACGCGGATGGACTCGCCGTTGAGGTAGGCGCCCATGCCGGCCGCGGCCGAGGCCGAGTCACCTGCTGCATGACAGGCGATGACGCCGACGACGGGCACGCCATCGCGTTCGAGGGCGATGAGCGTGCCGAAGAGGGGGACGTGATGGATGAACGACTTCGTGCCATCGATGGGGTCGAGGATCCAGCGGTGACGGCCATCTCCCGGTGATTCGCCGAACTCTTCGCCGAGGATGCCGTGGGTGGGGCATTCGCGGGCAAGGAACTCCCTGATCGCGAGTTCGGCGTTGCGGTCGGCGGCGGTAACCGGCGTGCGGTCGGCTTTGAGTTCGACCGAGGTGCCGCTGGCGTACAGGGGCATGATGATCTCGCCAGCCACGGCAGCGGCCCGGCGCGCGATGTCGAGGAGGTTGGCGAGTTCGCTCATCAGCGGGCCGAGTCGCCCTTGCGGTAGTGGGCCGTCAGGACATCCAGGCTCTTCTTCAGCTCGGGCCCAAGGGGTGTCTCGACGGCCTTGAGGGTGTCGTCGAGCTGTTCGGGCCTGCTCGCCCCGATGATGGGCGCCGTGATGGCGGGATTGGCCAGCACCCAGGCGACCGCCATCTGGGGGAGCGTCATCCCGGCGTCAGCAGCCATGGGGCGAAGCTTCTCCACGGTTTCGAACATGCCCTCGTGCCAGTAGCGGTCCTGGTAGCGTTCGGCGGCGGTGCCGAGGGTGAATCGCGAGCCCTCTTCGGGGCCAGCCTGGGGGTTGTGCTTTCCGCTCAGGAGCCCGCCGGCGATGGGGTTGTAGGGAATGACGCCGATGCCCTCTTCCGCGCAGAGGGGCAAGAGCTCCCGTTCGAATTCGCGGAAGAGGAGGTTGTAGCGCGGCTGGACCGAATCGAAGCGGACGGTGCCGAGGACTTCGCTGCGGCCGATCGCGCGCGCGACCTGGTAGGCGAGGAAGTTCGAGCAGCCAACGTAGCGCACCTTGCCCCAGCGGACGAGGTCGTCGAGCGCCTTGAGCGTCTCGTCAATCGGGGTGTCCGGGTCGGGGCCGTGGAGCTGGTAGAGGTCGATGTAGTCGGTCCCGAGGCGCCGGAGCGAGGCGTCAACCGCATCGAGGATGTGTTTCCGGGAATTGCCCTGGTCCCAGCGGCTGGGGCCCATACGGCCAAAGCACTTGGTGGCGAGGACCACCCGGTCGCGGCGGCCCTCGAGCCACTTGCCGACGATCTCCTCTGTGCGGCCCTGCGTGCCGGCGGGAGCGCCAAGCGGGTAGACATCGGCGGTGTCGAAGAACGTGACTCCGCCGTCGAAGGCCTTGTCCATGATGGCAACGGCCGTCTTCTCATCGGACTGGTAGCCGAAAGTCATGGTACCAAGGCACAGGCGGGAGACCTGGAGGCCGGTGCGGCCCAGGCGGGTGTGTTTCACTGGCGTGCTCCGGGTGAGTGTGTGAGGCAGAGTATAGGGTGGTGCGGCGGGCTAGTGTTTTGCCTGGTCGATGATCTCTTCCGCGGCCCGGACTGCCGCGTCGTGTTCGTCCTCGTCGGCCTCGGGGCGGGGAGGCACCTCGGTGATATAGGTGCAGTAGCGGCAGCTCTCGGAGGAGCCCACGAGGGCGAGCATGAGGTGCGAGAAGTTGCGCCCGCACGAGGTGACGCGCGCCGAGCGCACCTTTGCGGGGCGGGGGCGGGCGCGGCCGCGCGGGGGTTTCGCTTCCTTCGGTTTGGGGATGCCGGCCGCGATGCCCCGGGACTCCCGCTGGGCGAGGGCCGCGTTCACCAGGTAGATGATGAACGGGAACCCCAGCACCAGGAAGAAGACGATGGTCTGTATCACGGAGCCATGATAGCGGAACGCGAGGCGATCCGGGGTATTGTTGGCTTCGGCGCGTTTACCGGGCGGCCGCCGTCCATTGTGAACCCCTTCACGGAGACCAGTGAGCGCCAGTTGCAACAGTGGATCAGGTCCCCGGTGCCCCAGGGGCCGTCACCACCGAGGAGACTGGATCTTTGAACACCTACGAAACGCTGCTGTGGCTCCATGTGCTGTTCGCCATCCTGTGGGTAGGCGGCAACGTCATGCTGAACCTGGTCGCCATCAGGGCGCGAACCAGCGGCGACTCGACCCAACTGGCATCGCTGTTCCGCACGCTGGCGTGGTTCGGCAGCCGCTACTTCGTCCCGGTTTCGTTGCTGACGCTTGTTTTCGGCTTCTGGATCATGGCCGAGGGCGACTGGAGCTACGGCGACAACCCATGGATCATCGTTTCCCTCGCGATTTACGCTGTCGCGTTCCTCATCGGTATGCTGTTCTTCGGCCCGGAGAGCAACCGGATCGTCCAGCTGCTGGATACCGACCCCGCCGCCGAGCGTGTGGACACGAGGAAGCGAATGGCGCGCTACCTGAACATCGCCCACGTCGATGCGAGCGCGTTGATGGTCATCGTGTTCCTGATGGCGGCCAAGCCGCTGGACTAATCCGCGAGGGCGCCTTCCGCCCGGAGGTCGAGCAGCGCGGCGCGCCACCCCTCGACCGTCCGGGCGATGTCGTCCTCGGTGTGGACGGAACTGGTCATGCCGCCTCCGCCAAACAGGTGCGACCCGCGGTTCACCATGGCGAGCTGGAGCAGCCGGGTCCGATGCTCGGGCATACCCCGGGCGAGGAAATCGAACGGCAGCTCTCGCGGGTCGTAGTCCTGGGCTTCAGGCACCGTCGTGCCGGCGAGGATGATGCGGAACTCGGAAGACTGGCCATATACGTAGCCGGGGATGCCAAGTTCGCAAAGGACTGCGTTCATCCCGGCACGCAGCTGGGACGAGAGCGCGGCAGCGCGGCGCTGGTGCGAACCGTCCGCGATCTCGCGGAGGCAGGTCACCCCCGCGGCGGAAGAAAGCGGGTTGGCGTTGAACGTCCCCGGGTGGCCGATCTTGGGCGCCTTTGTGCCGGGGGCGGGGAATTGCAGGTGTTCCATCACCGCCCGGCGTCCAGCGATGGCCCCACCGGGGAGGCCTCCCGCGAGGATCTTAGCCAGTGTCGTGAGGTCGGGCTGGAGGCTTTCGACCTCCTGCACTCCGCCGGGGGCCCAGCGGAACCCGGTGACGACCTCATCCATGATGAAGAGGATGCCTTCGCCGCGGCAGAAGTCCTGGAGCTCGCGGAGGAACCCCCGCGGGACCGGGAGCTGGCCGCTGGAAGCGCCGGCTGACTCGACGATGATGGCGCCGACATCGCCGCGGGCCGCCACCGTTTCCCGGACCGCCTCCATGTCGACGGGGAGGACCGCGACCGAATCCAGGGTTGCCTGGGGCACGCCGGGCGGTAGGGCGCCGGAGTACCTGGAGCTGGCGACGACGTAGTCGTGCCAGCCATGGAAGTGGCGGTCGAATTTAATGACGCCGGACTTTCCGGTGAAGCTGCGGGCCAGCCGCAGGGCCATGAGCGTGGCTTCGGTGCCAGAGCTGGTGAAGCGCACGACCTCGGCCGAGGGCACGAGCCGGACGACCTCTTCGGCCCACGCGATCTCGAGCTCGTGGCTGGCGCCGTAGTGGGTGCCTCGCGCGAGCTGCGCGGCGGCGGCCTCGGCCACGGCGGGGTAGTTGTGTCCAAGCAGGAGCGCCCCGTGCCCCATCACGTAGTCGATGTGTTCGTGCCCGTCGACGTCCCACTTGTGCGCCCCGGCAGCGCGGTCGGCGTAGATCGGGAACGGGCGCATGAAGCGGCTATCGTGGGTAACGCCACTGGGAAGCACGGCCCCCGCCCGCTGGTAGAGCCGCGCCGACGCCGGGTGGCGATCGATGTAGTCCTGTTCGATGGTCATGGCAGCCTCACTCCGGGGAATGATACGCGGCCCGCCGCATTGGGGGGCTGGGCGGGCCTCCCCATCCGGCGTAGACAACGGCACCTCTTTTCAGCGACAGTGGATTGCGCCTTGAATCTGGGTGGCCCACGATACCCCCAGTCCAGGCTATGGTAGTCTAGGAGCAGGCTATGGCTGAATACGACGTTGCGATCATCGGAGGAGGCCCCGGCGGGTATGTCGCCGCTATCCGGGCTGCCCAGCTCGGCCTTCGCGTGGTGCTGTTCGAAAAGGAACGCGTCGGCGGCCTGTGCCTCAACTGGGGATGCATCCCGAGCAAAGCCGTCTTGAAGAACGCCGACGTGGTGAACTACGTCCGCGAGGCAGGGACCTGGGGGATCGAGGGAGCGGAAAAGGTCACCTTCGACTTTGGCTCGGCGATCGACCGGAGCCGCGAAGTCGTCGAGAAGATCGTGTCCGGAGTCGAGGGCTTGCTGCGCGACAACGGCGTGACCGTCATCGCCGGCGACGCGGCACTGAAAGGTACCCGGACGGTGGTTTCGGGCGGCACCGAATACGGGGCGAACAACATCATCATCGCCACCGGGGCGACGACGCGCATGCTGCCCGGCGTTGTGCCGGACGGCCAGGTCGTCCTCACGAGCCGGGAGGCCCTCGCCCGGCGCGAGGCCCCGAAGAAAGCGGTCGTCATCGGCGCCGGACCCGTCGGCGTCGAGTTCGCGCACGTGTGGGCGAGCTATGGGGCGGACGTGACGGTCGTCGAGTTGCTGGACACGCTCGTGCCGCTCGAAGACCAGGACATCGGCCGCCAGCTGAAGCGCTCGTTCGAGGGGCGCGGGATCCGCTGCCTCCTGAAAACCCGGGTGGAGTCGGTCTCCGCCGGGAAGGGGGGAGCGAAGGTGGCGGTCAAGGGGGAGACCGGGGAGGAGACGATCGAAGCGGACACCGTCCTGGTCGCGATTGGCTTCGTCCCGCACACCGCGGGCCTGAACCTGGAGGCCGCGGGAGTCGCCACCCAGCGCGGCTTCATCACCATCGACGACCAGATGCAGACTAACGTGCCAGGCATCTACGCGGTCGGCGATGTGACCGGGAAGCTCATGCTGGCCCACGTCGCCTCTCAACAGGGGGTACTGGCGGCGGAACACATTGCGGGGAAGGACGCGCCGGCGCTCGATTATGTCCAGCTCCCCCGCGCAACGTTCTGCCAGCCGCAGGTCGGTTCCATCGGCTACACCGAAGCCGCCGCGAAAGAAGCAGGGTTCGCGGTCAAGACCGGGCGCTTCCCGCTGACGGCGCTCGGCAAGGCCGTCGCGGCCGGGCACACCGAAGGCTTCATCAAGGTGGTGGCCGACGAGGCGACCGGGCAGGTGCTGGGGATGCACATGATCGGGTACGACGTGAACGACCTGCTGGGCGAGGCGACGATGGTGGCGTTGCTGGAGGCCACGACTATCGAGGTTGGCTTCGCGGTCCACGCCCACCCAACGCTCGCGGAAGCGATCAAAGAGGCGGCGCTCGCCGTGGAAGGCGAAGCGATCCACATCGCGCGGCGGCGGGCCGCCCAAGCGGAAGGAGCAGCACGACGTTGAGCACAGAGACCACGAGCGCGGCCGGAACCACCCTCGGGGCGGAGCAGCTCGGCATGTTCCTCTACCAGATGCTGCTGATCCGGCGTTTCGAGGAGAAGTGCGGCGAGCTCTACACGAAAGGCAAGATCCGCGGCTTCCTCCACCTCTACACGGGCCAGGAGGCCTGCGCCGTGGGTTCGATCGCGACCCTGGAAGACCACGACAAGATCGTGACGCACTATCGCGACCACGGGCACGCGCTCGCGCGCGGCCTCGACCCCAACCGGGTGATGGCGGAGCTGTTCGGGAAGGCGACCGGCGTCAGCGGCGGGCGGGGCGGGTCGATGCACCTGTACGACGTGGCGAAGGGCTTCCTGGGCGGGTACGCCATTGTCACGGCCCACCTGCCGCTGGCGGTCGGCCTGGGGATGGCCTCGAACATCAAGAAGGAGAACTTCGTCACCCTGTGCGTCTTCGGCGATGGGAGCGTCGGTGAGGGTGAGTTCCACGAGGCGCTGAACCTTTCCGTGCTCTGGAATACGCCGACGATCTTCTTCTGCGAGAACAACCTCTACGGCATGGGGGTACCGTTCCACGCCTCGCTCTCCACCGACATCCCGAAGCTGGCGGCGGCCTACAACATGCCCGCGGTCTCTGTCGACGGCATGGACGTTGTGGCGGTCCACGAAGCCACGAAGAAGGCGGTCGAACACGCGCGTTTGGGAAAGGGCCCCTACTTCATCGAGGCAATGACGTACCGCTACCGGGGGCACTCCATGTCGGACCCCGAGCTCTACCGGCTGAAGGACGAGATCGAGGAATACCGGCAGCGGGACGCCATCGAGCGGTTGAAAACACGCATGCTGGAGGCGGGCCAGATCGACGAAGCGCGGTACCAGGAACTGGTCGCCCGCGCGGAGCAAGTGGTCGACGAGGCGGTGGAGTTCTCGGAGCGGAGCCCGCAGCCAGGGATCGAGACGCTGTACGACCACCTCTACAAGGAGCCGTCCAATGGCTGAGATGCGCATGCGCGACGCGCTCCGGGAGGCTCTGCGCGAGGAGATGATCCGCGACGAGACGATCTTCCTGATGGGGGAGGACATCGGCCTGTACGGCGGCTCTTACGCGGTGACCAAGGGGCTGCTGGAGGAGTTCGGCGAGGCGCGCGTGATCGACACGCCGATCGCCGAATCCGGCATCGTGGGTGCGGGGATCGGCGCCGCGATGGGCGGCCTCCGCCCGATGGTCGAGCTGATGACCATCAACTTCAGTTTCCTCGCGCTCGACCAGATCGTGAATAGCGCGGCAAAGCTCTATCACATGTCGAACGGCCAGATAAACGTCCCCATGGTCATCCGGATGGCGAGCGGCGGCGGCAGCCAGTTGGCGGCGACCCACAGCCACTCGCTGGAGGGGCTGTACGCTCACTTCCCGGGCTTGAAGGTGGTCTGCCCTTCGAACGCGGCTGATGCCAAGGGGTTGTTGAAGCGGGCCTTCCGCGACGACAACACGGTCATCTTCATCGAGCACACCGCCAACTACGCGATCAAGGGCGAGGTGCCGGACGACCCGGACTTCCTCATCGAGTTCGGCGTGGCGAACATCCTGCGCGAAGGGACCGACGTGACGATCGTCGGCTATGGCGGGAGCGTGCACCAGGCGACCCGGGCGGCAAGCCTCCTGGAAGAGCAGGAAGAGATCAGCGCGGAGGTCATCGACCTGCGTACGCTCAGGCCGCTGGATATCGACTCAGTGATCGCGTCGGTGAAAAAGACGAACCGGTGCGTGATCGTCGAGGATGCCTGGAGGTTCGGCGGCTTCGGGGGGGAGCTGGCCGCGCAGGTGATGGAACGCGCCTTCGACTGGCTCGACGCTCCGGTGGCGCGCGTGGCCTGTAAGGATGTCCCCCTGCCCTACAACCGGAACCTCGAGTTCGCCGCCCTGCCATCGGAAGAGGACGTGGTCGACGCGGTCCTCGGCATGTTCAAGGAGTAGCCCGTGGCCACCGAAGTCACCATGCCCCAGATGGGTGCCGACATGACCGAAGGGACGTTGCTGAAGTGGCTCAAGCAGGTGGGCGACAGCGTCCAGCGAGGGGATATCCTCGCGGAGATCGAGACCGACAAGGCGACGGTCGAACTCGAGGCATACGAGGCCGGGACGATCATCAAGCAGCTTGCGAGTGAAGGTGATGTGGTCCCCGTTGGCGATGTGATCGCGCTCCTCGGCGAACCGTCCGAAGCGGTGCCGGAGGTCGACCGGAAGCCCCCGGCCGAGACCCCGGCCCGGCGCGCTGTCGAACCGGAGGCGAAGGAGCGGGCGGCCGCGGCCGCCGGCGCTGCACCGGCGCCCGCCGCGGCGCCAGACGCCGAACCCGATGCGGGCGGGCGCATCCGCGTCTCGCCGGTCGCGAAGCGGATGGCGCGCGATGCTGGGATCGACATCAGTGAGCTGCGCGGGAGCGGGCCTGATGGCCGTATCCTGCGGCGCGACATCGAGGCGGCGGTGGCGGCCGGGACGAAAGACGCTCCGGCAGCCGAGACCGCGACGGCCCGCCCGGCACCCGCGGTCGCACGGCCGGCAGCCGGCGCGGCCGAGGGACTGAGCAAGATGCGGCAGGCGATCGCCAGGCGGATGACGCTTTCGAAGCAGACGCAGCCGCACTACTACCTGACGCTCGACATCGACATGACGGCGGCACTCGCGTTCCGCGAGCAGTTCAACGCCTCGGCAACCGATGAACAGCGGGTCAGCATCAATGACCTGGTGGTGAAGGCCTGCGCGATCGCGCTCGAACGGCACCCGAAATTCAACGCCGAGTTCTCGGAAGAGGGGCTGGTCCCCCACGAGCGCGTGAACGTGTGCATCGGGGTGGCGCTCGACGACGGGCTCATCGCGCCCGCACTCATGGATTGCCACCTGAAATCGCTGGGGCGCATCGCGGTGGAATCGAAGGACCTCATCAACCGGGCGAAGGCGGGCCGCCTGAAAGCCGATGAGTACAGCGACGGCACGTTCACGATCACGAACCTGGGCGCGTTCGGCGTTGAGACGCTCATCGGGATCATCAACCCGCCCCAGGCGGCGATCCTCGGGGTTGGGTCGGTGATGCCGCAAGCGGTGGTGCGGGATGGCCAGGTGGTGGTCCGGCAGGTGATGAAGGTAGCCTTGAGCGCCGACCACCGGGTGAGCGATGGCGCCGAGGGCGCCCGCTTCATCAAGGAGATACAGGCGTTGCTGGAAGGGCCGGCGGCGCTGGCGCTGTAGGCGCTCGCTACTCGCACTGGACGTAGAAGGGTGGCCCCGCCGGCGGGCGCCACCCGTGGTAGTGGTTGCCCAATGGGTCGAAGTAGTCGTCGCTGAAGTAGGTCACCGGCAGCAGGTCATAGTGAATGCACAACTCGTGGCCAGGATGGGCCGGCTCAGGCTCCGAGGGGAGAGCCAACGCCGGCCGGATCCCGAGGTCCGCCACCTGCCGTTGACCGGAGGAACCCGATGGCCCGGGGAGGGCCGAGGCTGTAAGCACGATAAGCCCGGCCGATGCAGCAACGGCAGCCAGCGCGAGTCTCATGGCATCCTCCTCGGGTTCGTCCCGGGAGGAAGCATGGACGGCGCCCGCGACGCCTCCATCCTCAATTCTGATGATTCTCTGGGTCAGGTCTGATGATTCGCGAAGCCATGGCGGAACGCCAAAGCTGCTGCTTCAGTCCGATTTGCCGCGCCGGTTTTTTCGAGAATGTGGCGGACGTGCGTGGCGACGGTCGCTTCGCTGAGCACGAGTACTCCCGCAATCTCTCTATTGGACCGCCCTTCAGCCACGAGGGCTAACACCTCAGCCTCCCGCGCGGAAAGCACCGCGCCGAAACTGGAGAGCCGGACGTTGGTCTGGGAGTCCGGCGGGGAGTCGCCGAAGAGTGACCGGGCACGCGCCAGCCGCTCAAAGAACGACTTTCCGGCGTACACGCGTTCGAGGATTCGCCCTGACTCAACGAAGTGGGCCTCCGCCTCCGTCCGCTGGCCGGTCCGCGCCAGGGCCAGCCCGTACTGGTGATGCGCCTCGGCTACGTCCCAGGGGTACTGCAGCGCCGCCATGCGGGAGGTTGCACTCTGGAACAGGCGCATGGCCGACTCTTCGTTGCCCAGCCACAGTTCGGAGATGGCCTCCAACAGATCCACCCTGGCCCCGAGCCCCAGCCAGTCCTCGGGTGTCATCGCATGCCTGCACGCGCTCACGTGTTCCCGCAATTCCACATCGCGTCCGGTCTCAGCCTTCAGCATCCCGAACTCTGCATGCGCGTTGACGAGATCGAGCGGGGTCGTTACGTCCATCGCTTCGGCGATGACCGCCTCGGCTTCATCGAATTCGCCTGCGGTGCGAGCAAGGCCCGCGAACACGGTGCCCACCATCGGCACAACTTGTGGGGCGCCGCAGAGCTTGGTCCGTTGATAGAGTTCGCGGTAGAAGCTCAGCACCGGCGGCCACTCACCATTTCGGAATCGAACGGTCTGGACCGCCTCGCGCCCCTCATCGCCAACCTCCGGCGTGAACCTCATGAGGTCGAGTTCCGCCTCCGTCGGCAGTAGTCCCATCTCACGGTGGGCGCACAACCTGCTTACCAGGAGCCTGGGGTCAGGGTTGGGCGGGCGGCCAGGACCGCCCCGAAGCTCGCCGCTGATCGTGATCAGCGAATCGTTCGGGGCCCGGAGCCGCCACAGCAGCGTCACGTGGTGGAAGAAGTAGGCGGTCGCTCGCCCGATGAAGTCATTGGTGCCGGCCCAGCCGTCTTCGAGTGCCCGCCGGCCCTGATCAAGCCGGCCGAGGTGCATGAGGTAGAAGCCGCTCAGTGCGAGGCTACCCATGCGCGTCGTTTCAAGCGGCGACCGGGCGGCGGCCTGCATGAGTTCCAATGCCTTTTCGCAGTGTCCAAGCTGGAACAGGGCGTTTGCCCGCATGCCGTTGCCAAAGCCCACCATGTACAGGTCTCCGTGCGATTCGAGGGCCGGAACCGCTTCATCGATGAGCCGGACCGCCTCCGCGAAATCCATCAACTCCCGGCGGCCCGAGGATTGGTAGGTGAACGCCAATGCAAGCTTGACGAGGGCGGCGAGCCTCTCCTCGCCCTCCTGTTCCAGAACAGGAAGGGCGAACCGGCACAACGCGCGGGTCCGTTCGTATTCAATCCCGTGGGCGATCGCTGAAAGCACTTCGGCGACGATTCTTGCGGTCACCGATTCATCAAGGCGATGTTCCTTGACAGTCGCGACAAGGGACTCAAGCACTGCGACGGCGTCATCAACCGCGCCCAACATCACGAGTTCGTCGAGTGCCGCCCTTGCCTTTTCGAAGAGCCGACGCTCTCCAGCGAGCGGTGCCGCCCTTGCCACGTGCAGAAAGCCTGCTACGGCTGGCCCGTCCGCCAATCCGGGGTCGGCTTCCAGCATGTCTGCCATGCGGAGATGAAGGGCGGCCAACCTTTCAGGCGCCGCCTCCTGGAGGATCTCTTGGCTGACCAACGCGTGGACGAACCGGTATGCGCCGGAAGGCCTCTCTTCGATGAACTCCGCACGGACGGCAGGCCGAAGCAACTCACGAAGCTCTCCGGGGGTGGCCTCGGTGAGTGCCTCGGCGAGCGCCGACGGGCACTCCCGACCGAGCACCGCAAGCACCTCGAGTACGCGGCGAGTGCCTGGGGGCAGCCGTTGTAGCCGCTCATGGAGGACATGCCGGATGGTTGGCGGAGTCCCCCCGGCAAGAGGATCCGAGATGCGCTCATTCCCGAGAGCACGATCGCTGGAGAGGGATCGGACTAACTCCCCCACGAAGAAGGGGTTGCCGTCCGTTGCTCGCCAAAGCCGTTGTGTGGCGCTTGGCAGCCAGCGCGCCAGGGTGCCAGGTACGAGCGCCTCGACCAGCTCGGCAGTCTCTGGAAGGCTCAGTCCCGTCAGTCGTACCTCGCGGGCGACGCTTCGTTCCAGGAGTTCGGCGCGGGTGGAGCCCAGGACCGGCGCACCTGACGCCTCGCCTTCCCTATAGGTGCACACGATCAGCAACCGTTCCTGGCTCAGCCTCCGTCCAAGGTGCCGCAGCAGCGCATGGGTGCCATGGTCGGCCCAATGGAGATCCTCGAGGGTCATCAACACGGGCGCGCTTTCACCGATGCTGAACACGAGGTCCGCCACCTCATCGAACAGGCGTACCTGGTCGAACGGAGTCATGGCAATCGCCGGCGGCTCCCGGATGAGGGAGACCGCGAGAGACCGGCCGGCCGCAAGCGAGCACAGCTCCTTCAGCACCGGACGCCAGGGGCGAAACGGGATGGCCGCCTCGTTCTGGAAGCAGCCGCCCCGTGCGGCACGAAACCCGCCCTCCACGGCCGCTTTCTCGATTTCGCTTGCCAGCCGCGACTTCCCGATACCTGGCTCGCCGCTGACGAAGATGACCGAACCGTCCCCTGATCTCGCCGATTCGATCTCCCGGAGGGCCAGCGTCATCTCCCGGTCACGTCCCACCATCGCCGGGACTCGGGAAGCCTGACGTAACGCCACGTCTGCTGCCATGCGGACCACGTCTGGCATTGTGAAGCACAGTGTAAGTGGGCCACGCAAGCCCCGTTTCGGTCGGTGCCCGGCCAGCATGGTTGTACCGCCGCTGACGTGGCCAAGCCCAAGTATCACTGTATTAGTGGTGAATTTCTTCCAGGAGGGCGCACAGTGAGTGACGGATGGGACAGACTGGCTGAAGCTCGCTCCAGCGGCACGCGAGTGCCGGCCTCGATCGGCGGCTTCGGGCCTCGAGCCACGCTGGTGACCGTTTGGGGAATTTCAGGACAAATCCCGGGGGGTTTCATGGCGGACATTTCTCGGCTGGAACCCGACCGAGAGAGGGAGGCGCGAGGCATTCTTGGGAACAACCATCCATGCCTGGGTCCTCGAAGCAGATGAGCGGCGAAACCGGCTCTACCTTTCCGAGGGCCTGCCCGCCTCAGCGTTCGCCTTTCACTCGCTCAGCGTGGGAGCCGGCTTGCCTGACTGCTGAGGAAGCTCCACCTTGTACGTGATGCCCTTGCCGGCCACCTCGCGACGTTTCTACCATGGTACCCGCGCGCATCTGGAGCCCGGGGATCTGATTCAACCCGGCTATTCCTCCAACTACACGGAGCGGAAGTCGCCCTGGGTTTACTTTAGTGAGACCCTGGATGCCGCCGCCTGGGGAGCGGAACTGGCCAAAGGCGAAGGGCCGGGCCGCATCTACGAAGTTGAGCCGACGGGACCGTTCATGGATGACCCCAACCTGACGGACAAGCGGTTTCCAGGGAATCCCACCAGGTCGTACCGCTCCGGGGAGCCGCTGCGTGTGGTAGCTGAACTCTCGAGTTGGCAAGGACACTCCCCTGAAGAAATCCAGACCATGAAGGACGGTATCGCCGGCCTTGAGCCGATCGACGACTGAGCTGTTTACGAGACTTGTGCCGGGGAACTAAGCGACTTGCCGGTTCCCCGCTAATCGAGGCAACGGCGGATTCGTTGTCCGCTCGTTGGCCGCCACACCGGACCACACCGTTCACCGCAGCTTGTTCGGCTTGCTTCCGGGTGCGTTCCGTTGCGCTGGAGGTTGGTCCTTAGCTCAGGAACTCCATCGGCACCGGCGGATTCGCCAGGGGGCGGGCGGCTATGGCCATCAGGATCATCAGGTTGTCGTCACCGGCGATGCGGTTTTCGTGCAGCAGCCCGCAGCTCTTGCAGCGGTGGATGAGCATCCATTCGCCGCCCTGCGCTACGAACACAGCAAGCGGCTCCATCGGCCCGCCACAGGCCGATTTCCGGTCGCCGGGGAAGTTGTCGACGTGGCGCGACCAGAGGCACTGGGGGCAGTGGTTGCGCTGGGTCGTCCCGAAGGAAAGGGTGTCGACCTGTTGCTTGCACTTGACACAGCGGAAGGTTTCGGACTGGCTCATCGGATATCGATCAGGATACGGTCAGGCGGCTCAACGGTCAGCGCCGAGCCGCTTGCCCATGACGTAGAACGGCCAGCCACCGGCGGTGAAGGTCATCTCGATGATGTGTTCGAACCCGAGGCGACTGTAGAGCCGGTGCGCCTCGCTGTCGGTCCGTGTGCTGAGCACGCAGGTGCGCTCGGGGCGCCCCCGGAGAAGTTCCTCGACCAGGGCCGTGCCGATACCGCGGCACTGGAAGTCGGGATGGACGGCGAGTTCGACAAGTTCGTACGAGTCGCCGAACCAGCCGGCGGCGACCTCCGGGGTGACGCGCTTCACGACGGTATCGTGCCACCACTGGCCGGGCTCGCCGTGGTAGCCATAGGCCATGCCGACGACCCGCTCCGGGTGCTCCGTCGCGGCGAGCAGCCGGAAGCCGCGGCGGCGGGCGTGGGTATCGCGAAGCCGGAGCCGTATCTCGGCTCCGCGGTCGAGGTCGCTGTAGGGCGGGCGGGCAAAGGCTTCGCCATACACGGCCATGGCCCCCTCGAACAGGGGGCCATGGGCCGGAATCTCACTGATGCGGAAGGCCTCGGGTGCCATCCTAGCCGCGGTACTGGGTCTTCCCGCCGACCTTGTCCTTGTTCAGGCGCTTGTTGAGGTGGAGCCCTTCGAGGAGGAACTCGACGGCGGAGGCTTCCTCGGCCGAACTCTTCGTCGCGCCGAGCTTCTCGATCGCCGGGAAGATGCCCTCGATCTGCCGAGCCAGGCTGTCGTACTCCGCGCTCGGCGTCATGTCGCCAACCTCGACGGCCACGCCGGCCTTGAAGCGGTTCACCACCTGTTCGAGCTCGCCGAGGTTGAAGTAGCGATTGAACACGGCGACAACCGCGCCCTGGATGAGCTTGTCGATGATCTGGTCTTCGCGGCCCTCCTCGACGGTCTCGAATTCGACCTTGCCGCTGATGGCTGGGATGACGTACGGAAGGTCGCTCACACGGGGGACGACCACGTCCTCTCCGGTGAGGATGGCCCGCCGGAGGGCGTTGGCAAGCATCGATTCGTAGTTCGCGATGGAGGCACGGACGCTGACGCCGGAGCGCTGATTGACATCCGGGCTGCGCCGGGCGAGGCGGCTAATCTCGGCGATGACTTCTTTCATGTAGGCCGGGACGACCACGTTGAAGTCGGCGGGCACGGGATGGTGTTCGGCGTCCATGATGCCGATTTCGTGCTCGATCTTCGTCGGGTAGTGGGTGCGCACCTGGGCGCCGTAGCGGTCCTTTAGCGGCGTGATGATGCGTCCGCGGTTGGTGTAGTCCTCCGGGTTCGCGCTCGCGACGATGAACACATCGAGCGGCAGGCGGATGCGGTATCCCCGGATCTGCACGTCGCGCTCTTCCATGATGTTCAAGAGCCCGACCTGGATGCGCTCGGCAAGGTCGGGGAGCTCGTTGATGCAGAAGACACCACGGTTGGTGCGGGGGATGAGGCCGTAGTGGATGGTCAGCTCATCGCTGAGGTAGCGGCCCTCGGCGACCTTGATGGGGTCGACCTCGCCGATGAGGTCGGCGA
>JAHDWR010000049.1 GCA_023382755.1 Dehalococcoidia bacterium
CCATGCCCCTCGACCACATCCTCGTCCGCGGCGCCCGCGAGCATAACCTCAAGAACATCGATGTCCGCATCCCGCGCGACCAGCTGGTCGTGATCACAGGCCTCTCCGGGTCGGGGAAGTCGTCGCTGGCGTTCGACACGATCTACGCAGAGGGGCAGCGGCGCTACGTCGAATCGCTTTCTGCCTACGCGCGCCAGTTCCTGGGCCTGATGGAGAAGCCCGACGTCGACCACATCGACGGGCTCTCGCCGGCCATTTCGATCGACCAGAAGTCCACGTCGAACAACCCGCGGTCGACGGTCGGGACGGTCACGGAGATCTACGACTACATGCGGCTGTTGTGGGCGCGGGCGGGGAGGCCCCACTGCCCGGCCTGCGGGCGCCCGATCGAGCGGCAGACGGTGCAGCAGATCGTGGATGCGACGCTGGCGTACCCGGCCGGCGCGCGGCTATTGCTGCTCGCGCCGGTGGCGCGTGCGAAGAAGGGCGAACATGCGGGGATCTTCGATGAAGCGAGACGTGCGGGGTTCGTGCGGGTGCGGGTCAACGGCGAGGTGCGCGACCTCGATGAGGAGATCGCGCTCGACAAGAAGAAGCGGCACGACATCGATGTGGTGGTGGACCGCCTGGTGGTCCCCGAGCCCGGTTCGGACCCGACGGCAACGAGCCGGATTGCGGACTCGGTGGAGCAGGCGCTGAAGGTCGGCCAGGGTGTGATGCTGGTCGCCTACGCTGGCGGCGCGCAGACCGGCTCGGCCGAACCAGAGCCGGAGCGCATCTTCTCTGAACACTTCTCGTGCGCGTACGACGGCACCTCGATCGGCGAAATCGAACCGCGCACGTTCAGCTTCAACAGCCCGCACGGGGCCTGCCCGAAGTGCGCCGGGCTCGGAGTGGAGATGCAGATCGACCCGGCGCTGGTGATCCCGGACCGGACGAAGTCGCTGGCGGGCGGGGCCATCGAGCCGTGGTCGAAGTCGCCGAGCGTGGCCGGCTGGTACATGCGCCAGCTCGAAGCGGTCGCCGAAGACCAGGGGTTCAGCGCGACGCAGCCGGTCGGCGAGTTGACGGACGAGCAGCTCCATGCGGTGCTGTATGGCACCGGCGAGCGGCTGCTGCGGCTGCGATTCACCAACCAGTACGGCCGTACGCAGACCTACGACACGAAGTTCGAAGGCGTGGTGAAGAACCTCCAGCGCCGCTACAAAGAAACAGATTCCGATTACATCCGCACGGACATCGAGAAGTACATGGGGGCGATCCCGTGCCCGGAGTGCGAAGGGCTCCGGCTGCGGAAGGAGGCTCGCAGTGTCCTCATCGATGGCAAGCCAATCGTTGAGGTGACGAACCTGAGCATCACGTCAGCGCGCCAGTGGTTCGACCGGCTCGCCGGGCCGGACACGCCGCTGAACCAGCGCGAGCAGACGATCGGGTACCAGATCCTCAAGGAGATCCGGTCGCGGCTGGAGTTCCTGGTGGACGTGGGGCTGGAGTACCTGACGCTCAACCGGGTATCGGGCACGCTCTCCGGCGGGGAATCGCAGCGCATCCGGCTGGCGACGCAGATCGGGTCGGCACTAATGGGCGTGCTCTACATTTGCGACGAACCGTCGATCGGGCTGCACCCCATCGACGGCGACCGGCTCATCCGCACATTGGAGCGGCTGCGCGACCTGGGAAATACGGTCCTCATCGTCGAGCACGACGAGGCGATGATGCGGGCGGCGGACTGGATTATCGACATGGGGCCCGGCGCGGGGGTGCATGGCGGCCACGTGGTCGCCGAGGGCGACATCGAAGCGATCAAGGCGAGCGAAGGGAGTATTACGGGCGCCTACCTCTCGGGGCGACGAGAGATCCCCGTCCCGTCCCAACGGCGCCCGGGCAACGGGAAGGTGATTCGCGTGCGAGGGGCGCGGGAGAACAACCTGCGAAACATCGACGTGGAGGTCCCGCTGGGGAAGTTCGTCGCGGTCACGGGTGTTTCGGGTTCGGGGAAGTCGTCGCTGATCACCGACATCCTCGTGCGGCGCGCGGCCAATGTGCTTCACGGCGCGCGGCAGCGCCCCGGACTCCACGATGCCGTCGAAGGGCTCGACCACATCGACAAGATCGTGGACATCGACCAGTCGCCGATCGGGCGGACGCCACGTTCAAACCCGGCAACGTATACCGGGGCGTTCGGCATCATCCGCGACATGTTCGCATCGGTGCCCGAGGCGAAGGCGCGCGGGTACAAGGCCGGGCGGTTTAGCTTCAATGTGAAGGGCGGGCGCTGCGAGGAATGCACGGGCGACGGCTACAAGGTGGTCGAGATGCAATTCCTCCCGGATGTGACCGTCCCCTGCGAGGTCTGCCACGGGAAGCGCTACAACAGGGAAGCGCTCGAGATCCTGTTCCGGGGGAAGAGCATCGCGGACGTGCTCGACATGACGGTCTCGGAGGCGGCGGAGTTCTTCGAACGCTTCCCGCGGGTCAAGCGGATTCTGGATACGCTCGAAGCCACGGGGCTGGGCTACATCCACATCGGCCAGCCGGCGACAACGCTCTCGGGCGGCGAGGCGCAGCGGATCAAGCTCGCCAGCGAGCTCTCCCGGCGGTCTACCGGGCGGACGCTGTACATCCTGGACGAGCCGACGACCGGCCTGAGCTTCCAGGATGTGGCGCACCTGCTGCATGTGCTGCAGCGGCTCGCCGATGCGGGGAATACCGTCCTGGTAATCGAGCACCATCTCGACGTCATCAAGGCAGCGGACCACGTCATCGACCTGGGACCCCTTGGGGGCGACCGGGGCGGCGAGGTGGTGGCAACCGGGACTCCCGAAGAGGTAGCGCTCGTGGCCGCGAGCTACACCGGCCAGTACCTGCGGCCGATCCTGCAGGCGGCGGGCACGCTGGCAGCGGGCAGTGCGGCACCGGCGCCAGCCGGAGCAGCCCACCGCGCCCCTGCGAGGGTGGAGGTGGACGGCATCGCCATCACGCCACGGACGCGGAAGGCCGGCGGAGGGGCGGCCTCCCCCGACCCCGCGGGGGCCACTTCTTCGGCAAACGGCCGCGCGCGGCGCACGAATGTCGCCACCGTCGGCTCCGGTGCAGCCGGAAACGAGGCGAAAGCCGCCGCCGCAGCGGACCGGATCGACGCGCGCATCACGCGGGAGGCGACCCCCGAGCCTCAGCGTCCGGAGACAAAGGCCGCAGCGAAACGCAGGCGCCAGGCCGAGAGCCCGCGCAAGGAGATCGCCAGCGAGCGTGACCTCCGCGAGACCCGCGAGGCGCGAGACGCCGCGCGGACCGAGTAGGTCACCGGAGAGTCCGGCTATGCGCACCAGGCAATGATGGCGCTGTTGAGCGCGTGCGCGGCCTCCCACTGGACGAAGTGGCCGCAATCCCGAAGCAGAAACGGGCCGACGTGGTCCGGGAAGACCACCGCGGCCATGCGGTCGAAGTCCGGATACAGCACGTGGTCGCTCGGACCGAAGAGGATCATGGTGGGCGTGGGGTTCGGCGTGGCCATGGCGGACGGCTCGGACCGGGCAGACTCGTTGAAGACACTCTCGTACCCGCCGAAGCTGGCCCGCAGCTTCACCCCGTCCGCGAAAGGTTCGGTCATGAAGTCCACCGCGGCCGGGTCGAAGGCTCCCGGGTAGCCCCAGAACCGGGACGTGTAGAACGTCGCGATGTACCGGCGGCGCTCGCCTTCGGTCGCCAGTTCGGCTGCCAGTGCGTCCGGCTCACGGCCCTGCCGGGTGAAGTAGTCGGACGCCTCACGCGGCGGGCGCGTCCGCATCCCGGCCATCCTCTCAGCGTCGAACGGCAACGGTGAATTGAAGAGCACCATCTTTTCGACAAATCCGGGGAAACGGAGCGAGAGGTCCTGGATAACCGGGCCGCCAAGGTCTCCGGCAACCGCAATCACGCGGTCGTGCCCCAGGTGGTCGTGGACGAGCGCGTGGAGGTCCCGCGAATGAGCCGGCACATCGTGGAAGCCATCGGGGCCAATGCCCGAGTCGCCGAAGCCGCGCAGATCGGGCGCGATGACTTCGAATCCCGCCGCGGCAAGCACGTCGATGTTGCGCCACCAGATGCGCTTCGTCTCCGGCCAGCCATGGACCAGCAGGAGGGGCGTACCGCCGGTGCCTTCGAGCACGAAGGCCTGCCGGAAGCCTCGCGGGCTCGCGTACTCGACCCGGTAGCGATCTGGCCGGAGGTCGTCACTCACGTGGCGGTCACGCGAGCCGGACGAGCGTGCGGCCGCGGACCTTTCCACCAAGGATCTCGGCGCAGACCGTTCGCACGCCGTCCAGGTCGGTCTCAACGGCGATCGACTCCATCAGGCCGCGGGGCTTCAAGTCGGAAGCCAGCCGGTCCCAGACCGCGATGCGTTTCGGCATCGGACAGAACACCGAATCGATTCCCAGCAGGGACACGCCGCGGAGGATGAACGGGTAGACGGTAGTGTTCACGGTACCGCCGCCGGTCAGGCCACTCAGGGCGATGCTGCCCCCGTACCTGGTCGTCCGGATCAGGTAGGCGGTGGTGGCGCCGCCAACGGGATCGACAGCACCCGCCCAGCGCTCGCTCTCCATGGGCCGGTTGCTCTCCGCGCTTACATCCTCGCGGGAAAGGATCTCCGTGGCGCCGAGACCGCGCAGGAAGGCGTGCTCACTCTCCTTGCCGGTGCTGGCGGCGACCGTGTACCCGAGCTGGGCGAGCATGCTCACGGCCGTGCTTCCCACGCCACCCGTGGAGCCGGTGACGATGACCGGGCCCTGGTCCGGCCGCAACCCGTTGTGCTCGAGGGCCATCACCGACATCGCGGCGGTCATCCCGGCGGTGCCGAGCGCCATGGCTTCCTTCGTGGTAAGCCCCCGCGGAAGGGGCATGACCCAGTCAGCCGGGATGCGGGCGAGATCGGCGAACCCACCCGGGTGGGCAACGCCGACGTCGTATCCGGTGACCACAACCTTGTCGCCCGGGCTGAAGCGCGAGTCGGTGGACTCCCGCACGGTCCCGGCAAGATCGACGCCGGGAACCATCGGGTAGCTGCGGACCACGCGGCCGGCCGGCGTGAGTGCAAGCCCGTCCTTGTAGTTGATGGAACTCCACTCGACGTTAATGGTGACGTCGCCGGCGGGAAGATCGCCCTCCGAAAGTTCTTTGACGGCGACGGAGAACTCTTCTCCCTGCTTGTCGACGACGATGGCGCGGTATCCCATGGGTGCTCCAGAGAAGTGTGTGCCCGGAGCGTGCTGGTAAACGGAGGAATTGGCAACCGGGGGCGGGTCGCAGCGCCGGGGGGTGGACCGCCTCTCGCGCGTAGGGAGGGCGGGCGAAGAATGCAGGTGTGCAAACAAGCGCGCTGGCCCTCGTCTTTCTCGGGACGATCGGCGCGCTCTACTTCCGGCCGTTTGGCGCGCGTGATTGGCAGATCGCCGGCGCCGGTGCGCTCACCGCGTGGGTGATAGGGCCGTTGGGGCTCAGTCACGGGATCGAGACGATTGGCGATTCCGCGAACATCGTGACCTTCTTCCTCGGGCTGATGCTTCTTGCCGCCGGTGCCGAGAGCGCCGGGCTGTACGCCCGGGCAGCGCTGTTGTTGCGGGGACGAACGGGCACACGCGCCCGGGTTGCCACCGTGCTCGTACTGGGGACCTTGATCACTGCGGTGCTTTCGAACGACGCGACACCGCTGGTGCTGACGCCGGCGATCTTCGCGGCGGGCGTCGTCTACTCGCGGGCGACGACCGACTCAGCGATGGCTGCAACCTTCACCGCGGACGGCGCGAGCCTCCTGTTGCCCGTGAGCAACCCGGTGAACCTGTTGTTCTTCGAGCGGTTTGAAATGGGGTTCGGACAGTACCTCCAGACCATCACACCGGCTGCCCTTGCAGGGATAGCGGCGATGGCGCTCGTAACCTGGCGCCGTACGCCGGCGGTCCCGGTGGCGGCAGAAGACGAGGCACCACCGGTGCGGTTGGCTGCACGTGGGACGGTCGCGCCGGCTCTGGTCGTGGTCCTTGGCCTGGCGGTTGCGTATGTGTGGGCCGGGCTGGCCGAGGTGCCGCTCGGGATCATCACCCTCGGGGGAGGCGCGGCGCTCTACGCAGCGGCTCGAGCGGCCGGTCCGATCGAGTTCGCCACCTACCGGAAACACGTCGCGCCCGGGATCCTGGTGTTCGTGGCGAGCCTGCTGTTACTTGTGGAGAACCTGGTCGCGGCGGGCGTGCTCGACCGGCTCGCCGATGTGCTGACATCGTTCGAAGGGCGGCCGGGGCTGCTGACAGTGCTCGGTTGCGCGGCGATTGCAGCAGTGCTGGCCAACCTGATGAACAACTGGCCGTCGGCGCTTCTCCTGGCCGCGACCATCGCCTCGGCACCAGGGGAGCACGATGCGCTGGTGGCGGGCGCGCTGATCGGGTCGACGATTGGGGCGAACTTCACCATGGTGGGGTCGTTGAGCACGGTGTTCTGGCTGAGCCTGGCGCGGCAGTACGGAGCGAGCTACACGGCGGGAAACTACGCGCGGATGGCGTTTGCACCGACGCTGGCGGCGATGGTGGCGGCGTGCTTTGTGGCGGCGCTGCTGGTGTGGCGGCCTACCGGCGGATGCGATAGCGGCAGTAGATCTCGCTGGTCTCCGGATTGGGGAATGCCGACACGAGTTCCAGCTGCCTGAGGGTTTCCCGCGTGTACGGCTCACCCTCCACCGGCGTGAGCGACTGTTCGCCGCCGACGATGACCGGGCCGATGGTCACGAAGTATTCGTCGACGGAGCCGGCCTTGAACATTTGGGCGTTGAGGGAGGGGCCGCCCTCACAGAGGAGGACGCTGGCGCCGAGGTCATGGCGCATGTGGCGGAGCATCGCCTCTATGGGGTCCTTGGCGGGCAGCACGACCACGTGGCGGCCGGTCGCTTCGATGTCTTCACACCGCTCCGGGGGCGTGGAGTGGGCGAGATAGACAACCGCGTCGAAGTCAGTGGCGGTGAAGAACAGGCGGTCGAGCGGAAGGTCGCCAGAGGCTGAGATGGTGGCCGCGACTGGGAGGCGGGGTTTGCCACGCGCGAGCCGCAACTCCTCGAGGGCGGGGTTGCCCAGGCGCGACGACGAGCCGCTGGCCCGCAGCGTGCCGGCGCCGTTGAGGACAACATCGGCGTTGACACGGAGCTCGCGCATCAGGCGCTGATCTGTCTTCGAGCCTATACCCTGCTCCGTACCTTCGACCACGACCTTGCCGTCGGCAGACATGACCATGTTGACCAGGACGTAGGGGCGGTCCGTTGGGGGTGGCGGGAAATCGAGGGAGGTGTAATCGGGCGTGGGCAATTTGCGATTCACGATTCACGATTCACGATCCGGGGCGAATCGCGGCGGCACCCTCGATTGTTGCAAGGCGGCGGGGGCGTGTCGACGGGGGCCCGAACGGGACTCAACGGCGGGAGAAGAACTGCTCCACCCAGCGGCGCTGTTCGAGGGTGTCGGGGACCTGGCGTCCCCGGGACAGTTCGATGCGGGCCCAGGCATCTTCCACCGGCACCCCGGCGAACGCGAGGGTGGCAGCGACCAGCGTGGGGGACCGGCCGACGCTCGCCCAGCAATGGACCGCGACACCGCGCCCCGCTGACAGGTGGGCGTGCCACGCCTGGACATGTGGCAGGACGATGTCGGGATCCGGGACCTGGAGGTTCCCGACGGGAACATTCACAAACTCCAGGCCATGCCGCGAACAGATGCTGGCGACAGGCCCGAGTTCGAGGGACGCGATTTCCTCCGGTGTCAGGGCGGAGACAAGTACGTCATGGCCGGCTGCGCGGAGCGCGCGGATGTCGTCTTCGAGCCACGTGCCGCTGCGCGGGCGGAGGCAAACCGCGAGGCGGCCTGGCCACGGACCGTCAACGGGGAAGAGTTCCACGCGGCGTCAGGCCCCCTGCACGTCGCTGGTGGGGTCAAGCTCGCGGTAGTAGCAGGTGATGTTGCCGGTGTGGCAGGCGGGGCCGTCGGGGCGGGCGAGGACCAGGAGCGAGTTGGCCTCGCAATTCTTGTGGATGCTTTCGAGGCGGAGGATGTTGCCGCTGGTGGCGCCCTTTTCCCAGAGTTCGTTACGACTCCGGCTCCAGAACGTGACCCGGCCGGTCCGGTACGTCTGGGCGAGCGACTCGCGGTTCATCCAGGCGAGGAGGAGCACTTCGCGCGTTTCGGCGTCCTGCACCACGGCGGGGATGAGGCCGTCGGCGTCGAAGGTGAGGATGGTGGCTTCGGTCATGTGGCTGCCTCGCTGCCCGCCGTGGAGGCGGGAGTCAGTCGGTCAGTGGCTCGACGGGGCGGATGGGGATGCCCTTCCCGGCAAGGTATGACTTCACCTCGGCGATTTTGTAGGTGCCAAAGTGAAAGATGCTGGCGGCAAGGACGGCATCCGCGCCTCCGGCGGTGAGCGCGTCGGCCATATGCTCGGGCTCCCCGGCACCGCCGGAGGCAATCACCGGCACAGTGACGGCATCGCTGATTGCACGGAGCATGGCGTTGTCGTAGCCCTTCTGGTGCCCGTCGGTGTCCATGCTCGTGACGAGCAACTCACCGGCACCGCGGGAAACCGCCTCGACTGCCCACTCGACGGCATCGAGCCCTGCCGGGTTGCGGCCGCCGTGCGTGAACACCTCCCAGCGGCCGGGCTCTTCAAGGACGCGGCGCGCGTCGATGGCGACCACGATGCACTGGCTGCCGAAACGGTAGGCACCTTCGTTGATGAGGTCGGGGTTTTGGATGGCGGCGGTGTTGATGCTGACCTTCTCGGCGCCAAGTTCGAGCATGACCTTCATATCGATAGGGCTGCGAATGCCGCCGCCAACAGTGAAGGGGATGAAGACCTGGTCGGCGGTGGCGGCCACCATATCGTACGTAGTGGCGCGGTCATCGGCGGAGGCCGTGATGTCGAGGAAGACGAGTTCGTCTGCCCCTTCGGCCTCATAGAGCTTGGCCAGCTCGACCGGGTCGCCGGCATCGCGGAGTTCGACGAACGAGACGCCTTTGACCACGCGGCCGCGATCGACGTCGAAGCAGGGGATGATGCGGCGCGTGAGCATGGCTCGATTGTCGAGTCTGGGTGGCGGAATGTCGACTGCGGCAGTCCCGACGTTGTGGCTACAGCGTAGCTACAGCGGACAACGCCTCGGGAAGGGTGAACGCCGACTCATACAGGGCCTTACCCACGATTGCGCCTTCGCAGCCGATCTCGGCGAGGCGGACCAGGTGCTCTACGGTGGAGACGCCCCCTGAGGCGACCACCGGGCAGGAGACCGCCGCGAGCAGCTCGCGATAGGCATCGAAGTTTGGCTCGGTCTGCATACCGTCGCGGCCGATGTCGGTGAACATGAGGCGGGCGACGCCGGCCTCTGCGAGCTCGCGGGCGAGGTCGATGGCGCGGACGTTGCTACCCTGTAGCCACCCGTCGGTGCGGACCTCGCCGTCCCGGGCGTCGATGGAAACGACGATGGCATCGCCGAAGCGAGCGATAGCCTCCCGGGTGAGGGACGGGTCCTTGACCGCGATACTGCCCAGCTGGACGCGTTGGGCCCCGTAGGCGAGGGCGGCGGCGATCGCACCGGCGGTCCGCATGCCGCCCGAGACTTCCACGGGGATGGGGACCGCACGGCAGATGGCCGCCAGGACCTCCTGGTTGCGCGGGGCGCCCTCCTTCGCACCGTCGAGATCGACGACGTGCAGGCGTGGGGCGCCGAGGCTCGCCCAGCGCTCAGCGACCGCAACAGGGTCATCGGAGTAGGCGGTCTCCCGGTCGAAATCGCCCTGGAGGAGGCGCACGCAGCGCCCGCCGCGCAAGTCGATGGCGGGGATGACTTCGAAGGTCATCGGGCGATGGCGGCGGAGGGGGCGGGAACGGGCTCGCCAGAACGCGCCCAGCGGACGAAGTTCTCGTAGAGGCGCAGGCCGTGGCGGCCAGACTTCTCCGGATGGAACTGCGTGGCCACAAGGTAGCCACTGGCGAGAACGCTCGGGAACGCGACGCCGTACTCGGTCTCGCCGAGCACCAGCGCAGGCTCGGAAACCGTCGGATAGTAACTGTGGACGAAGTAGAAGTAGCTGCCGGTCGGAATGCCGTCGGCCACCGGGTGGTCGCGCATCCACTCGACGGTGTTCCAGCCCATGTGCGGAACCTTGAAACCAGGCGCGGGGACAAAGCGCCGGGCTTCGCCGGGGAGGACGCCCAGGCACTCCTGGCCGCCACCCTCATCGGAGCGCTGGAGCAGGGCGTGAAGGCCCATGCAGACGCCGAGGAAAGGACGGCCGGCAGCAATGTATTCGGTGAGCGGTCCGACGAGGTTGCGCTCGCGGAGCTTGAACATGGTGTCCTCGGCAGCGCCAACACCCGGGAGCACGATGGCGCCGGCGGCATCGATATCCGCGGGGTCGGCCGAAACAACGGGCGCGGCGCCAACGTGTTCGAGGGCACGTGCGACGCTACGGAGATTGCCCGCATCGTAGTCGATCACGATCACCGGATTGGCTGCCATAGGAAGCTGAGTGTAGCACGAGGGCGGGTTCGATCCGGTGGGTCGGGGACGGCCCCGCCCGTATACTTCGCGCATGGCCGACGTCTCCGCCATGACCCAGTACGAAGCGCGCCTCCGGAGCGAGGAACTGCGATCGGTGATCAGCTTCCACAACCGCCTGTACTACGAGCTCGACCGGCCGGAAATCCCGGACGCGGTGTATGACGAGCTGATGAACGAGCTGCGGGCGATCGAGGCAAGGTTTCCGGAGCTCATTACGCCGGACTCGCCGACCCAGCGGACGGGCGCGGCGCCGCTAACCACCTTCGACGTCGTGGAGCACCGGGTGCCGCTGCTTAGTCTCTCGAACTGTTTCAGCGAGGCGGAGCTGCAGGCGTGGCACCGCCGGGCGGCGGAACGGGTGGGCGCCGAGGGGTTCCAGATTACGACGGAGCCGAAGATCGACGGCCTCGCGATAGCCCTGGTGTACGAAGGCGGGCGGTTCGTGCAAGGCGCAACGCGGGGCGATGGGTTCCGCGGGGAAAACGTGACCGAGAACCTGCGCACGATAGGGACCATCCCGAAGACGCTGACCGGCCGTGTCCCCGAACGGTTCGAAGTCCGTGGCGAGATCTACATGAGCAGGAGCGGCTTCGAGGAGATGAACGCGGGCATCGGCGAGCAGAACCTCGAACGGGAGCGCCAGGGCAAGAAACCACTCCCGCTCTACGCGAACCCCCGGAACGCCGCGGCTGGCTCGGTGCGCCAGAAGGACCCGACGGTGACAGCGGGACGCCCGCTCGCGATGTTTGTCTACCAGCTCGGGTGGTGCGACGGGGAGCGGCCCGCGAGCCACTTCGAGACCCTCGCGTGGCTCGGTGCGATGGGGTTCGCCGTGAACCCGGAGATGCGGCTGCATGCGGGGCTGGACGAGGTGCATGAGCGGATCGCCTGGTGGGGACACCAGCGCGAGCGGCTGGACTACGACATCGATGGGGTGGTGTTGAAGCTGGACGACACCCGGCAGTGGGACCGGCTTGGCTATGTGGGCCGCGAGCCCCGATGGGCAACAGCCTTCAAGTTCCCGCCGCAACAGCGGACCACCAAGCTGCGGCGGATCGAGGTCAATGTCGGGCGGACGGGGGTGCTCACACCGTTCGCCGTGCTCGAACCGGTGGTGGTGGGCGGAGCGACGGTCTCGATGGCCACGCTGCACAACGAGGGCGATATCCGGCGGAAAGACATCCGCGAAGGCGACACGGTGATTGTGCAACGGGCTGGCGAGGTGATCCCGCAGGTGGTGGGCCCGGTGCTGAGCCTGCGCACGGGGGCTGAGCGCGAGTGGTCCATGCCGACCGGGTGCCCGGCATGCGGCACACCCGTATCCCGGGAGGAAAACGAAGCTGCCTACTACTGCCCTAATGGGGGGTGTCCAGCGCAGCAAATCCGGATGATCGAACACTTTGCGAGCCGGGGGGCCATGGACATCGAGGGCCTGGGTGAGCGGATGGCGTATGCCCTGTTTGAGCAGGGGCTCGCGCGCGATGTTGCCGCGATCTACGACCTGACGGCCGCGCAGCTGATGACGCTGTCCGGCATCAAGGAGAAAGGCTCCGCAAACCTGCTCCGGGGCATCGAAGCGAGCAAACAGCGGCCGCTGCCCAACGTGCTGTTCGCACTGGGCATCCGGCACGTCGGGTTTGAAACCGCACGGCTGCTGGCGGAACACCTGGGGAGGCTGGAGGCCCTGCTGGATGCTGATGTGGAGGCCCTCCAACAGATCGAGGGCATCGGACCGGTGGTGGCGGCAAGCATCGCGGACTGGACGCAACGGCCCGAGAACCGGGACATCGTGCGGCGGCTGGTGAAGCGCGGGGTGAACCCCGTCCATGCGGGCGCCACGGTGGGACGAGAGGGCCCGCTGCAGGGACTGACGGTCGTCGTGACTGGCCGCCTGGAGACGATGTCGCGGGGTGAAGCGGAGGACCTGATCCGGGCCAACGGGGGGAAAGTGGGGAGCTCGGTGAGCAAGGCGACAAGCTTCCTGGTGGTGGGTGCGGACGCGGGGTCGAAGCTGGCGAAGGCACAGCAACTGGGAACGCGGGTCCTGGACGAGGAGGCGTTTCGGCAGCTGATCGAGAGCGGAGGCGGGGCTGCCGCGACTGGACTTCGCGCTTAGCAAAGTAAGATGAGCATTCTTTAAGCGCTAAAACCGCGAGATTCGCACTGGGGGTTATGGCGCGTATAATGAACACGCTACATCCCCGCGGATCTTCGCGGCTCGTACTCAACGACAGGTCGCTCTCTTGGCCTTTTTCAATCCCCTCAGCAGCCTGTTCGGCTTCCTATCGCACGACATTGCGATCGACCTCGGTACCGCGAACACCCTCGTGATGGTGAAGGGACGCGGCATCGTCATCGACGAGCCGTCGGTGGTGGCGATCGACCGGACGACCAAGAAGATCCTGGCGATCGGGGCCGAGGCAAAACGGATGGTGGGCCGGACGCCGGCAAACATCGTCGCCGTGCGCCCGCTGCGGGACGGCGTGATCTCGGACTTTGAAGTGACGGAGAAGATGCTCAGTTACTTCATCCGCGCGGTGCACGATCGGAGCTTCCTGGCGCAGCCGCGGGTGGTGGTCGGCATCCCGAGCGGCGTGACGGAGGTCGAGAAGCGCGCCGTCCACGATGCCGCCCTGAACGCCGGGGCGCGCAGCTGCTACCTGATCGAGGAGCCGATGGCCGCCGCGATCGGTGCCGGGCTGCCGGTGATGGAGGCCGCGGGTTGCATGATCGTGGACATCGGCGGCGGGACGACCGAGGTGGCCATCATTTCGCTCGGCGGCATGGTCGTCAGCACGTCGGTCCGCGTGGCGGGGGATGAGATGGACCAGGACATCATCGCCTACGCCCGCCAGGTGCATAACCTCCTGATCGGCGAACGGACCGCCGAGGAGATCAAGAAGATGGCCGGTTCGGCGGCGCCCCTGGAACCCGAGGAGACCATCGACATCCGCGGCCGCGACCTGGCCACAGGCCTCCCAAAGTCGGTGGAGGTGAGCACGGTCGAAATTCGCGATGCGCTTGCGGGTTCGATCAGTGCGATCGTGGAGGCGGTGCGCTCATCAATCGAGGTGACCCCACCAGAGCTGGTGAGCGACCTGATGGCGCACGGGATCGCGCTGGCGGGCGGCGGGGCGATGCTGCGGGGATTGGACCGCAGGCTGAGCCAGGAAACGCGCTTCCCCGTCTACGTGGCCGAAGACCCGCTGCTCTGCGTGGTGCGGGGCGCGGGGGAAGTGCTGGAGGAGGCGGCCCTGTTGAACAAGGTCCAATCGCAGTTGGCCTCACGCAGGCCCGGGCGGTAGCATCGAAGCGCGCCCCCTGGTGATCCCATGCTGATGTTTTCCCGGTACTCATGGTGGGTGGCTTCGATGATCGGCCTGGCATTGCTGCTGGCGATCATGGGACAGACCGGCCTGCTGAATCCGTTCCAGGGACTCTTCCTCCGGGCGACATCGCCGGTGGAGAACGTGCTGACGGGCATATTCCGCCCGGTGGCCGCGGTCCTTTCCGACTTCGACGAGCTTGGTGCCCTGCAGGACGAGAACGACCGCCTGCGCCTGGAAAACGAAGACCTGCGGAACCAGATCGCCGGCCTGCAGCAAGACGCCCAGCGCGTGAAAGAGTTGGAAAGCCTGCTGCAGATCACGGAAGGCGGCGCCGACGAGACGCGCGTGGTCGCGAACATCGTCCACCGGGCGAGTACGCCCTTCCAGCAGGAAGTGAGTATCGACCGGGGATCTGCCGCTGGCATCCAGCTCGGCATGGTGGTGCTCTCATCCCAGGGATCGCTGATGGGGACGGTGACCAAGGTGACCAGCGAGACATCCTTCGTCCGCCTGATCACCGACACGCGGAGCAAGGTCCGCGCCGAGGTCGCGGGGACTGGAGCGGACGGCATCGTGAGGGGGACGCCCGACCGGGGCCTCATCCTTGACCTTGCGCAGGGGGACATCAAGGTCGGCGATACAGTCGTGACGGCGGGCCTTGGCGGAAACTACCCGAAGGGCATCCCGATCGGTGTCGTGAGCGCGGTCTCGGGCACAAACCAGGACCTCTATAAGAAAGTGACCATCCAACCGCTGGTGCGCCTGGGCACAGCGACGACGGTGCTGGTGAATATCAGCTTCATCCCCGAGCGGCTGACGCTGGAGGACTGATGAAGGGCACCATGACGGGGCTGGCCATGCTCTTGGCGGCGATCGCGCAGGTCACGGTCGCGCCACTGTTTCCGGTGGCCGGCGCCGTGCCCGAGTTTGTCCTGCTGGGACTTGTGCTCATGGCCGCATTCAGTAGCCCATCGCCGGTGATGGTGCTCACGCCGCTGATGGCCGTGGCGCTCGCGTTTCTCTCGGACCGGTCGCCGGGCTTGCTGCTGGTGGCGTACCTGCCCTTGCTGCCGCTGGGCTTCGCGCTCGAAGAGTCCCCGGTGCCCCTGAATCATTACCTTCGAACGCTGGCGATGATCGTGGTGACGGGCGTGTGGTTGCGGACGCTGCTCGCGCTGGGGGCGATGGCGAGCGGCGCGGCGCCGGCATTCTCGCTGCTGCTCTCGGATGTGCTGGTACCAGGGGCATTCCTTGACGCGGCTTTACTCACGGTGGTCTACATTCCGATGCGACTCGTCGGATGGAGCGGGCGAGGCATGACACTCCAGCGAGGCCGGTATTACAGCCGATGAGCATCCTTGACGAAGGATTCCGAGCACCCGGCGGTCCGAGCCGCAACCGTCCTCACGGGAACCTTGCCGTGTTGCGGCTGGCCGTGCTCGGCCTGTTCGCCCTGCTCGCCATCCGCCTCGTCGACATGCAGATCATCAATGGCGCGGAGTTCGCACGGCGGTCGCAAGAGAACCACATCATCCAGAAGAACATCCTGCCCACGCGCGGCCTGATCCTGGACCGGAACGGAGAGCCGCTCGTGCAGAACGTGGGGGTGTACTCGGCCAAGGTTTTGCCGGAAGTGTTGCCCACGTCGAAAGAGGCCCGGTACCGGATCTACCTGAAGTTGCAGGACCTGATCGGTGTTTCGCCGCTCGAAGTACAGGCGCGGGTGGACGAGGCGGAGGCGGCGGGCCGTGGATACATCGACATTACGATCGCGACGAACCTCTCCAAGGACCAGGCGCTGGCACTCGAGGAGGCCTCGGTCGACATGCGCGGCGTGAGCCTGGCAGTGACACCGGGGCGCAACTACAACGCGGGGCCGGAGTTCTCCCACATCCTGGGGTACATCGGGCCACAGACGGCCGAGGAAGCGCGGGTGCTGCGCAAAGAGGGCTACCAGCTGGACGAACCGGTGGGCAAGGACGGGATCGAGGCACGCTACGAAGACGACCTGCGGGGGCAGATCGGCTATAACGCCGCCGAACAGGACGCCCAGGGACGGCTCATCAACCAGATCGGCACGAAGGACCCGGTGCCGGGAAACAGCCTGGAGCTTGCCATCGACATGGGCCTCCAGCAGTACGTCGCCGAGCTGTTGCAGGAGTCGATGGCGGATACCAGCGGCGTCTGGGGGCCGGCGACGATCGCCTCGGCGGTGGTCATGAACCCGAACACGGGCGAGGTGTACTCGCTGGTCTCGATCCCGACGTTCGACAACAACATCTTCGCGGACTCGCGGAACCGGTCGGCGGAACTGGAGGCGCTCTCGACCAACACGACGACGTTCCCGTTCCTCAACAAGGCGCTTTCGCCGGCCGCACCAGGTTCGACGTTCAAGCTGGTGACTTCGGCGGCAGGATTGATGGAGGGGAGCATCACGGCGGGCACGAGCCACTACATCGGTTGCGTGCTGGAAGTGAAGGGCGAGAACGACGTCCTCTACGAGTACCCGGACTGGCGTTGCCACAACCAGATGATGGACGTGCGCACGGGTATCGCCTGGTCCTCGAACATCTTCATGTGGCTGACGGCGGGCGGCGACCTGGAACGGGTGAAGGGGCTGGGGAAGGACGTGGAGACCTCAGCGACGGTGCTCGCGAGCTGGGCGCGGCGGTTCGGCTTCGGGCAGGTGACCGGCATCGACCTGTACGGCGAAGACCCCGGGCGGATCCCCGACCCGGGCTGGAAGCGGCGCACCTACGTGGGCGAGGGCTTCAACCCGGGCGAGAACGAATGGTTCCTGGGCGACACCTACAACACGGCAATCGGGCAGGGGGACGTGCTGGCGACGCCGCTCCAAATCGCGCGGATGACCGCTGCCGTGGCGAACGGCGGGAAACTGGTGACACCCCACATCGTGAACAAGGTGTTGGCCCCCGACGGGACAACGGTGCGGTCGATCGAGACCAGGTACGAAGAGGTCGGCGTTTCGGAGGAGTACCTGCAAGTGATCCGCGAGGGGATGCTGGGCTCGGTGCAGTACGGCGCAGGGGCGCGCGCGGCGATTTCCGCGGCCTCAGTCGCGGGAAAGACGGGCACCGCCGAGTTCTTCAAGAAGGATGGGACGAAGTCGCAGCACGCGTGGTTCACCGGGTTCGCGCCATATGAGAACCCGGAGGTGGTCGTAACGGTCTACTTCGACATCGGGGTTGGTGGAGACAAGGCGGCGCCGGTGGCCGCGAAGATCCTCCAGTACTTCATGGAGAACGTGGACCGGTGAGCAGCATCAC
>JAHDWR010000050.1 GCA_023382755.1 Dehalococcoidia bacterium
CGGCGAGGTCGGCGGGGTGGAGGGAGGTTACGAGCGAGACAAGCTTCGCCCACTCCCCGGCGAGGGCCAGGGAGCGCGCGTCATCGAGGACTTCGCGGGCAGCAGCATCTTCGGGCACTGCTCAGTCCTTCGTTGAGGAGGTTCCGGGCACGCGAGAGTGCGCACGATTGGGAACGTACGCCCGGGGTTTTTCAGGGTCAATGGCGGGGTTGTTCACGCCCGGAGCGAAAAAAGGAGTAAGGGATTGATCAGGTGATCTATACTAGCAGCGCCCAAAGCGGGCAGGAGGTGTGCGCATGCACCGGAAACGGTTCCTCGCGATGGTCGCGGCCGCGCTCGGCGTGGTTGCATTGATCCCGGTGGCGACGGCACTGGGAGATGACTCGGGTGAGGGTGATGGGCGTTCGATCGAGGCGGCAACAGCGCTGACGACGGCGTTCACCTACCAGGGAAGGCTGACCGATGGCGGGAGCCCCGCGAACGGCGTGTATGACCTGCGGTTCATCCTGTACGACGCCGAGACCGGCGGCGCGCAGGTCGGTGGAATCGTGGCGAAGGAAGACGTGACGGTCACCAACGGGCTGTTTTCGGTGGAGCTGGACTTCGGCGCCTCGGCGTTCACCGGGGACGCGCGCTGGCTCGAAATCGCGGTCCGGCCCGGGTCGGGGACGGGCGCGACGGGGTACACGGTGCTATCGCCGAGGCAGCCGGTGAGCCCCTCGCCGTACGCGCTCTTCGCGAAGGCGGCGGGCGGGGTGGCGGTGCCGTTCACGGCCGCGGGCACGACAGCCGGGGCACCATCGACGCCCGCGGGCCTGATCACGGTGAACCAGGCGGGCACGGGGATAGCAATTGCGGGCAACCGCACCTCGACAGACGCGTCTCAGTACCCGGCAGTGCTCGGGACCAACTCGGGCGGCGGCGCGGGCGTGCAGGGCGAATCGACGTTCGCGACCGGAGTCGCCGTCCAGGGATTCGCGCAGGGCGCCAGCGGTTTCGGGGCGTACTTCTCGGGACCCACCGGCGTGAAGGCTGTGAGTTCAACGCCCGGTGGTGCGGCGGTGGATATCGATGGGCCGATCAAGGTGTCGGGGCTCAACCCGGCGGCATTCGTCCACTCGGCGACGGTGGCGAACACCACCGTCCCGAGCTGCGCATCGAACCAGTGCACGCTGATCGACAACCCACTCATCAACGGCAACCCGAACGCGATCCTGATCGTGACGCAGCGCTACAACGAGGGCGAAAGCACCCTTGGTGTGTACAACGCGCACCCGGTCGGAGTCTGGTACGCGCCGGCGCAGGGAAAGTGGACGATCTTCAATGAGGACCTCGCGGCCATGCCGGACGGAGCGAAATTCAATGTCCTGGTGATCCACAAGTGAGCCGCCAACGGAGGCGACGGGCCGTGGTGACCGCGGCAGCCGGCCTGGGCGGGCTGGCCATCGTCGCGGCAGTGGTTGCCCAGTCGGCAAGCGGGACCTACGAGCTTTCGTGGCGGGCGCTGGCCGGGGGCGGCAGCAGCAGCGGGGGGAACTACGCGACCCAGGGCGTCATCGGTCAGAGCTTCGCGTGGACATCGACCGGGGGCGGGTACACGGTCGATGGAGGGTTCCTTGGCGGGTCCCAGGTGAAGTTCAATCGCGTTGTGCCAATGCTGGCGAAGGACGGCACGAACTAGGCACGGGCGGAGACGACAATGGAGAGGGCATCGCCTTTGGGAGGGGCGATGCCCTTTTTCCTCTCTCCGAAGTATGTTGGGTTTGGGGCGAGCGGAGGGATTTGAACCCTCGATCTTCTGAGCCACAATCAGACGCGTTAACCACTACGCTACGCCCGCCACGGCGAAGGAGCCTATCGTACCAAATCCGGCGCTAGGTGATAGCCGGGGGAGGGGCTGCCGCGGAGCCCACGGCGGCGTTTGCTTCGGCGACGATGCGGCGGCGCTCTTCGACGGGGATGCGCGTCCAGCGCACGCCTGCGATGGCGCCCGCGATGGCAAGGGCGGAGTTGGCGCAGTCTCGCTGGGGGTTCGCCAGGCGCAGGCGGCGCACCGCCTCGATGTACCCGGCGTCGCGCAGATCTTCGAGCGACTCGAAGCCGGCCCGCCGGAGTTCACCTGCGAGCACGGGACCGATGTTGCTGGCCTCTTCGAGCGTGGTCACCCTCAGTACTTCGAGACGTTGAGTTCGTCCATGTGGCCCGTTGCCGTATAGACGACGCGTTCGCAGATATTGGTGCAACGGTCGGCGATGCGCTCGAGGTTATGCGCGGCCCAGATGAGGTAGGTGTTGCGCTGGATGGTCGACGGGTCGGCGATCATGTTCTGGATGCATTCGTCGTAGACGCTATCCTGGAGGCGATCGACTTCGTCGTCGGCGTCACAGATCTGGCGGGCCGACTCGACATCGTGGTCGATGTAGGCCTTGAGGCTGTTGCGCAGCATGGCGATGGCGCGGTCGGCCATGGCGGGGATGTAGCTGAGTTTCCGGGGGAGGGGCTCGTCGCCCATCATGAGGTTGATGCTGGCGATCCCTTCGGCGTGGTCGGCCATGCGTTCGATGTCGGTGATGATGTAGAGGACGCTGACGAGCGCGCGAAGGTCGGTGGCCATGGGCTGCTGGGAGGCGATGACGAAAATGCAGCGTTCTTCGATTTCGAAGCGCTTCTTATTCACTTTCGCGTCGTCGCGGACGATCTTGCGGGACCACTCGGTGTCACCATCGCGGAGGGCCTCGACGGAATCGAGGATCGCCTTTTCGGCCATGGAACCCAGGGCGAGGACGTCATCCTGGAGTTGTCGCAGCTCGGCATTGAAGAGGTCGCGAGTCACGGTGGACGCCTTTCTCCCCGGGGCTTAGCCGAAGCGCCCGCTGATGTAGTCTTCGGTGCGCTTGTCTTTCGGCGTAGTGAAGAGCTCCTGAGTGGGGCCGTATTCTATCAACTGGCCCGAGATGCGCTCGTCGGTGAGCATGAACGCCGTGTAGTCCGAGACGCGGGCGGCCTGCTGCATGTTGTGGGTGACGATCACGATGGTGTAGTCCTTCACCAGCTCGCGCATGAGGTCCTCGATCTTGAGGGTGGCGATGGGGTCGAGGGCGGAGCAGGGCTCGTCCATGAGGATGACATCGGGCTGGTTGGCGATGGCCCGGGCGATACAGAGGCGCTGCTGCTGGCCGCCGGAGAGGGCGAGGCCCGACTTCTTGAGGTTGTCCCTCACCTCGTCCCAGAGGGCGGCACGGCGGAGAGAGTCCTCGGCGAGGGCCTTGAAGTCGCCTTTGTAGCCGTTGACCTTCGCGCCGAAGACGACGTTATCGAAGATGGACTTGGGGAAGGGATTGGGCTTCTGGAAGACCATGCCGATGCGGCGGCGGACCTCGACGGGGTCGATGTTGGGCCCATAGAGGTCGACGCCGTGGTAGCGGATAGCGCCCTGGATGCGGGCTGTGGGGATGAGGTCGTTCATGCGGTTGATGCAACGGAGAAGCGTGCTCTTGCCGCACCCAGAGGGGCCGATGAGGGCGGTGACCCTGTTGACGGGGATGTTCATGGAGACGTTGGTGAGGGCCTGCTTCGGGCCGTACCAGAGGGAGATGTCCTCGATGGCGATGGCGGTGTCCTCGGAGGGGGAGACGATGGCATCGGGGTGGCGCGCGGGGGTGGCGCGGCCGCTGAAGGTCTCTTCAGTCGCGCGCTGGCCGATCTCGGAAGGACGAAGGTCGACGGTGTTGGCCATGAGGAAGTCTCCCGTTAGGTGCGGCGGAACCGCTCGCGGATGAGGACGGCGATGAGGTTGAGGCCCACGATCAACACCATCAGGACGATGATGCCCGCGGCGGCATTCTTCCGGAAGTCTTCCTGCGGGAGCGTGGTCCAGTTGTAAATCTGGATGGGGACGGTGGTGAAGCTCTGGTTGAGCCCGGTGTTGTCGAAGGCGATGAAGGCGAAGGCGCCAATCATGATCAGGGCGGCGGTTTCGCCCGCGGCCCGCGCGATGGCGAGGATGATGCCGGTCATGATGCCGGGGACGGCGCCGGGGAGGATGTGAAACCAGACGGTTTGCCAGCGGGTGGCGCCGAGGGCCAACGAGCCATCGCGGATGCTTGGGGGCACCTGGCGAATGGCCTCGACGGAGGCAATGACCGTCATCGGCAGGATCATCAGGGTGAGCGTGAGGGCGCCGGCAAGGATGGTCGGGCCGAGCTCCGGAATGAGGGTGATGCCCCAGACATCGAAACCGCGGACAAAGACGGCGAGGCCAAGGATGCCGTAGATGATGCTCGGGACGCCGGCGAGGTTTGAGATGTTGAGGCGGATGAGGGAGGTTACCCAGTTCTTGGGGGCGAACTCCTCGATGAAAATGGCTGTGCCCACCGCCAGCGGGATAGCCATGACGATGACCGTACCCATGAGCCAGAGCCAGCCAAGGAGTGACGAACGCAGGCCGGCATTGAGCGGGCGCCGGGATGGGTAGTTGGTGAAGAAGTCGGGTGAAATACGGGACCAGCCGGCCTGGATGACGTCGATGGCGAGATAGACGAGCACCGCCACGGCAAACAGCGTGGCGGAAAGGAGCACATACCGGGACAGGCGGGAAAGCGCCTGGCGGCGCGCGACCCGGCCGGTCGCTTTGAGCGAGAACTCCGCGGGGGCCGGCGGCGCGGCCACTACTCGTACGCCTCGCGGAAGCGGTTGATGATGACGGTGGCCGCGACGTTGGTGATGAACGTGAAGATGAAGAGCATCGAGGCGACGGCGAAGAGGGAGGTGTACTGGATGGTACCGCGGCCGGCGTCGCCGAGGCCTACCTGGAGCATGTACCCGGTCATGGTCTGGATGCTGGCGAGAGGGTTGAGGGTGAGGGCGGGGGTCGAACCGGCGGCGACGGCGACGATCATGGTCTCGCCGATGACGCGGGCGATGGCCAACAGTACCGCGGCAATGACACCTGAGAGGGCGGCCGGGAAGACGACACGAGCGGCGACCTCGAGGCGCGTGGAGCCAAGACCGTACGCTGCCTCGCGCAGGTCGCGAGGAACGTTGGACATGGCGTCTTCAGAGACTGACGCGATCGTCGGGAGGATCATGATGGCCATGACGATGCTGGCACTGAGGGAGTTGAAGATGGGGACCTGGTCCTGGCCGAGGATGGGCCGGAGGATGTCGGTGGTAATGACTGTCAGGGCAAAGAAGGCGTAGACGACGGTGGGGACGCCTGCGAGGGCCTCGAGGATGGGCTTGAGGAAAGCCCGGGTGCGAGGGTGGGCGTACTCGCTGAGGTAGACGGCGGCGGCCAGACCAAGCGGCAGCGCGATAACGAGCGACCAGAGGAGGACGTTGAACGTCCCGGCGACGAGCTCCCAGATGCCGAACTCCTCCGGTTCGAAGAGCGGCTGCCAGTTCGCGGTGAAGAGGAACTCGACGATCGAGACTTCGCGGAAGAACTCGATGGTCTCGGCGAAGAGGGTTTCGATGATGAGAAGGGTGGTGATGAGCGAGACGATGCCACACAGCCAGAGCCCGCCAACGATCACCTTCTCGAACGGGTGGCGGGTGAACGACCGGCGCATCTGGGCTTCGAGTTCAGCCCCGTGGAGGGCGGGGCGGATGCGCTGGGCGGGAAGGTGTGCCATGAAGACCGATGCTCCGTCGATGGTTGGCGTAACCCGCCCAGAGGAGGTTACGCCGCCCGGCGTTGGGGGTGAAGTTCGAGTGGCCGCCGGGAGTGGGACCGAATGGTCCCCAACCGGCGGCCGCTTCCGGTTCGATTTTTCAGGGGAGGAAGGGTTGGACCTTGTCCTTCTGGGCTTTCAAAAGGTCATCCGGGAGGCTGATGTAGCCAACCTCTTCGGCCAGGGCGTTCATGTTATCGACGTAGAACTTGACGAACCCGAGGACATCGTCGCGCCCGTCGAGCAGCGTCCTGGTGGTGTAGATGAAGAGCGGGCGGCTCAGCGGGACGTACTTACCGGCGAGCGCGTTGTCGAAGGTGGGTTCGACACAGCCGTTGCCACCGTCGATCTGGACGGCGGTGAGCTTGTTGCCAGCCTCTTCGTAGTAGGCGAAGCCGAAGTAGCCGAGGGCGTTCTTGTCGCCTTCGATGCCCTGGACGAGGACGTTGTCGTCTTCGGACGCGACGCCGTCGGAGCGGTGGGCGGGCTGCTTGGCCTGTTCCCCGCCGAGCTTGATGGCTTCCTTGAAGTAGTCGAAGGTGCCGGAGTCGGCTCCCGGGTGATAGAACTTGATGGTTTCGTTGGGCCAGGACGGGTCCAGGTCGCTCCACTTCGATGCGCCGCCGTTCTTGAAGGCGAGCTGCAGCTGCTCGGTGGTCATGCACCTGGCCCAGGTGTTCTGGGGATTGACGACGACAGTGAGGGCATCGATGGCGACCTGGATCTCGACGATGTCGTCGGCAGGGATGTTGTTCTTGGCGCAGGCTTCCTCCTCGCTGTCCTTGATGGGGCGGGAGGCATCGGAGACCTGGATTTCGCCGCGGCAGAATTTCTCGAAGCCGCCGCCGGTACCGGAAAGCGCGACATTTGCGCGGACGTTCTTTGCAACCCTGCTGAATTCCTCGGCGACGGCCTGGGAGATCGGGAAGACGGTGGAAGAGCCATCGACGCGGACCTCGCCGGAGAGGCTGCCGTAGTCGATGCCGGTGGTATCGGGGGTTGTGGAGCCCCCGCCGTTGCCGTCGTCGTCGTCTCCGCCGCAGGCAACGGCGGCGAGGGCGGTCAGCGAAACGGCCGCCGCGAGCAGGTAGGCTCGTTTGCCTTTCAGGAACGTGTGAAGCATGTGGAGAGTTCTACCCCTGTCTGATGTTTCGTTGAGCGTCACGCGCAGGTTATGGCGGGGCCTTTAACCGCAGATTAACGGTGCCCCGGCGCGGGAGGGAGAGGTTTTACAGGGAGTTTGCAGAGGCGGCATGTGCCCCTTACGCGGAGCGTCGAACATTGCAAAAGAAGCGGGGAGGACGACGGCCCCGAACCGCTTGCAACCCTCTGGTTGTCGAGGGCTCCAGGCATGCCAGCCCCGTCCCGGGAATCTCCCGGGTGGCAGGCCCGGAGCCCTCGGCGCATACTGGAGAGAAGGCGTCCGCCGCTTCATCGGGCCGGACCGGGAGCCCCCACTTGGCGCAGAAGATCCTGCTCGTCGACGACGAAAGCAATATCCGCGACCTGAACGCGCTCTACCTGGAAAAAGAAGGCTACACGGTCGAACACGCGACCAACGGGACGGAGGCACTGGCGCGGTTCGCCCAATCGCCCCCGGCGATGGTGGTGCTTGATGTGATGATGCCGGGGATGGACGGGTTCGAGGTGCTGCGCGAACTGCGGCGGGACCACGACACGCCGGTGCTCATGCTCACGGCCCGGAGCGAGGACATCGACAAGATCGTCGGGCTGGAGCTGGGCGCCGATGACTACATGTCCAAGCCATTCAACCCGCGGGAACTGGTGGCCCGGGTGAAGCGCATCCTGCACCGGGTGGAGGGCGGCCGGAAGCCGCAGAATGCGATCAGCGTGGCGAACCTCTCGGTGGACAAGGCGCGCCGCGAAGCGAAGGTAGACGACGACATGCTGCAGTTGCGGACCAAGGAGTTCGACCTGCTGGTGGCGTTCGTGGAGAACCCGGGGATTGCGCTGACGCGCGACCAGTTGCTGGGTTCGGTGTGGGGATACGATTTCGCGGGAGAGACGCGCACGGTCGACGTGCACGTGCAGCACCTGCGCTCGAAACTGAACCGTGCGAAGGTACAGATAGAGACCCTGCGGGGCGTCGGGTACAAGCTCATCGAAAGCCCGGCCTGACCCCGCGGGCGGAGGTGCCGCACCCGGTGGCGCAGCGGAGGAGAAGGTTCGCGGAGCGGATGGACGGGACACGGCGAGCCGCGGGCCCGGGCCTCCGCGTGGAAGCGGGGACGGACGATGGATAGCCTCCAGGTCCGGCTGCTCCTGACCTACCTGGCGATCATCATGGTGACGCTGATGCTGGCGGCGCTCAGCCTGTTTCTCCAGATGGGTGAGTACCGGGAGCAGATCTCCTACGGAAACCTGGAGGACCTTGGACGGCTGGTGAACTCCCAGGCGACCACGGAGATCCAGCGTGCCATCGACGAGGGGGACCCGGCGGAAGGCGGCGAAGTGCTGCTGGCGGTACGGCAGTTCCTGACCGCGGGCCGGGTGGCATCGGATACATCGCTGGCGATGGTGGACCGGCAGGGGCGCGTAATCCCCGGGCTGACATCGCGGCCGCCAGACCAGACGCTCGAAGGTGCGGTCGTGCGGGACCTGAAGGAACAGCGCTCGACCGAGGGGAGTGTAAACCCCGCCGCGGAGCCGCGACGGTGCAGGCTCGATATCCCCGAACGGCCGGCGATCCTGTGCGTGAGCATGGCGCTCGACCCCGCGATCCTGGAAGCGCTGGACGAGACGGACGCCGCGGCGATCATCGTGGCACGGCCGGCGGCGAGCCTCGGGGAGATCGTGGGCGACCTGATGCCCCGGCTGCTGTTTTCGGGGCTGATCGGGGTGGCGGCGGCGCTGGTGCTGGGGTTTGCGTTCAGCCAGAGCGTGGCGGCGCCGCTCCGGGGAATTGCGCGGGCGGCGCGGAGCGTGGCTCGGGGGAACTACCGGCAGCGGGTGCCCGCAACCGGCCCGCGCGAGGTGCGGGACCTGGCGGCGAACTTCAACCGCATGACCGAAGAGGTGCAGCGGTCGCAGCAGACGTTGCGGGACTTCCTGGCGAACATTTCGCACGAGTTGAAGACGCCGCTGACATCGATCCGGGGGTTCAGCGAGGCGATGCTCGACGGGACGATCGATGACCGCGAAGGGGTGGACCGATCGGCGCGCATCATCAGCGACGAATCGAACCGGGTGCTGCGGCTGGTGCAGGAACTGCTCGACCTGTCGCGGATCGAGAGCGGGCAGGTTTCGATGGAGCAAGACGAGATAGACCTGCGGGAGCTGTTCGAACACGTGGGCGAGGTGTTCGCGCTGCGGGCGGAGGAGGCCGGGGTGGAGATGGATGTCGCGGTGCTGGGGAGAGCGCGAATCGTGGGGGACTTTGACCGGCTGGAACAGGTGATGAACAACCTGCTCGACAACGCCCTGCGCTACACGCCGGCGGGCGGGACGGTGCGCGTTGCCTGCCGCGACCTCCAGCCGGGGACGCTGCAGGTGACGGTGAGCGACTCGGGGCCGGGCATCCCCGCCCAGGACCTGCCACACCTGTTCGAGCGCTTCTACCGCAGTGGGGCCAACCAGGGGAACAGTCAGCGCAAGGGGTACGGGCTGGGGCTGGCCATCTCCCGGGAGATCGTGCGGGCGCACGGCGGAGAGATCTGGGCGACGAGCGAGCAGGGGCACGGGACAACGTTCGTGTTCACGCTTCCCACCGCGGGCCGAACAACACGGCGAGCCGCCGCGCGATAGCGTCCATGCTGTAGCCGGTGGCAGCGCCACCGAACCGGCCGGCCCAGCCGGCGGTGACGATTGCCATGCGGTAGAGGCCGAAGGCCTCGTAGTAGTCCAGGTTGTGCTGCGGCCGCCCGGTCACGGCTTCGTAGGCATCGGAGAGGAGGGTGCGGCCCGCTGATCCGGACATCCCGCCAAAGACAGTGTGGAGGGCGGCGTAGAAACCCAGGTCGGAGCGCGGGTCGCCGATGGCGGCGAGTTCCCAATCGAGCACTGCGACCACGGAGTCTCCCGCGAACAGGTAGTTGCCCGGATTGGGGTCTCCGTGGAGGAAGGCAAGACGGGCATCGGCGGGTTCGTTGGCGCGGAGCCACTCGCCCAGGGTGACAACCAGGGGAGCGCGCGAGATGCGGAGGCGCTCGGCGCGGGCGCGCCAGGCACCGGCCTCGGCTGCGAGGGGCGAGGTGGGCTCGGGCTCGGCAGCCAGGAATGCGAGGCCGAGTTCGCGCCAATCGATAGCGTGGACCGAGGCGAGCATGGCGGCGGCAGCGCGCAAGCGGGGCCCCTCGGCGTACCAGAAGAGGGGGAGTGTCTCGCCACGGACGCGGGACATGAGGAAGAACGGGGCGCCGAGCACGGTGGGGTCAGGTTCGTACCAGGCAACGCCCGGGACGGGAATGGCCGTGCGCTGGAGTGCGCGCATTACGCGGAACTGGCGGTGGACATCGTAGGGAGCGAGGATCCCGTCAGGACGCTCGGGGCGGAGGACGACTTCGACATCGAAGGCCGTCCCCTCGGTTGAGACGCGGAGGTCGACCGCGACGGTATCGTTGCTGGCGCCGGCCGGCATGCCGCGGAGGTTGACGATCTCCACGGCGGACGCGGAGGGCAGGCGTTCGGCGAGGTAGGCGGCGAGGCGGGCTCGCCATTCCATCAGGACAACTCGGCGAGGGACTGGTGGAGGAGGGTGGCGAGGTGTTCCCAGGTGTACCAGGGCTCCGAGCCGGCGTTGAACAGCCGCCAGCCGTGGTAGATGACGCCGAGCTGGAAGAGCCAGAACGCCCGAAAGAAGGCGAGCCCGGCCACCGGCCTGCCTGCCGCCGCGGCGTAGGCCCCGGCGAAGGGCATGGCCTCGGCGGGGCCGAACGGCGCGCCCTTCAGGTGGGAGAGCGCCAGCAACTGGCCGACATCGGAGCGCGGGTCGGAGAGGCGGGCCTGCTCCCAATCGACGACGGAGACGACCTCACCGTGACGGAAGAGGTAGTTGAAGACGTTGATGTCGCCCTGGCAGAGGGCGATGCGGCCATCGGCCGGGACGGCGTTCCGGAGGGAGTCGAGCGCCTGGCGGAGGAGGGGTTGGCCGTCGCACCTGAAGCCGGGCATGCGCGCGGCGACCGCATCGATCTCGCCGTGGATGGCGGCGGCGGCGGTTTCGGGGACGCCGAGGAAGGCGAGGCCGACCGAGCGCCAGTTGAGCGCATGGATGCGCGCGACCATCCCGGTGAAGGCGGCGAAGCTGGCATCGGGCGCGACTCCCATGTGCGGGGCGTTGACCCAGGCCATGACGATAAACGGGGCGCCGAGGGGGTCGCGGGACGGTTCGGAGGCCAGCAGCTGGGGGACAGGGACCTCGGAGCGGGCGAGCGCCTGGAGGACGCGACCTTCGCGGATGACGTCGTAGGGTTCGAAGATGCCGCGATCTCGCTGGAGGCGGAGGCAGACGTGCCGGGCGCCGCTCGACAGGAGTTCGACGCGGCAGGTGATGTTCGAGGCCCCGCCGTCGACGGGGACGATCGAACCAACGCGCGCATCTTCGAACCCGGGGAGCCGGTTGAGCCAGGGTTCGAAGTCAGCCGGGAGCGGGATCATGCGGAGATTGTCGATTGGAGGTGGGGGATTGTCGATCAGCGGCCGGCGAGGAGGAGTTCGGCGGCGCGACGGAGGCCATGCGCGCCGAACCCCGAGACGACTCCCCGGCAGGCGGCGGCGACGGGCGAGCTGGACTCGCCATCCCAGGCGGCAGCCCGCACTTCGACGCACGGGGCGGGATGGGCGGAAACTGCTGCCGCGAGCGAGGGCAGGTCTTCCGGCGCGAGACCATCGGTGCAGACGACGGCCGGGAACGTAGTGGCTTTGAGGGCAACGACGGCGTCGACAACGGTCTCGAAGGGGACCAGCGATGAGCCGGCCGCCAGTGAACCGGGACGGATGCTCCGATGAACGAGGACGAGGACGTCACTCACAGCGCGGGCCCCGCCGCGTAGATCGGGTGGTCGCCGGTGACACCCTCCTCGTAGAGGGCGGCAACGTCGGCTGCGGAGAGGCCGGCGACTGCAGTGAACACAGAGGCATTGTGCTCGCCGAAGGTGGGTGCCGCCATGCGGACGGAGGCAGGGGTCTTTTCGAAGCGCCAGGCGTGGCCCGGGAAGTGGTGCGTGCCTGCGACCCTGTGCCGCACGGGGACGAAGTAGCCACGGTCGTTGAGGTGGTTATCGGTGACGAGTTCCCAGTTCATCATCACGGGAGCGGCGGGGATGCCCGCGCGCTGGAGTTCATCGGCGGCGGCGAGGTGGTTGCGGCTCGAGAGCCAGGTGCGGAGTGCCTCTTCACCAGGAGCCCCGACCACCGTCTCGAGGCGGTCGACGTCAGACCGATCGCGGCAGGTGAGGGCGAGCCAGCAATCGTTCCCCGCGGTGGGATAGACACCCTGGAGGACCCAGCCATGGCCCCATTGCGAACCGAGGGGGAGCGGGACTTCGCCGTTGACGGTGCACCTGAGGAAGTCCTGCGAGAGGAACGGTTCGACAGCCTCGAGGAGGGCCATGTCGATCCACTGGCCCCGGCCAGTGCGGCGGCGGGCGTGGAGTGCGGCGAGCATGGCCACCGCGCCATGGTTCCCGGTCACAGGGTCGGCATAGAAGCTGCCGGTGCCGAAGAACTGGCTGCCGTCGTAGCCGAGGAGGCTGGCGAGTCCGCTGCTGGTCTCGATATTGCTGCCGTAGGCGGAGTAGTTACGTTCGGGGCCGGACGAGCCGTACCCAGACATGGAGCACATCACGATGCGGGGGTTGGTCTCGGCGAGGGCAGGGTAGTCGAGGCCGAGGTTTGTCATCACGCGGGCGGCATTATTTTCGAGGACGGCATCGGCGTTGCGGACCAGTTCGAGGAAGACGTCGCGGCCTCGCGGTTTCGCGAGGTCGAGCGCGATGCCGCGCTTGTTGCGGTTGAGCTTGTTGAAGTAGCCGCTGCGGTGGAAGAAGTCGGGCCAGACATCGTCGACCGGGTAGATGAGGGCGCGCGTAGCGGGCTTGGTCTGGAGTTCGACCTTGATGACGTCGGCGCCGAGGTCGCCGAAGTGGCGGCCGGCGATGGGGCCGGCCCAGTTCGCAGTCATCTCGATGAGGCGGAGGCCAGCGAGGGGGCCCGGGTTGCGGGTTGCGAGACGCGAGTTGCGAGAGGCGAACTGCGAGTTGTGGGTTTCGGGAGGCGAGTTGCGCGGAGGAAGCTCAGAGATGCGCTTCGCGAGGGCGCGGTCGCGTGGTTCGAGGTGCGAGTTGGCCCAGGGGAAGTTGGGGGCGAGCACCATGGCGGTGTGTTCGCCGGGCTTCGGGGCGGGATGCCGGTTGGCGCAGGGCGTGGCGGTGAGCCGGTAGGGGAAGCCCGGCGCGACGAACGTCCGGCCGCCGGCGTCAACCGTGCCGAACCAGTCACGCGCGGCGAGCTGTTCACTCGCCACGACATCGGCCATGGTGTTGACGGGGGAGACGGCGATACGAAGCTCCTGGCAGGCGTGGTAGATCTCCTGTTTGGTGCGGGTGGCGCACCACTCGCCAAAGGCCTCGAAGACTTCCATGAAGCGTGCCGCCCAGTTGCGCGGCATGAAGAACGACTCGTCCTCCAACAGGTCAAAGCGCTCCATCAGGACGAAAAGGTCCGGGTAGGCGGCGAGGTTGAACATGTAGACCCAGCCATCGCTGCAGCGGGCATAGAGGCTGCCCGTGCGCTTCTGGACGTGGCCTGCGTGTGTCCACATCGTGGTGAGCCAGGCGTGGTCGTTGAGGCAGGCCTCCTGGTGGGAGACCTCGATGCGCTGGCCCTCGCCGCTTTCGCGCGAGTGCCAGAGGGCGGCGAGGGCGGCGATCCCGGCATGGAGCCCTGCGTGGAATTCGGCCTGGAAGCCGGGGATGGAGAGTGGTTCGCGGGCCGGGTCGCCGGCGAAATAAAAGAACCCGGTGGTGGCCCATTCGGTGAAGGGCGTCGCCAGCCATTCCGCCTTTTCGCCGGAGCGGCCGTAGGGCGTCACGGAGAGCAAGGCGGCCCGGGGGGCGATTGCCGTGGCGCGGGCTTCGAACTCGGCGGCTTCTGGGCCGCGGAGTGAGTGGATGACGATGTCGGCGTGGCGCAGCACGCGGTCGAGGTCGGGCGACGTATGGACGGCCTGCACGCCGAGCTTGTTGGCGTTGAGGTAGTTGAAGAAGGCGCTTTCGCCGTTGACGACGGGGGGCTCGGCGCGGAGGGGGTCGCCGCCGGGGGGTTCGACCTTGATGACCTGGGCTCCGAGGTCGGCGAGCAGCTTGCCGCAATACGGGCCGGCGACGCCGGCCGCGAGTTCGAGGACGACGACATCGTCGAGCGCGGAAGGGGGCACCTGGGGACCGGAGGACATGGGGCGCATCGTACCGGCGGAGCGGTCGTGTGACCACGGGAGGCGTGGTTTGACCGGCGGCGGTGCTGACCGCACGATCCGTGGACACCACGCCCCGCAGGTCCCGTGTCCGAACCCGACCAACCCCGGCATGACCCGCTGGCCGCACTCCGGCAGCCGAACTACGCGCTGTTCGCGGGAGGGCGTCTCTCGTCGGCGATCGCTATGACGTTGCTGAACGCGGCGATCGCATGGCAGGTGTACGAGATTTCGGGTTCGGCGTTCCAGCTGGGCATGCTGGGGCTGGCGCGGTTCTTCCCCTCGCTGGGGATGAGCCTGGTGGGTGGGGCCGTGGCCGACAGCCACGACCGCAAGAAGATCGTGCTGCTGGCGCAGGTGGTGCCGCTGGCGTGCTCGGCGACGCTGTACGTCGCGACGAGCCAGGACATCACCGAGTTGCCGCTGTTCTATGGGCTGGTGCTGATGCTGGCGCTGGCGGCCGCCTTCGAGAACCCGGCACGGCAGGCGCTGGTGCCACAGGTGGTCTCGCGCGAGGCGTTCCCGAACGCGATCGTCGTGAACTCGACGATCCAGTCGCTCGGGTTCGTTACCGGGCCCGCGCTGGGTGGGTTGTTGATCGGCTTCGCGGGAGTGGACACGGCCTACCTGGCGCACATGACGCTGATGGCGATGTCGGTCCTGGCGGTGGCGCTGCTCCGGCCGCGAGCGGTGGAGGGTGCGCGGCGGGCGGTGAGCTTCGAGGCGATCAAGGAGGGCGTGTCGTTCGTCCGGCACCGGCAGGTGCTGCTCGGGGCGATGACGCTGGACATGTTCGCGGTGATCTTCGGCGGGGCGCAGGCGCTGCTGCCGATCTACGCGAAGGACATCCTGGAAGTCGGGCCGAAGGGGTACGGCGTGCTCTCGGCATCGCTGGAGGCGGGGGCGCTGGTGATGGCCGTGGCGCTGGTCGTGCTGCCGCCGGTGCGACGGGCAGGGCGGGCGCTGCTGGTCACGGTCGCGCTGTTCGGGATTGGGACGATCGTGTTCGGGCTTTCGCGGAACTTCTACCTTTCCGTGGCCGTGTACATGTTCATCGGGATGGCGGACCAGGTGAGCGTGGTGCTCCGGCAGACGACGGTGCAGTTGAGCACGCCGGATGAGCTGCGGGGGCGGGTGAGCAGCGTGAACATGTTGTTCATCGGGGCATCGAACCAGCTTGGCGCGGTCGAATCGGGGCTGGTCGCAGCCGTGACGAGCGCGACGTTCGCGGTGGTGACCGGCGGGATGGGCTGCCTGGCGGTGGTGGGGCTGGTTTGGGCGAAGCTGCCGGAACTGCGGCGGTATGAGGTCCGGCCGCTGCCAATCGCGAGCGGAGAGCAACCGGCGGCGGAGGTCCCGGCGGCAGGGGGATCCTGAGCGGGGTGCATTTCCGGCCGGGAAGGCCGGCAGATCCTGGTTGGCACTCGGACGCCGCGGACGCAATGCGCGGCGCCGGTTGACCGCTACGTGCCCGTGTAGCGGGCCGGGCGCTTCTCGACGAAGGCCGAACGCTGTTCGCGGGCGTCGTTGACCGCCTTGCGGCAGATCTCGATGGAGCGGATCTCGTAGCGGAGCTGGTCTTCGAAGCCGTTATCGAGGCTGCGCTGGATTGCGCGCTTGGACATCATCGCTGCGAGGGGCGGATGGGCCGCGATCTGGGCGGCCGTCTCCTGGGCCGAGGCCACGAGGTCGGCGTGGGGCACGACACGCTGGAGGAGGCCCATGCGCAGGGCTTCCTCGGCCTCGACGTTGCGACTGGTGAGGATCATGTCCAGGGCGTTGCCCGTGCCGACGATGCGGGGGAGGAAGTAGGTCATGCCCGCATCGGGCGACAGGTTGCGTTCGATGAAGACGGTGCGGAAGCGGGTATTTTCGCTGCCGATGCGGATGTCGCAGGCGAGCGAGAGCGACATGCCAGCGCCCGCGGCCACGCCGTTCACTGCGGCGATGCTGGGCTTATCGACGCCGTAGACGGCACGGGCCTGGCGGCCAACCCAGCTATCCTCGTCCATGCGCTGCTGCCAGGTGGGTGGAGGGGCATCGGCGGGCAACGGCCCGGTGACGTCCGCGCCGGAGCAGAAGCCCCGGCCGGCCCCGGTCCAGACAACGGCGCGGATGCCGTCGTTGTGCTTGACCTCGTGGCAGACATCGAGGATCTCCTGCTGGAGGTTGCGGTTGAGGGCGTTGAGTTTCTCAGGGCGGTTGAGGGTGACTGTCGCCACCTCGCCGGAGACATCGAAGAGCAGGTCGGAATAGGACATCGCGGCACTCCTGCGCGTGGTTGGTGGCGGAAGTCAACACGAGTGGGCGGGCGTTGTCCAATCGGGGCGCCTATACTGCCCGGGATGAGCAGCATCGAGCCGATCGAGGGGACCGTTTCCCTGCTGGTGATTTCCGACTTCGTCTGACCGTGGTGTTATGTCGGCCTCGTGGAGGTCGAACGGCTGCGGAAAGAGTACGACGTGGAGGTGCGGCACGCGCCGTACCTGCTCGACCCTTCGACGCCCCCCGAAGGCAAGGCGCGGCGGCCGATGACGCGGCCGGAGGACCCGCCGACGGAGATGGAGCTGCGGGCCGAGAGCCTGGGGATCAAGTTCACGCGCGGGCGGACGTGGACATCGAACACCCTCCTCGCCCACCAGGGCGGCGAGTTCGCCTTCGAACACGCGCGGGACTGGGAGTACACCAGGGCGATGTTCAAGGCGTACTTCGAGGACCTGCAGGATATTGGGACCATCGATGCCGTGGTCGCGGTGGGCGAGTCGGCCGGGCTGGACCCGGTTGGGCTCCGGGATGCGCTCGAGCAGGGTACCTACCACGACCGGGTGATCGAAGGCATCCGCTGGACGCGGGAGATCGGCGTGAGCGGCGTGCCCACGTACGTGTTCGCTGAGAAGTATGCGATTGTGGGCGCCCAGGACTAC
>JAHDWR010000051.1 GCA_023382755.1 Dehalococcoidia bacterium
TCGAAGTCCTGGAGGGCTGCTGACCGACCCAGCCGGTTGTGGGTGCCACAACCATCGCCCCTGGAGCTGAAGTGCCCCTCGTGCTGTCGCTGCCCATGGGTATGCACTCGGGCATGGATGGGCCGCACCTCTTCCGGATCGTCGTGCCGCTTCGAGACACCGAGGGCCGCAGGGGCGAGCTGGAGGTGTACTTCAAGGCCCTGTTCAAGTAGGGACATCGGCGTGCGGCAATGGACGCACGAGAGTCGGCGGCGGTCAGGCTCGGCCGGCCCTGTCGCCGGCACGCTGACGATCACCTGTGTCCCGGAGCCAGGGCTCGAGCGAGGGAGGTTGTTCGGGCGACCCACAGTCGCCGTGTTGGCGGTGGGGCTGGCGGCACGGTGTCGCGCGACGAAGCACGGCGACCCGAGCTCCCGGTGGCGCTTCGACGGCAGCCGCTGGCGGGCCGAGCCGTTCCTCCGGACGTGCAGAGCCCGCCGGCCCTGGTTTCCGGAGGGAAACCGCGGACCGGCCGACGGTTGGCCAGAAGGGTCTGGCGAGCACGATCCGAGGTGGGCAACTCAGAGTTATCCGGAATGGCCGGACCGGGTCACCCTGGCCAGGTTCAAGGTGACCGGCCCCCGTGGCAATTGGTGCGGTGTCAGTCCGCCCCCAGCACCACCGTGCCTGTTGACGACAGCACTCCGCCCGTGCCATTACACAGCGCGGTCCGCGCGTTCGGCACCTGGCGTTCACCGCATTCGCCACGGAGCTGGCGGGTCGCCTCGACCAAAGTGAACATCCCATACATCCCCGGGTGGGTATAGGAGAGGCCGCCTCCGTTGGTGTTGGTCGGGAGCGAACCACCGGGTCCGAGCCGTCCATCCGCGACGAGCGCGCCTCCCTCACCTGGCTCGCAGAAGCCCAGCGACTCCAGGGTCACCAGCACGGTGTAGGTGAACGAGTCGTAAATCTCGAGCACGTCGATGTCGTTTGGCTGGAGACCTGCCATGCCAAGGGCGTGGGCCCCGGACTGGCGGGCGGCCGTCCAGGTAAGGTCGGGCATCGAGAGGATGCTGTTGTGCGTGTGGGCTTCTCCCGAACCCAGCACCCACACCGGCCTTTTCCGGCAGTCGCGGGCCCTGTTCGCGCTGGTGATCACGATGGCACCCCCGGCATCGGTGACAAGGCAGCAGTCGAGGCGGTGGAGAGGGTAGGCGATCATCGGCGAGGCTAGGACATCAGCGATGGTGAGCGGGTCGCGCGCGAAGGCACGAGGGTTCAGTGCCGCCCACTCCCGTGTGCTCACGGCAATCTGCGCGAGTTGCTCACTGGTCGTCCCGTACTGGTACATGTGGCGTGCGGCTGCCATCGCATAAATGCTCGGCATCGAACCGACGCCGAACGGCGCTTCGTACTGTCCTTCGGGAAGCGTGGGATCGATTGCGTACGAATTCGGGATGGGCCGCTTCCGGTTCGAGTAGCCCGACTCTCCGTGGGTGACCAGTGCCACCTCGCAAAGGCCGGCGTGCACCGCAGCGAGGGCGTGCTCGACCATGATGACGAAGGCGGATCCGCCCGTGCTGGTCGCATCGGTATAGCGGAGGTTCTTGAGGCCCAGGTACTCGGCGACCAGCATGGACGGCGCCCAGCCAGTGCCGGTGGTGAACAGCCCGTCAACATCGGCGGTCGTCAGACCCGCATCAGCCAGCGCGTTGGAAGCGGCTTCAACATGGAGTTCGAGTGCGGTGCGCGTGGGAACGATGCCGATCTGGTCGGATTCAGCCGCGCCGACAATGGCTACTGCCTTTCGCAAGTCCATATTCCTATGCCTCCACCGGCTTGAACTTGGGCAACGTGATTTCTGGGGTCACATCGTCGAACACCACTTCGACGTGCATGCCACAGCGGACGGCGCCGGGGTCCGGCTCCACTTCGATAAGGTTCGAAAGCATTCGTGGGCCCTCTTCGAGGTCGATGAGCGCCGTCACGTACGGCGTCTCGCCGGTCCAGCCCGGGCCCTGGGCCCGGTGCTGGATGGAAAATGCATAGACGGCCCCGCGGCCGCTGACGGGCGCGAAGGAGATGTCGCGCGATCCGCAGTGCGGACATACCAGGCGCGGGTAGTAGTGATACTTACCGCAGTCGCCACAGAGGGGGAGCACGAGCCGGTGGTCTTTCGCCGCTTCCCAGAAGGGGCGGGAGTCATCGGTGATGTAGGGCAACGGTTTTGCGTATTCTGAGCTCAAGGGGTCTCCTTTCATGATGAACCGATAGTGACGAACGCCAGGCCCGAACAGATGAGCGCCATCCCGAAGATCAGCCTCCTGTCGATCCGCTCCTGGCCAACGGTCAGGTGAGCGAGCAGAGCTGTGACCAGCGGGTGAATGTTTGACACGGGCACTGCCACCGCGACGGAGGTCGCACCAAAGGCCAGATAGCTGAACATCGTCCCACCCACGCCGAGGAAGCCGCCCAGAACCATCACACGGTGTGCGCGCGACGGCGTGGTTGCTCTGGCCCGGGCTGGCCCGCTGAGGAGAAAGTAGAAGAGGGGAACCGCAATCGCGGCGCCCATGCACGTGCTCGTCAGTGGGGAGTACCCGTGGTCGAGGCCGGTCTTGACTAGCGCGGGCGCAGCTGACCACGCGAGAACCGTCAGGACTATCGCGACATAACGGGTCACCGCGACCTGCCGGACACAAGGGTCAGGATGCCGGCGAATGTCACCAGGATGCCAAGCGAGGTGAGTAGCGAGAGGCGGTCGCCGAGAAACAGGAATCCGATGGCCGGGGCGGCCAGAGTTGTCGTGGAACTGAGCGCAGCGGAACGGCTGGGGCCAATTTGTTCGATGCTGCGGTAGTAGGCGAGGCGTCCCACGCCAAACATCAGCACTGCCCCCACCACAATCCAGGGCAACCCGCTGAGGCTCACCTTCGCCGCGGCTGGCTCAACGACGGCCACCACCAGGGTGACAGTACCGACCAGGGTCAGCCCGGCAACGAGCGAGACGAATGCCACGACAAGGGGGCCGGCATGGGCGATAGCCTTTCCGATAACAACCGTCGATGCGCCATAGCACAGCGCCGCGCAGAGGGCGAACAGGATCCCAATCATTGTGAGTCACTTCGCACGGGGGTGTCCCCGGGCCAGCCTCGCAGAGAGGCCGGCCCGGGGAGGCAGGGGGAATGCTGCCCTAGAAGGATGAGGCTCAGGCCTCGATCCAGGCCTGGGCAAGCTGCTGGGCCGGACGGTACCAGTGCACCGAGGTACCGAAGTTCTGCAGCTTCTTGTACCAGGCGTCGTAGTCCTTCCAGTTGGCGATGCCGATGGTGTACATCTCCTCGCCGATCTTCTTCTGGATGTCCTCGAGCTGCTTTCCGCGTTGGGCCTCGTCCAGCGTCTCGCGCTGGGCAAGGATCAGCTTGTCGAGCTCGACTGAACCCCAGTAGCCGAAGTTCCGGCCACCGGTGGTCAAGTACTCAATCGCGTAACCGTCGATCTCGTCGTAGCGGTTACCCCAATGGATGTTGATGTCGAACTCCTTGCTGAATGCGGCCTGCAGGTAGGCTCCGTATTCGAGCGTTTTGTTCGTCACCTTGATGTTGATCTGACGGAGCTGGTCGATGACGACCGCGACCATGTCCTGCTGTTTGCCCGAACCCGAGGGGTAGAGGTTCTCGATTTCGAAGCCATCGGGGTATCCGGCAGCGGAGAGAAGCTCTTTTGCTGCCTTCACATCGGTCTTGTAGAACTCCAGGTCCCCCGGCTTTACGGCCCACTTGACTGCTGATGGGAATACGCCGCAGGGAATCCCGTTACCCTGAAACGCGCCGTTGGCGACAACGTTGCGGTCGATGACCATCGACATTGCCTGCCGAACCCGCGGGTCGTCGAGCGGCTTCTTCTTCGTGTTGATACGCACGTACTGGTTATCGACATTCGTGTAGTCGCGAACCTCGACGTCAGAAGACTTCTGAAGGCCTGGGACTTCAGCCCAGGGCAACCCGCGCATGATGTCCAGTTGCTTGGCCCGGAACGCCGCGAGGATCGCCGCAGTGTCGGACATAACCGGCATCTGGACCTCGTCGATGTACGGACCCCCGGTGAACCAGAACTCCTCGACGCGCGACATCTTGAGGCCCACGCCCTTCTCGTACGAGGCGAGCGTGAATGGGCCGGCGCCGATTGCGGTATCCCGCATGTCCCCTTTCGCCTCGACGAGCTCTTTGGGGACGACCACGTTCCAGGTGTCGGCAAGGTAGATCGGAAGCGGTGCGAACGCCTTGTCGAGCTTAAACTGGACAGTCGTGGCGTCGATTGCGGTGATGCTCTGTACCGCCGCGAAGAAGGTTCGGCGCTGAAATTCCGGCTTGTCTGTCTTGATGCGTTCGAAGCTGAATTTCACGTCATCGGCCGTGACCGCCCGGCCGTTGACCGGCGCAGCATCGTGGAATGTTGCGTTCGGACGCAGTTTGACGGTGAAGGTCGTGGCGTCGGGCTGTTCGTAGGATTCCGCCAGGTAGGCCTCGGGTTGCAGGGCGTTGGGGTCGTCGGCTTGCTTGAATTTCAGCAGGCCGGCGTGGACGAGTGAGACCATGAAGCCCGCCGGGTAGGTCTCGGTGTGCGGGTCGTAGTGTGGAAGGTCGCGCGGCTGAGCCAGTTTCGCGGTTCCGCCCTGTTTCGGCTGGGCAGTGGATGTGGTGGCGGAGGCACCGGGAGTGCTACCGCCCGATGGAGTCGGGGAGCTGGTGGCGTCGTCGTCGTCGTCACCGCAGCCGACAAGAGCGAAAGCGCCGAGGCCGAGGCCCGTGGTTGCACCCGCGCCGAGCAGGCGACGCCGATTGAGCGTCGTTGGTTTTCCCTCCCGTTGCCAGTAGTTCTGTTGTCCCATGATTTCCCTCCTGGATATCTTACCGTCTTCCATGGTCCTAATTCCGCGGAAGACCAAGTCCCCTGGTAGCAATGACGTTGCGTTGGATTTCGCTCGTACCTGCGGCAATCGTGTCCTGGATTGTGAACATGTACCGATGCGAGACTCTTCCCTCCATTCGCGCATAGAGTGATTCATAACGCAGCTGCCCAACAAGTCCCATGACTTTTAGCTGGGTGTTCGCCAGACGCTGGTTAAGTTCTGAACCGAACAACTTCGAGGCTGATGCTTCGTGGTTGGGCACGCCACCCGCCGATTGGATAGCCGCCACGCGGTAGGCAAGCCCGCGGCCAACTTCGACCTCTATCCGACGCTCGGCCATCTCCAACCGGACTGCCGCGATCCTGATTCCAGGGTCGACATCGGCTTTCCGCAGCAGTGTGGCCGTGTCATCCCACTCACGGTGGCATGCGGCCACGGTGCCAATGCCCGACCGTTCGAAGTCGAGAGTTGTGGCCGCCATGTACCAGCCGCGGTTGAGTTCGCCGAGGAGGTTCTTCGCGGGCACCTTCACATCCTCGAAGTACATCTCGTTGAACGGTTGCCCACCCGCGAGATCGGTCAGCGGCCGCACCGTGACGCCCGGAGCCTTCATGTCGACCAGGAAGTAGCTGATCCCGCGGTGCTTGGGTGCCGCGGGGTCCGTGCGCGCGAGCAGGATGCACCAGTCCGCGTACTGCCCGCTGGATGTCCAGATCTTTTGTCCGTTGATTACGAAGTCATCACCGTCGCGTATCGCACGGGTCTGAAGCGACGCGAGGTCCGAGCCTGCGTTCGGCTCGCTGAAACCCTGGCACCAGGTGACCGACCCATCGGCGATCGCGGGCAGGTGGTGAGCCTTCTGCTCGTCCGTTCCGTTGAGCATGATGATGGGACCGACCAACTGTACGCCGGCCCACGCCCCACCGCTCGGCGCCCGCGAGTACGACATCTCCTCGTTGTAGACCAGCTGCTGCATGTACGAGGCCTCAAGGCCGCCGTATTGCTTCGGCCACGCCATCACGTGCCAGCGCTGTTCAATGAGCTTCCTGGCAAACGCATCGGCTATCTCGGGCTGCTGGTGGTCGCTCTCCCAATCCCCCCCGATCCACGTGGGCGGCAGGTTTCCCTGAATAAATGAGCGGACTCGTCCGCGGAACGCTTCAACGTCGGGTTCGAACCTGAGGTCCATGGCAAATCTCCAATCCGGGTGTGATTGACGTAACTTGTGTGGTTCACCGGGACCCCCGCAGTCGAGGATCGAGGACATCTCTGAGCGCATCACCAAGCAGCACCGCACCCAGAATTGCGAGTGTGAGCGCACCGATGGGGAAGAAGGCGAGCCAGGGAGCCGTGGTGAAGAAGAGACGCGCCTGCCCGCTCAGGGCCTCGCCCCAGGAGGGGTTTGGCGGCGGAACTCCGACTCCAAGGAAGCTGAGCGTGCCTTCGGTCAGGATGGCGTAGCCAAGATTGGTCGACCCGTAGATGATGATCGTCGGGGCAACATTCGGGAGTATGTATTTCCAGAGAATTCGGTTATCGCGCGCACCAAGGGCGCGTGCTGCCTCAATAAACTGTAATTCCTTAACCGACAGTACCTGAGAGCGGACGACACGTGATACAGCTGGGACCTGGGTAATTGCAATCGCGGCAGTAACGTTCGTGATCGATGGGCCTAACATTGCCATGATCGCGAGAGCTAAAATCAGCGATGGGAACGCCATCATGATGTCCATCGTCCTCATGATCCCGGTGTCGATCCATCCCCGCCAATAGCCTGCAAAGATGCCAAGTGCACTTCCGACTATCGTGCTTGCGATAACTGCCGTAAGACCAACGCGAATCGAAACGCGTGACCCGGCGATTATTCGGCTGTAGATATCGCGACCGAGATTGTCCGTCCCGAACCAGTGCCGTGTGCTTGGTGACTGCAGGAAGTCCGCGCTGGTCGAGAGCGGGTCATGCGTGGTAAGCAGCGGCGCAGCCAGGGCGATGATGGCGAATGCAAACGTGATGACCGCCCCGATCGCTCCTAGCGGTTTGCGCCTGGCGAAGAGGATCAGTGCGCGCCTCATGCGTCCTAACCGCGCCAGCGGCGTGGATGTCTCACGTCGGCGGTCCAGCGCGCCGGCGCTCGTTGGTAAGCTCGTCATCGAACCATTCCTCGATACTTCGTATCCGAACTACACACATGGCTTGAACCAATGGCGTTCTGAAAGCACTGCATGGCTCAGACCTCTTCCGGCATCTCGACTGGGATGAGCGGGACCAGCCCGGCGAACGTACCAGTCCACGGAAGCCCGACAAGCGGGTAATCGCGGCCATCAGGGTGCCGCACCCAGCACGCAGCGATGCTTCCCGGTGCGTCGGGGGTCCCCACTACCTCGTCGAGTGTGCGCACGCGAATGTCGCGTTCTTCGGTGGCTTTGCGGCTGGCCATCGACCAGGCGCTGCCACGTGAGGTCGCGGAAACGGCACGCGGGTGGTAGTTGTCATCAACCTGGGCCCGCGCGAGCGGGCCGATCATCAGGCTGAGCGACGCTTCCTGCTGGCTCAGTTCTACAACGCACGTGTCGCGTGACCCTGAGAGCCCGAGGAGCGCGCCGATCGCGCCCCACAGTCCCGCGATCGGGTCGGAGAAGTTGATACCCGAACGATGAGGGTTTCCAGGTTCGTCGCTGTACAACCAGCCAATTCCGGCAGCCTGCTCGATGGTTGCTCCATACCCCACGCCCCTGGCGTTGGGACCCTCGAGGCCGAGGGCGGGCATAGCGACCACCACGGTGCGGGGGTTGATTTCGTGCAGCACGCGGTGGCCGAAGCCGGCACGTTCCAGGCTTCCCACGGCAAAGTTCTCGAACAGGACATCTGCCCGGGCGACCTCCTTCCGGAGCCATGCGCGCCCGCTCTCAGTGGTCAAGTCGACCAGGTGGCCCGACTTGTTGCGGTCGTTCAAGATCGCGTAAAAGTCCCGATTCCATTGCTCGCCCGACTGGAAGAAGCCAACCTGGCTAATCGGGCGGACAAGCTTGACGACCGTAGCGCCCAGGTCGGCGAGGAGGCGGGCCGCCAGTGGGCCAGCCCAGACGGAACTCATATCCAGGATGCGCACACCGGCCAACGGCGGGTGTGCCGCGTCCTGGAAGCGCGGTGCGCTCTCCCCTTCGGAACGCAAGCGAAATGGAAGTGTAGGCAGCAGCACACCCTGGCGCCGGGCAAACGAGGATCGGGCCGAGAGGTGTTCGTCGCGCAGCATGTCCAGGAGCGGGCGCGCGCGGCTGACTGCAATGCGGGAGGAGATGAGGCGGTCGACAACCTCCGCGGCCGGCAGGTCGAGCAGGCGGGAGGCGAGAATGGCGTTCACCTCGTCGACCTCCGCGCACAGGCCCCACATGAAGTCTTCGTACCGGGAGTCCTGGAGCTCCGGCAGGTCGAGGGCCTCACCAAGAGCCAGGAGCTGCATGTGATCGCGGAGTGCGAGCGCCACGGCACCATCGGCGCAGTGATACAGGCCCCACCCGGCGAGCCCTCCCCAATCGCCAGCCCGTTCTCGCACGACGCCTTCCGCTGCGTACTTGAGCCCGAAGACCTCGATGAGTGACGCCACGACATCGGCCAGATCGATGGCGATATTGATGTCTGGCGTGCCGGCAAAGCGCCCGGCAGAGAAGGCAAGGGCGGCGTACAGTGCCGAGACCGAGGAGGCGAGGGGCGCGCCGGGCGCAAGCGGTGGACCATCGGGATCACCGGTGATGCTTGCCAGTCCGCCCCACGCCCAGGCGCCAGCGTCGGAGACCTCCTCGAAGCCCGTTGATGACGAGTGGAAACGGACCCGGAACACCTGTCCGGCGGGCCCGCGAAGTTCGGCCGTTCCGCCGGATGCCTGCGTGACGTCCCAATCGCCGAGCCGGAAGGCGAGTTCGGATTGGGAGACCTGGCGGCCCGACGGGGAGGTCACGGCGCCACCTGTCTCCAGGACGAACCAGCCGAGGAATGCCTGGGCCGGCCCGAAATCTCCGGGGACTTCGAGCACCCAATCTGCGAATGGCGCCAACGGTTTGGTGCGCGATTGTGTTGCCTCAGGCATAGCGGATCCTCGGGTCGAGGAGGCCATAGCTCACATCAACAACGATATTGATGAGCACGTAGGTTGTGGCGATCACGAAGACGGCGCCCTGGATCAGCACGTAGTCGCGCTGGTTGATGGCGTCCAACATGAGCCTGCCCAGTCCGGGCAGGCCGAAGATCGACTCAATGACGACGGCTCCACCCAGTAGGAAGCCGAATTGCAGGCCAATGATCGTTAGCACGGGCGGCATCGCGTTCTTCAACGCGTGCCGAAATATCACGGTCCGCGCGGCCAGACCCTTCGCTGTCGCGGTTCGAACGTAGTCCTGGCGGAGAACTTCGAGCATCGACGAGCGGGTCATGCGGGCGATGCTCGCCGAAAGCGAGAACCCCAGGAGCAAGGCGGGAAGGAACATCTGCCGGAGATTCGCGACCGGATCATCCGCCAGCGAGTGATACCACACACCTGGCGACCACTCGAACCAGAGCCCCAGCAGGACCAGGACGAGCGTGGCCAAGGCGAAGTTCGGCACCGCGAGCCCGAGCGTCATCACGATTCGGGTGAAGTAGTCAGATACGCTGTCCTGCCGGACGGCAGAAACGACTCCAGCCGAGATCCCCATCACCGCCGAAATAAGCGCGGCAAGCACACCGAGCTCCGCCGTAACGGGCATGCGCTTCATGATGTCGCTGGCCACCGGGTCATTGGTCCAGAGTGAGCGACCGAGGTCGCCCCGCACGAGGTCGCCGAGCCAGTTGAGGTACTGAACGAGGAACGGCTCATCAAGCCCGAGCTCTTGACGAAGCTCCTCGATGTCCCGCTGGCTGGCCGTCGGCGACTCGGCGAGGCGCAGCATCACCGTATCGCCGGGAACCATGTGCATGACGGCGAACACGAGGAACGAAACGCCAATCACGACCGGGAAGAGGAGGATGAGGCGGCGAACGATGTATTGCTGCATGTTGAACTGTGGTCCGTGTGGGATGTCGGGGCGAGTGGCGTCAGCGGCCCTTGAACTGGGGGGCCCGGCGCTCGACAAAGGCCCGCATCCCTTCGCCGACATCGTCGGTGTCATTGAGCACGCTCATGAAGTAGCCGATCGCCTCGAAATGTGACCGAAGGCTGAGGTGGGCTCCGTCGCGAATCGCCCGTTTTGCAAACTCCATGGCAATCGGAGGACCGGATGCGATCTTGCTGGCCAGCTCGCGCGTGGCGGTCATCAACTCGGCATCGGGAACGCACTTATTCGCCAGTCCGATGCGTTCCGCTTCCGGGCCCCAGACGAAGTCGCCGGTCATGATCAGTTCGTACGCCTTCGCCTGGCCGACGATGCGCGGGAGAAACCAGGCGCCGCCCTCATCGGGAACGAGCCCGCGGCGGATGTAGAGCATGCCGAATCTTGCGCTTTCGGCGGCGATCCGCATGTCGCACGCCAGCGCCATATCCATCCCCATACCCACCGCAGGACCGTTGACAGCGGCGATCACCGGCTTGGGCAGCTCATAGATGCCGAGAGGCATGGCGTGGCGCGCCTCGTTCCGTCGCCAGCTGTCCAGTGGGTCGGGGGTGCCCCCCTCCTGGATTCGCGCATCCCAGGCGTTGACGTCGGCACCCGACGAGAATGCCCTGCCGGCGCCGGTGATAACGACACAGCGGACCGAGTCATCGTTACGGAGTTCCTCGAGCGCCGCCCGGATGTCATCTTCCATCTTCGGCGTGAAGGCGTTGAGCTTCTCGGGCCGATTGAGGGTGAGGATGCCTACGCCCCCATCTCGCTCAAGGGTCGCATCGGTGTATTGATAGACCATGTCTACTGCTCCTATGATTGGTGCGTCAGGTGAGGGCGATTTACTTCGGATCCGAACCAATTGCGGGATTCTCTACCGGGCCGTGGGTGGAAGTCAAGGGGGTGCCATCTACCGCGCAGCCCACTTTACGTTCCGTCCCATCACAAGCTACGTTGCCAGGGGATCGCCTGACCGGAGGTTTCATGCTCGACCCGTCCCACCCCGCATTCCGGCGCTGGGCGCTCTTTGCCCACTCCTACCTGCTTTACACCAAGCGCGTCGAGCGGGCCCTTGCACCCTGGGATCTCTCCCTGCCGCAGTACTTGACGCTCTTCTTCCTGCGCGGCGCTACCGCCCCCGTGACTCCGAGCCTTTTGGCGAGCTACCTCACCCAGGAAGCGCAGAGTGTGACAAGCCTGCTGCAGCGCATGGAGTCCCGCACCTTCGTTCAGCGGGCACCCCATCCCGAGGACGGGCGCAGCATCGTCGTCGAAATCTGCGACGAGGGACGCCGTGCCCTGGATGAGTGCGTAGATGTGGTGTTCAGGGAGGTTGTGGACTTCTTCTCACCACTTCCCGAAGAGAGCCAGATAGACCTCGAGGACATGCTCCGCGTCCTGCGCGACCAGGCAGCGGAGAGCCTCGGGCTGGATATCGAGAAGCTTGACTATGCCACCAGGCGGGTGGAGCGCGACCCCGACATGTTCGCACGCGCGCAGGACATTCGGGACGCGTTCGTGCGCGTACGCTGACACGAAAAACCCGCCGATAGGCGGGTTATCGTAAAGTAGCTTGTTATGGCGACCCCGAGCGGATTCGAACCGCCGATCTCCACCTTGACAGGGTGGCATGTTAGGCCGCTACACCACGGGGCCCCTAACTCACTGATCCTAGTCGGGCGCCCGCTCCCGGGCAAGGCGACCGCTTCTCAGTTTACGTAACGCTCCGCAACCAGGATGACCCGGCTGCTGTATTCGCCTCCACCGCCAGCATACGGAACGAACGTCCCACCGCAGCTGATCAGGGTCACGCGTTCCACGCCGCCCGCCAGCACCGGGAACACGACGGCGTTCATGTCCAGGTCCTGCAGCGAGACTACCGAGACCGACTTCACGGTGTAGCTGTAGCTGGTGCCGTTATCCATGGTGACGTGCAGGGCTTCGCCGGCCGCCGCGTTCGTGAGGTAGCCGAAGGGCCCCTTGCCAAAACCTACATAGTCGATGTGGGCGGCGAAGATGCTGTTGGCCCCCGTGTAGCCGGGCTGGCCGAACCGCGCGTACCAGGCGATCCTCTCCGGGGCGCTCGGGTCCTGGAAGAACTCACGGCCACCGGCAAAGTAGGTGTCGCGGACTTCGACGGGCCACGTGGCATCGACCTTCGCCGTGGACAGGTGCAGGGAGGCAACAGGCCCGTTGTAGGGGACTGGCAGAGGCACCGGGGTCGGCGTCGGGGGGATTTCGGCGCGCGTGACCTGCGGCGCGAATGCCCGGTACTTGAGTTCGCCCGGGGCGTTGTTGGCAGCGGCCCCCACGGCCAGCAGGCTTGTGGCCACCGTAGCCCCAACGCCAACGACCACGACGAGGGGGAGTGCCCGGCGCATCACGGTGCGGCCCAGAACTGGCCCAATGAGTGAGCCAACTGTTCCGGCGCGATGAGCGGGATGTTGTGCCCAACCGAGGCATACCGTTCGAACCGGACGCTGGGGTTCGCCGCACGCATCCGGTCGGCCACGGCCACGGAGACCTCGTTCGATGCACCGCCGTGGATGAAGAGCGCCGGCAGGCGGATGCTTCGCCACTCCCGCCAGTATCCGCGCCCGCGGTGGCTACGGACGGTCTGTTCCAATGCCCCTCGCGAGGACCGCCAGCGAAGCTGTCCGGTCCCGGCTGGTTCGAGGCGCGCGAGAAACACGGCCGCCGCCGCTGGCGCGGGCTCACGGTTGCGAAAGGCAAAGGCCAGGGCCTCGGCTTCGCTTGCGAATGTTTCCGGCCGGGCGGACACGCCGGCGAGAGTCGCCTGGATGTTCGCCTTCGAGGCCTCGGGGCCGATATCGACGATGGCAACGGTGCGCAGGGCGGCAGGGTGCCGGACGGCCACAAGGATGGCGATGCGCGCGCCCATCGAGTGGCCGACCAGGTGGACCGGCGCGCCGAGACGGTCGATCGCGGCCAACGTGTCGCGGACGAATGCACCGGTGCCGTAGCCGGTGGAGGGCCTGGGACTCTGCCCGTGTCCCCGCTGGTCAAGCGCTACATAACGCCGGCCAGTGGCCAGGTGTGCGACGGTCGGTCCCCAGACTTCGGCGACACCTGTCAGGCCGTGGAGGAAGAGCACGGTCTCCTGGCCGCTTCCCCAGGTCAAGGCGCGGAACGGCCCGGCGGGGAGGTCCAGGAAGGACTCGGATGACTTCATTCTTCCCCAAGGTACGCCCGGCGGACGCTGTCGTCGCGCCCGAGTTCTTCCCCTGTGCCGCGCAAGGTCACCCGCCCGGATTCGAGCACGTACGCGCGGTCCGCGACTTCGAGGGCCATGAGCGCGTTCTGTTCGACGAGCAGCACCGTGGCCCCCTGCTCGCGAATGGAGCTGATGGTGGCAAAGGTGGTCTCTACGAGGAGTGGCGAGAGTCCCATCGAGGGTTCGTCGAGAAGGAGGAGTTTGGGCCGAGCCATCAACGCCCGGCCGATGGCGAGCATCTGCTGTTCGCCACCGGAGAGGGTGCCCCCCGGCTGGCCGATGCGTTCCCGGAGGCGGGGGAAGAGGTCGTACACGCGCTGGAGGTCGGAGTCGAGGCCGCGGTCGTTGCGGTGGTAGGCTCCCATGAGCAGGTTTTCGTAAACGGAGAGGGTGTGGAAGATCCCGCGGCCCTCGGGCACATGGGACATGCCCATCTGGACGATGCGGTGGGGAGCCATGCGCTCGAGGTGGGTGCCGCCGAACGTGACGGTGCCGGCGCGCGGCCGGATGATCCCGGAGAGGGCGCGGAGGGTTGTCGATTTACCTGCCCCATTTGAGCCGATGAGGGTGACGATCTCACCTTCTTCGACGGCAAGGTCGATGCCCTTGACCGCGGTGATCGCGCCGTACCCGGCCACCAGGCCGGTAACTTCAAGGAGCGCCATGACCGGCCCCTCGTACCGCCCGTGTCCCCAGGTAGGCCTCGATGACGCGGGTATCGCGCTGGACCTCGGCGGGTGTCCCCTCGGCGATCTTGCGGCCGTAGTCGAGGACGGTGATGCGTTCACAGACCCCCATCACCACGCGCATCTGGTGCTCGATGAGGATCACGGTCGTTTCGAACTCGTCGCGGATGCGACGGGTCAGGCTGACCATGGAGGCGCTTTCCTGGGGGTTCATGCCGGCCGTCGGCTCATCGAGGAGCAGGAGCCCGGGGCGCGTGGCCAGGGCCCGGGCGACCTCGAGTCTGCGCTGGTCGCCATAGGGCAGGTTGCGCGCGAGCGAGTTCTCCTTGCCGGCAAGCCCGACCGCGCCGAGGAGCTGGCGCGCCGAGGTCACGGCCCCGGATTCGGCGCGCCGAACGGCGGGTGGCCTGGCGACCGCGCCGGCCAGCTCGACCACCCCCTGCACCGCGGCTCGCGGGGCGCCGCGAAGGGAGAGGACCCGCTCGACCGCGGCGTACTTGCTCGGCCGGCGGGCGGTGAGCACATCCGTGCCACCGATGCCGATGTGGATGTGACCGCCGACGAGGACGTTCTCCAGCGCGGTCATGTTGGCGAACAGCCGGATGTTCTGGAACGTCCGCGAGACGCCGAGGGCCGAGATGACGTGGGTCGGCAGACCGTCCACCCGCTGCGCATCAAGCCAGAGCTCGCCCGCGGTAGGGCGGTAGAAGCCGGTGAGGCAATTGAAGAACGTCGTCTTGCCTGCGCCGTTGGGGCCGATGAGCCCGTGGATCTCGCCAGCGGGTACTTCCATCGAGACTTCAGCGAGCGCGCTGAGCCCCTCGAATTGCATGCCAAGGCCGCGGACGCTGAGCTTGCCGGCAGCCATCAGGCTGCTCCCCCTGCGGGGACGGGCAGGTCTTCGGTTTCGAACTCGAGCTGGCGCCGGCGCGAGGGGACGAGCCCTTCAGGGCGCAGCACCATGATCGCGACGAGGAGTGCCCCGAAGATGATGAACCGGGTGTCGTCGGCGAGCTCCTGGCCCCACTCGCTGGCGGCTGGCAGACGACCGATCGAGCCGGGAATCACCGTATCGAACGTGGCGATCACGCCGTTCAGTCCGTCCCGCAGCCATTCGAACCGTCCGAGGAAGTCCGCGGTCTCCTTGAATTGCAGGATGCGCGGGAAGCCGATGAGCACGAGCGACCCGAGGATGACGCCGGGAGTGCTGCCCATCCCGCCGATGATGACGACCGCGATCACGTCGATGCTGACCTGCAGGCTGAACCCCGCGGGGTTGATGAAGCCGATGAACGAGGCGTAGAGGACGCCGCCCAGTCCGCCAATGGATGCCCCGATGGCGAAGGCCATCAGTTTGTACTTCACCTTGTTCACGCCCATGGCGGCGGCCACGTCTTCGTCCTCGCGGATGGCCTCCCAGGCGCGCCCGATCCTCGAGTCGCGCAGGCGCGAAGCGATGAACGCCACGAGGACGGCCGCGACCAGGATGAAGTAGAACCACTCCGTGAAGTCGTTGATCTGGAAGCTGCCAATCTCCGGGCGGGCGATGGCGCTGAGCCCCTGCGAGCCTGCGGTCACGTCTTCGCGGTTCACGAGGAACAGGCGGATGATCTCGCCGAAGCCGAGGGTGACGATGGCAAGGTAGTCGCCCCGGAGCGGGAGCACCGGCAGGCCGAGCAGCAACCCGAACGAAGCGGCGATAAGCACGCCGAGCGGCAGCACCAGCCAGAAATTCATGCTCAGGTCGAAGGGCGAGCCGGGCGACGTCATGATTCCGAGGCTGTACGCCCCTGCGGCGAAGAACGCGACGTACCCCAGGTCCAGCAGTCCCGCGAAGCCGACCACGACGTTGAGCCCGAGGCCCAGCACGATGAACAGCCCCACGAAGAACAGCATCTGCACCCAGACATCGGAGAGCAGGAAGGGGAGCGTGGCGACGAGGGCCAGGAAGAGCGGCCAGCGGGCGAACACCGGGATACGGCCCACGGTGGCGGCGCCGAGCTCTTTGAGTGGCGCGCTCGATGGCCTAGGCACGGGTGGACGCCCGTTCCGCGAAGATGCCTGTCGGCCGGAAGATGAGGATGGTAACCAGCAGGCTGAAGGCGATCACATCGCGCCACTGGTTGCCCAGGTCCACGCCCGGGAGTTCGTTGAGCAGTTCGCGGCCAACCGTTTCCGCCAGTCCGAGCGCATAGCCGCCGGCGACGGCCCCGGGGATACTTCCGATCCCGCCGAGGACGGCGGCCGTGAAGGCCTTGATGCCGGGGAGGAAGCCCATGCTCCCCCGGATGGTCTGGAAGAAGAGCCCATGGAGGACGCCCGCCACACCGGCCATGGCGGCGCCCAGGACGAACACCATCACGATGGTGCGGTTGACGTCCACGCCCATGAGCGATGCGTTCGCCGGGTTTTCGGCGACGGCGCGGATGGCCCGTCCGAGGCGCGTCCGCTGAATGATCACGTAGAGGAAGACCATCATCGCGAGCGAGCTCGCAATCAGAAACGTCTGGATGTAGGTGATGTCGAACGGTCCGGCCGCGAAATCGCCGCGGGGGAAGATATCGGGGTAGAACTTGGCCCTGGCGTCGGTGCGGTCGAGCACCAGGTACTGGAGGAAGATGCTCACGCCGATGGCGCTGATGAGCGGCGCCAGGCGGGGCGCGTTCCGCAACGGCCGGTAGGCGATGCGCTCGACCACGGCGGATGTGCCGGCGGAGACGGCCATGGCGCCGATGAGTGCCGCAAGAATGGTCAGGGCGACCATCACGCCGGAGATGTCGTCGCCGCCCATGGCCGTCAGCACGCCGTAACCGGCGAACGAGCCCAGCATGAACACCTCGCCGTGGGCGAAGTTAATCATCTTGAGCACGCCATAGACCATCGTGTAGCCCAGCGCGATCAAGGCATACAGGCTTCCCGTCGTGAGGCCATTGACGAACTGGTCGGACCAGAAGCCAACGGAGAGTGCGAGGTGTGGAGCGTCCACTAGCGGAGAGACCCTTTCGCCGGCTGATCGTTACGCCACGGGAGGCGCCCAATGTCGAGGCGCCTCCCGGTGGTGTGCATTCTAGCGATTGCGATCCGGATCGCGGCTAGTCTTTCAGCTCCTCGTA
>JAHDWR010000052.1 GCA_023382755.1 Dehalococcoidia bacterium
TCTGCTTCTTCGAGCTTCTTCCCGGTCAGCCGGAGGAAGACGTCCTCCAGCGAGGGTGGCGCCTCGCCCGCCTGCCGGACCATCTCCTTCAGCGCCGGCGGTGCATCCAGCGCCACGATCCGGCCCTTGTCCACGATCGCGATCCGGTCGCACAGTTCGTCCGCTTCCTGCATGTCGTGGGTGGTCAGCACCACCGTCGCCTCGTGCGTGTCGCGCAGCTCCCGCACCGCCGCCTGCACCTCTCGCTTCGAATGCGGGTCCAGCCCGGTCGTCGGCTCGTCGAGCAGCAGCAGCACCGGCGCCGTCAGGAACGCCCGCGCAATCGCCACCTTCTGCTGCATCCCGCGCGACATGTCTTCCATCGAGGAACCGATCGACCGGTTCTCCAGCCCGAGGCGGGTCAGGATCTCCACGACCTTGCGCCGCGCGTAGGCCGGGTCCACGCCGTAGAGCCGCGCCCCGTACATCAGGTTCTCCATCGGCGAAAGCTTCTTGAAGAACGAAGCCTCCACCGAAACGCGGTTGATCAGCCGTTTCACCTGCGCCTCGTCCCGCTCCACGTCGAGTCCGAAGATCCGCACCCGGCCCGTATCCGGCATCAACAGCGTCGACATCAGGCGGATGAGCGTGCTCTTCCCGGTGCCGTTCGGTCCCAGCACGCCGAAGATCTCGCCCCGCTCCACCACGAAACTCACGTGATCGACCGCCACCACGCGCTTGCGCTCCTCCCGCTTCCCCCGCATCCGCCCGATGAGCCCCGGCCCCTGCCGGAACACCTTGGTCACGTCATCGACTTCGAGCGCGCGGGCGTGCGGGTCGACCTCGATCCGCAACCCGCGAAACTGTTCTGGCTCTGTGGCCGCCACCGTCATCGTTCTCCTCCTCGTGGGGTGGGCGTCGCCCGGCAAAGTCCGGGCCGCCCCCGGCTTCCACGCCCCACATCGATCGGAGGACGAAAAAAAGCCGTGGGCGATTCCTGTCTCTGGCGCCCACGGCTTCCAACGGTCACTCCTGTCCCGTTATTGCTCGATGGGCACCCTTCCGGCGCGCGGCGCACCGCGGCGCAGCCGGAATCCAGCGGTTTGTGGCATTGTCGTCACCGGCGGCGCCTCCCTTCGAACATCTCGCAGACTATAGTCCCCATCGACTGCACGAATCAACAACGCGGAAAGACCGGTCCGGGTTAACCAACGCCGCAAGGTCCGTCCCGCGCCGTGTGCCGCCGCCACGTCTGCTACAGTCGCGTCCGCGAACGCGGGGCCTATACCGCGCCCCATCCGTCAGGCTCGAGAGGAGAAGCCTCCATGAAAGCAGTCATCCACGATCGGTATGGCCCGCCTGAGGTCCTGCGCGTCGGCGAAGCCCCCATGCCTGTCCCGAAGTCCGGCGAGGTACTCGTGCGCGTCCAGGCCTCCACCGTCACCCGCGGCGATGCCATGCGCGTGCGCAGCACCGAGTACCGGTTCAGCCGTATCTTCACGGGCATTCGCCGCCCCAGGCAGACCGTCGCGGGCACGGAGTTCGCCGGCCGCATCGAGGATGTCGGCGCGGCCGTCACCCGGTTCCATCCGGGCGATGAGGTATTCGGTATCGCTGGGGGCGCCCACGCCGAGTACGTGACCGTTAGTGAGACCGGTGTCATCGCCCCCAGGCCCGCGACCCTCACCTCGGAGGAAGCCGCGGCGGTGCCGGACGGTTCGTTGCTCGCGCTGTCCTGCCTCCAGCCGGCCATCCCGTTGCGGGGCAAGAGTGTTCTCGTCTACGGTGCCGCGGGTTCCATCGGCACTGCCGCCGTCCAGCTGCTCGCGCACCACTTCGATGCCGGCGTGACCGCCGTGTGCGACACCAGGGACCTCGACCTGGTGCGCTCGCTCGGTGCCCATGACGTTCTTGACCGCCTCGCCGAAGACTTCACCCGGAATGGAAAAGAGTATGACGTCATCTTCGATGCCGTCGGCAAACTCGCATTCCGTCGCTGCCGTCGCTCGCTGAAGGCTGGCGGCATCTTCATCACCGTCGACCTCGGGTATATGTATCACGTGCCTTTCCTGGCCCTGGCCACGCGCTTCGTCGGAAAGAGGCGCGCCGCCCTGGGCATCGGCCGCTACCGCCAGGAGGATCTCCTCCTCGTCAAGGATCTGGTCGAGGCGGGCAAGTATCGCCCAGTCATCGACCGAAGCTACGACCTCCACGAAGTCGTCGAGGCGACCCGTTACGTGGAGTCCGGCCAGAAGACCGGCAACGTCGTCCTCCGCATCGCTTCGGGACGGTGATCGTTCTTCCCGTGTTAGGCGTTCCTCAAACGCGCCACAGCATCAGCGAAAGGCCATCATCGTGACCATCTCCAGCCAGCCTCGCGAGCGCCAGTTGCGCCGCCTCCGGCTCTACAACCTCGTCATGGGCGCCTTCCACGCTGCGCAGGGAGTGGCCATCCTCGCCCTCGCCAACGGCTTCTCCCTCCCCGTCACCGCGACCTTCGTGGAGGGCGCGCCAGGCTCCGCGCCGTCCCCGCTGCGCGACCTCTTCGATGTCCGCATCGCCTGGGGTGTCGCCCTCTTCGTGTTCATCTCTGCCGCCGCCCACTGGATCATCGCCGCCCCCGGCGTCTATGGCTGGTACGCCCGCAACCTCGAACGCGCCCGCAACTACGCCCGCTGGATCGAATACTCCGCCAGCTCGTCGGTCATGGTTGTCCTCATTGCGATGTTCACCGGTATCAGCGACATCGCCGCCCTCGTCGCCATCTTCGGGGTCAACGCCGCGATGATCCTGTTCGGACTCCTCATGGAGCACTACGAAGAGCCGGGCCACCCGAACTGGACAGCGTTCGTCTTCGGTTGTGTCGCCGGGGCGGTCCCGTGGATTGCCATCGCCATCTACTTCACCAGCCCCGGGTTCGAAGCCTCGCCCCCTGGCTTCGTTGTCGGCATCTTCGTGTCGCTCTTTGTGTTCTTCAACTGTTTCGCCCTGAACATGGTCCTGCAGTACCGCCGCGCCGGCCCCTGGCGCGACTACCTCTTCGGCGAAGCCGTCTACATCCTCCTCAGCCTCACCGCAAAGTCCGCCCTCGCCTGGCAGATCTTCGCCAGCACCCTCGTCGGCGACGCCTGACGCATCACGGGCCGGTAAGCGTCAGCGGCACCTCGTACACGTTCGTCGGGCTCCCGTCCTTCGGCGAGCTTTCGAACACCACCAGCGTGATCCGCCCCGGCGCCAGCCCCGCCAGGTCCACCTCGAACGCGAACGTGCCCCACGTCCCCGTCCCGGCAGTTGCCGTCGTGAACCCCTCCTTCACGATCCGGCCGTCCCAGTCCGTCACCAGCCACTCCACCGTCGCCTCGAACGTGTTCGAAGTCCCCGAAACGCGCAGCGGCGAGCGGACCTCGGCTCCCGGAGCCGGCGCCTCCACCAGGATGAGCGGCGTGTTGTCCCGGAAGTCGTCGCGCGCCAGGTTTTTCGCCGGCACGCCCTCGCCCCCGATGGCATCGACTTCCTTGCCCTCAAGCCGGATCGTCACTCGGTCCACGGTGTCGTACTGCGTCAGCGTGTAGACCACCTGCGCCACCCGGGTCGTCATCGAAAGCGACCCACCGCCCGACTCGAACTCGCCGGAGAGGTCCACCGTCGCAAGCCCGTTCGCGATATCTATGTCCAGCAGCCGCGTCCCCGCCGGTACTTCGCTCCCCATGCCCAGTTCGCGTTCGAGTGTGCTGGGCCCGGCCAGCAGCGCCTCCATCGCGCCACGCGCCACCGCCGGCGCCATCACCAGCCGCCCGCCCGTCGCGATGTGCTCGTCCCGTGCGAAGAACACGGCAACCGCCACCAGGATGCCGTCCTGCGGTGTCTGCGTGGGACGTACCGTCGGTGTCTCTGCTTGTCCCGCGGTCGCGGTCGCGGTCGCGGTAGTACTGGGCGTCGTGGGCTCATCATCGTCGTCGCCGCACGCTGCCAGTCCCATCAGCGCCATCGTCACGGCCAGTGCCAGCGCGGTCCATCTCACCAGTACAGCCTCCTCCCGTGCCCGCCAGCTACAGGATAGGCCGCGCCGGGAGGGTCTGCTGCCGCTACACGTCCGCCGTTTCCCGTTGCTTTTCCCGCGCCTCCGCGATCTTCCGGAACAGCGTGCCCGTCCCGAAGACCGGGAACACCCGCTCGAACAGGCCCGGTGCCGCCTCAGCGAACGCGCTCACCACCCGCCCCGGGCCACGGTACACGAGCATCTCCGGCCGGTCCCGCTTGATCGCCTTCACCACGTCCGAAGCGACCTTCTTCGGCGTCACCGTCCCGGCAAGGAAGTTCTCCTTCACGCCCGCGTCTTGCTGCATCTGCATGTACATGCCCGCTTCCGAGACCAGCCCCGGGCAGACCACGCTCGCGCTCACGCCCCGCTTTCGGAACTCACCACGGAGTGACTCCGTGAACCCCACCAGTCCGGCCTTCGATGCCGCATAGGGCACGCTGAACGGCACCGGCACCTTCCCCGCCAGCGAGGCCATGTTCACGATGTGCCCCGCCTTCTTCTCCAGCATCACCGGGATCACCTGCCGCGTCAGCAGCAGGGCCGAGGTCAGGTTCACGTCGATCGTCGCCGCGAGTTCTTCCTCCGGCTGCCGTTCGAAGTGCGCCGTCACCTCGATTCCCGCGTTGTTCACCAGGATGTCGATCCGCTCGAACTCCGCCAGCGCCGCCGCCACGAGCCGCTGCCGGTCCCCGGCCACGGTCACGTCGCACACCACGGCGATGGCCCGCACGCCCAGCGCCCGCATCTCTTCCGCCACTCGCTCCAGGTCCCCTGCCGAGCGTGCCGCGAGCACCAGGTTCACGCCCTCGGCCGCCAGTGCCCGCCCGATATACGGCCCCAGCCCCCGCGACGCCCCTGTCAGGATCGCCGTCCGGTTTCGTAGCTGTTTCACCTGCTCCCTCCCGTGCCGTGTGTGACTGCGGAGTCTAACGGGGATGCGCAAGGCCCGGCAGCGAATGTGATTTTTGTCCGTGTCATAAGCGCTCGCGGTGCTATGCTCATGCTGTGGGAGTTCACCTCCGAACCGCTGCCGGGCGGCGACGCGCGTCCTGGATCCTCATCCTCGCGCTCCTGCCTACCCTCACCTTCCTCGGCCACTGGCCCGGCCAGATATCCATCCCCGGCACAGACTACTACCTCGCCATCCCCGGTTCCGCCAGCACGCCATCGGGCGATACTTCCACCAGCGCCCACGACCACACACAACACTGCCACGCCGATGCCGCCTCCTGCAGCGATGTCCCCGCCGCCGCCGGCGTCAGCTTCGCCCTCATGAATGAAACGCTGGCCCTCATTGTGGCCGGCGGGCTCTTCGTCCTCCTCGCCCTCCGCTGGTGGGTGCCGGGCGAAGGCTTCTCACCCTCCCCGGAGCTGGAGCCCCCGCGAGCGTTCGCCCGCGCCGGCTAACGTGTGCATGCGAGCCCCTGTTGCTCGCACACGAGGCGCATCGCGCCTCCCAGCTCCACAGGGAACATGGATATGACCACGATCTTCCCGCGCCATCTCGCGCTCCTGGCGTTCGCAGCTCTCTCCGCGATCGCCATGCTCGCCATGGCCGCGTGCGGTGGTGACGACGATGCTGGAGCTTCCCCCTCCGGCGACGCAGCTGTCCTCACCGCGATCAACATCCTCGATAACGCGGGTTTCCACGAAATCGACGATGCCATCCAACAGGAACGGAAGATCCCGGCTACTGCCAGGACCACCACCATCCGCATGCAGGCACTGGTGACCCTCACCACCTGGCCCAACGATGACCTCAAGGCCCAGGCTGATGCCCTCGCCAGCCTCTTCGGCGACTTCGCCGAAGTCCTGGATGCCGAGTCACCAGATATGACCCGTGTCAGCGAGCTGTCGACGAAAGTCCACATCGCCCAGCACGAGTTCTCCGGTGCCGTGTGGGAGCACCTCTACGAGGCTGCCGGTCTTGGCAACGACGATGGTCACACCCATTGAACCGGGTGGCCCTACGATGGCGGCACTTTGCAGCCACTCTCGTAGGGCCACCCGTCCCTCACTCGCGGGACGTATGATCTGTGAAGATCATCACGAGCAGTGCGCGGCTGCCCGGGCTCCCGCATCCGGGCCACCAACACTCCTGGAGTTCGCCATGAACAACATCGCCCGCCATGCGGCCCTCGCCCTGGGCGTCCTTCTCGCCACGTTCGCCCTCACCGCTTGCGGCGGCGATGACGACGATGGTGGCGACACCGGTGTTGTCGCCGGGAGCGATGACGCGTCCTACATGGGCGCCACCGTCGCCCCCCCGATCGACATGCCCGAGGCTGTCCTCCTCGATGAGAACGGCCAGAAGTACGACCTGCAGAAGGAGACCGACGGCTTCGTCACGCTCCTCTACGTCGGCTACACCCATTGTCCCGACATCTGCCCCACCCACCTCTACGAAATCAGCGAGGCCCTCAAGAAGCTTCCAGAAGATGTCTCCAGCAAGGTCAAGGTCGTCTTCGTGACCGCCGACCCCGAACGCGACTCACCCGAAGTCCTCAAGAAGTACCTCGATACCTTCGATGAGAACTTCGTCGGCCTTACCGGCCCGCGTGAACTCATGGACGACTTCCAGGTCGCCCTCGGCCTCCAGCCCGCCAGCCGGACGGACCTCGGCGGCGGCAACTATGCCGTCAACCACGCCGCCTACGTCATGGCCTTCACCACCGACCGCATCGCCTACCTGGTCTACCCCTCCGGGATGGGCCAGGCCGAATGGCTCAACGACCTACCACTGCTCGTCAAAAAGGGATACGAACCCAAGTGAAACCAACATTCCGGCGCGGCCCGTTTGCCGCACTCCTCGTGCTCCTCGCGCTCACTGTCCCCTTCCTCGCCGCCGCCTGTGGCGGCGACGACGATGAGGACGACGCCTCCGGCGATTCCACCCCCTCCGTCACCGACGGCACCAAAATCGGCGACCTGACGATCTCCGGCGAGTGGGTCCGCCCCACGACCAACGAAGTCTCGGCGGCCTACCTCGTCGTCCACAACTCCGGCGAAGCCGATACCCTCGTCAAGGCCACAACACCGCTCACCGCCACCGTCCAGCTCCACGAAGTCGTCACCGAGGGCTCAAGCTCGAAGATGCAGGAAAAGCCGGGCGGCTTCCCCGTCCCGGCCAACGGCATGCTCGAACTCAAGCCCGGCGGCTTCCACATCATGATGATGGACCTCAAGGCACCCATCGAAATCGGACAGACCGTCTCCCTGACCCTCACCTTCGAAAAGGCCGGCGAAGTCGCGATCGAAGCGCCTGTAAAGGCCGCCCCCGACATGGGTAACGGCTCCATGAACCATGGCGGCATGAGCTCGACAACTCCCGCCGCCACCACGACCACCGCGGCCGCCCCCGCGCCCGTGACCTTCGGCAACCTCACCATCAAGGATCAGTGGGTCCGCGTCACCGCCAACACCGTGACCGCCGCCTACATGGTCATCACCAACTCCGGCGAAGCCGACACGCTCATCAAGGCATCCTCGCCAATCAGCCCGAACGTCCAGCTCCACGAAGTCGTCTCTGACGGCTCGACTTCGAAAATGCAGCCGAAGAAAGGCGGCTTCCCCGTCCCGGCGGCCGGTGAGGTCACCCTCCGCCCGGGCGCCTACCACATCATGATGCTCGACCTGAAAGAGCCGATCACCGAGGGCCAGGTCATCTCCATCACCCTCACCTTCGAAAAGGCCGGCGAGGTCACCATCTCCGCCCCGGCCAAGCCCCACACCGGCATGATGGAAGGCGCCGGCCAGGGTATGGGCCAGGGCCAGGGTATGGGTGGCATGGCCACCCCCACGCCCTGAGCTGATCCCGCTTGTCAGCACCAACGAGGCCGGGGAAACCCGGCCTCGGTCTTTCCCCCGCTACCCCGCCTGCCGCGCTACCGCCTCGGCCGCGGCCTTCGCCGCCTCCGGGTCGCCCAGGTACCGCGACGAGACCGGCCGCAGGTCGTCTCCCAGTTCGTACACCAGCGGGATCCCCGTCGGGATGTTCAACTCGGGGATCTCCTCGTCGCTGATCCCGTCGAGGTGCTTCACCAGGGCCCGCAAACTGTTGCCGTGGGCGCCGATCAGCACCCGCTTGCCCGCCCGCAGGTCCGGCACGATCGCGTCGTACCAGTACGGCAGCATCCGCTCCACCACGTCCTTCAGGCACTCAGTCGCCGGCACCAGGTCCGGCGCCAGCGCGGCATACCGTGCCTCGTGCCTCGGGTGGCGGTCGTCTCCGGGCTCGAGCGGCGGCGGCGGAGTGTCGTATCCCCGCCGCCACGCAAACACCTGGTCCGGCCCATACCGGTCCGCGGTCTCCTTCTTGTTCAGCCCCTGGAGCGCGCCGTAGTGTCGTTCGTTCAGCCGCCACGACCGCCGCACCGGCAGCCAGTGCTGGTCCATCACATCCAGCGCAATCTGCGCCGTCGCAATCGCCCGCCGCAGCAGCGAGGTGTGCACCACGTCGAACTCCAGCCCGGCTCCCGCCATCAGCCGCCCCGCCTCCCGGGCCTCGCCGAGGCCTTTCTCGTTGAGCGGGACATCCGTCCAGCCCGTAAACCGGTTTTCCTGGTTCCAGGTGCTCTCGCCGTGGCGGAGCAGAACGAGTGTGTATGTCATGCCCGGATTGTACCCTCCGCTTTCCCCCACAATCTCCCCGCCTCTCGCATGCCCCGCCTTCGCGTGGCATACTGAACCTGCCGTGGCAGAGTCTACAGTGGCCGAAATGAAAGAATTGGGAACTTCAGCCCCCCTGGAGTTCCGCGCCCCCAACCGCCACCGCCTTGTCCGCTGGTTCTTCATCATCCTCGGAAGCCTCCTCGTCGGCATCGGCGTCCTCGGCATCTTCTTGCCTCTCCTGCCCTCTACCGTCTTTTTCCTCCTCGCCGCGGGCTGCTACGGCAAGAGTTCGCCGGGCGCCTACCGGTGGCTCACCACCAACCGCTGGTTCGGCCAGCACCTGCGCGATTACCGCGAAGAGCGCGGCGCCACGGTCGCGGCCAAGGTCTACTCCGTCGGCTCCCTCTGGCTCGGCATCGGCCTCACCGAGTACTTCTTCATCGAGAACATCTGGGTCCGCGGTACGCTCCTCGCCGTCGCCGTCGCCGTGTCAATCCACCTCCTCGCGCTGCGCACAGTCCGCCGCTGAACCTTCCCAATTTCTTCCGTTTACCTTCTCCCAAAAACTCTTGACAACCCTTCCCGCCGGAGTAATGTGGTCAGTGAGACCGGCGGCAAATCCCCCGCTCCTGAAGAGGGAGCGGAACCCGGGAAAGCCGCTTTCTGGACGGAGGTAGGCATATGCGAAGCAAGCTGCATGCCGTCTACGGAGTTCTGATTGTGCAGAGATCTGGCCTGCACTAAGCGGGCCAGGCACCGCGACCGCTGAGGGCACGCATCCCTGTAGTCCTCACTGGTGATGCCCGGTCGCACCAAGCCCTGCATGAAGCAGGCGCGACCCGGATCGCTCCTCCAAGGAGCGGCACTGGATGCGAAAGAGCCCTGCCGACACAGCGGTCACTCTCCACTGGAGCACCGCCCGGTGCCCGGCGGAGGAGTTCACAAAACACAGGCCCCGGTCCTACCGGGGCCTGTTCGCGTCCCGACCCGGGGTGCGGTAAACCTCCCCGCCTCGTAGTCTGTCGATCGTGTCCATCTTCCGCCGGCTCCCCCCGCTTCTGGGCCTCATCGCCCTCCTCGCGCCGGGCCTCGTCCCCCACGATGCCTCCCGCGCCTACGAGGTCCAGACCATCGAAGTCAGCGAAGCCGGCTTCAACCCCCCGGTCTGCCGCATGAACCGCGAGTTCGTTCGTTTCAAGAACGTCGGGAACGAGCCCCGCCGCATCATCATCCCGTCTCTCTTTCCCGAAGACCCGCCCTTCTTCGATACCGGCGTCCTCCAGCCTGGCGAGGTCTCCAACGCACTGCGCATTGAGTACGGCGGCTCCACCACCTTCGTCGATGCCTTCGACCCCTCCCTCACCGGCACCGTGATCACCCCCGTCTTCGTCCCGAAGTGGGACGTTCAGTGCACCCCCGACCCCAACCTCCAGCCACCGGTCCCCCTCTGCCGCAAGAGCGACCACTGCCTCCGCCTCCCCGCCATCTCCGCCGACCGCTGATTGTCTCCCGAGGATTTGCCGCTGCGCCGGGGGGTACACTGGCGGCATGCGAACCTTCAAGGTCATCGTTGAGAAGCACACCGATGGCTATGCTCGCAACTCGCTTCTGACTACGCCACAATCCCCGCGTGCCCGGCTCGCAAACTCCGACCCCCATCCCGCCCATGCTCGCCAAGCTCACCCCCGAAATCCCCACGGGCGATGGTTGGCTCTTCGAGCCCAAGTGGGATGGCTTCCGATGCATCGTTTTCTTCGATGGCGCCGGCCCACCCTACCTCCAGTCGCGTGACCTCAAGCCACTGGCGCGCTATTTCCCCGAACTCGTCGAGGGCCTCGCTGCCGCCCTCCCCGGCCCTGCCGTCCTCGACGGCGAAGTCGTCATCATGGGCCCCGGTGGCCTCGACTTCGAAGCCCTCCAGATGCGCATCCACCCCGCCGAATCGCGCGTCCGCATGCTCGCCCGCGAAACGCCCGCCTCCTTCGTCGCCTTCGACATGCTCCGCGCCGGGCCGGACGACCTCCAGAAGGCCCCTTTCGGCGAACGCCGCTCCCGTCTCGAACGCTACTTCCAGGGCGTGAGACCCCCCGCCTACCTCACGCCCGCCACCAGCGACCGCGAAGTCGCGCTCGACTGGTTCGAGCGCTTCGAAGGCGCCGGCCTCGATGGCGTCATCGCCAAGAAGCTCGCCGATACCTACCAGCCCGGCAAGCGCGTGATGGCCAAGATCAAGCACCTCCGCACCGCCGACTGCGTCGTCGGCGGCTTTCGCTGGAACCGCGGCGAAGAGGGAAAGTCCGTCGGCTCGCTGCTCCTGGGCCTCTACGGCGACGATGACGTCTTCCACCACGTCGGCCACACATCGAGCTTCAGCGCCGGGGAAAAACGCGACCTGGTGGCCTTCCTTGCGCCCTACCAGTCCGAAGACGAGGACCAGTCCTTCGGCCAGGGCCGCACCCCCGGTGCACCCAGCCGCTGGACCGGCGGCAAGGACCTCTCCTGGGTGCGCCTCCGCCCCGAACTCGTCTGCGAAGTCGCCTTCGACTACCTCCAGGGCAACCGCTTCCGCCATGCCGCCACCTTCAAACGCTGGCGCACCGATAAGTCCCCGCAAGATTGCAGGTTCGACCAGTTCGAGGCCGCCGTGCCGTATGAACTGCAGCGTGTGTTCGAGGCGGACTGAGCCTCCCCATTGACACCCCACCCCATATGCCCCATCTTGCTCGCCAACAACAGGGCCGACACCGCCCGGAAGGAGCCGCGTGATGACTGTGCACACCACCCACACCACCGCATCCACGCGCCCCTGCGGGGCCGCCGCCTAAGACATCCACCGTCCCGTCCCGATGGTTGTGTGGCCGCCGCGAAGGCGGCCTTTTCCATGCCCGCCCGGCATGGCCACGCCCCGGAGCTTGCCCTTGTCCCCCGCTTCCGAAGAGAACGCCTCCACGCGGTTCAGCAACCGCGAATCCGATGCCGCCGACATGCGCGCAATCCAGGAATTCCTGGACGAGGCCATGATCACCGAGGTCCTCAACGTCCTGAAAAGCGGCAAAGAGGCCACCGTCTACCGCTGCCGCGCCCACCCCTCGCTTGGCGTCCCCTACGCCGCCGCCAAGTGCTATCACTCCGCCTTCCATCGCTCCTTCCAGCGCGGCGCCCTCTACGAAGAGGGCCGTGTCATCGGCAAGGGACAGGTCGAGCGCGCCATCAAGGGCCGCACCGATTTCGGCCGCGAAGCCCAGCTCGCCCTCTGGGTCGACCACGAATTCGAAGTCCTCAGCACCCTCCACTACGCCGGCGCCGACGTCCCCGAGCCCTTCGCCTGCACCGATACCGCCATCCTCATGGAACTCCTCGGTGACGATGCCGGTGCCGCCGATCAGCTCCAGTTCGCCGACGTCGCTCAGGCGGAGGCCGACGACCTCCTCGACCGCATCCTCTGGAACATCGAACTCTTCATGCGCGAAAACGTCGTCCACGCCGACCTCTCCGCATTCAACATCCTCCATGCCCCGGGGAAGCTCACCATCATCGACTTCCCCCAGGCCGTCGACCCCCGCACCAACCCCGCCGCCCCCGGGCTCCTTGAGCGCGACCTCCGCAACGTCCTCCGCTATTTCGCCCGCCACAACGTGGGCCTCGAAGAAGACCCGGCGACCATGGCCCGAAAACTCTGGGGCCTGTGGAAATACGGAGACCTGTGACCCCCGGCAAGGGGCTTCCATCCCGTACGATGAGCCCCATGCACTACCTCCTCTTCTACGACTACGTCGCTGACGTGCTCACGAAGCGCGACCCGTTGCGCCCGGCCCACCTCGACCTCGCCCGCGGCTTCAGCGCCGACCGCAAGCTGAAGATGGCCGGCGCCTACACCGACCCGGTCGATGGCGCCGTCTTCGTGTTTACCTCGCGCGAAGCCGCCGAAGAGTTCATCTCCCGCGACCCCTACGTGGCCAACGGGCTCGTCACCGCCCACCGCATCCGCGAATGGAACGTCGTGATCGGAGACTGACTGTTCCCGCCTGTCAGTGTTCAGGAGTTCTTGGCGATCCCCTCCGCGTCCTTGGCGCCCTGGCGGCTGATTCTTCTTTCCTCGCCTTGCTCGGCTGCACGCGCCGCGGCTCTCCCGGCGCTTTCGGGTAGTGCGGTGGATACGGTGCATCGCCCAGGCCCGCGTCCGCCTGCTTCCGGCTCAATTCCAGCAACGGCTCGAGCGAGAACGCCCGGTCGTCGATACCCGCACCCGGGTCGCCCCGTTCCGCATAGCGCCGGGGGACGTTCGCGATCGTGAAGTCCGCCAGCTCCACCTTCCCCACCTCGTCCCACTCCAGCGGCGTCGAAACCTGCGCGTTGGGCGTGGGCCGCACCGAATACGCCGAGGCCACCGTCCGGTCCCGCGCGTTCTGGTTGTAGTCGATGAACACGCCGTGCCGCTCTTCTTTCCACCACTTCGTCGTCGCCAGTTCCGGCGCGCGGCGCTCGCACTCCCGCCCGAACGCCAGCGCGCACTGCCGGACCTCGGTGAATGTCCACCCCGGCTCGATCCGCACGTTGATGTGGATGCCCCGGCTCCCGGAGGTCTTCGCGTAGCCCGTGTAGCCAAAATCCGCCAGCACCTCCCGGCACACCAGCGCCAGCTCCCGCACCATCCCGAAGTTCGCCTCCGGCGTCGGGTCCAGGTCGATGCGCAGCTCGTCCGGGTGGTCCACGTCGTTTGCCCGCACCGCCCACGGGTTCAGGTCCACGCACCCCAGGTTTATCACCCACGCAAGGTCCGCCGCGTCGTCGATGACGCACAGGTCCGCCGAGCGTCCGCTCGGAAAGGTCACGTGCGCCGTCTCGATCCCCCGGGGCAGGTTCGAAGGCGCACGCTTTTGGAAGAACGGCTCCTCCTCCACCCCGTTCACAAACCGCTTCAGCACCATCGGCCGGTCCCGCACTCCGCGCAGCGCGCCATCGGCCACCGCCAGGTAGTAGTTCACCAGGTCGAGCTTCGTGTACCCCGCCTTCGGGAAGAACACCTTCTCCGGGTTGGTGATCGTCACCTCCCGGCCCGCTGCATCGATCACTATCGACGGGTCAGCCATCCCCGAAGTCTACCGGAGAGACTCAACCCCCGGAGGACGCCAGGAGGCGCAGAGGTCCTGATTCAGACCTCTGCGCCTCTACGCCTCTCTGCCAATCGGGTCCGCCCTAGGCAACGGCCGCCGGGAAGCTCGTCTCCATCTTCGCCGCGATGTCGAAGTACTCCTGGAACGTCTGGTTGAACCGGTAGAACGCATCCCGCCGGTGGTAGTCCTTCCCCCGCGCGAACTCCTCCGCGCTCCGCAAGTCCAGCGAGTTCAGCGTGTACTCGTGGGTCGCGCGCCCGTGCGCCTTGATGTCGTCGAGCATCGCCTTCCACCCGTCCAACGACTGCACGAGGACAAAGTCCAGCTCCTCAGCTCGCCGGGCGTCGATCTCCTTCACATCCTTCACTTCGAAGGCTTCGAAATCGATCTCGTAGTACTTGTTGTCCACCTGCACCCCCATTTCGGAGTCACAGGTACCGAGCCGCTTGAAGCTATCGGACTTGTTCAGCAGGTCGGCGGCAGTCTTGAACCATTCAACTGATGGAAACTCAGGCATTGGGCACCTCCATGAGTAACGAACACTACGCAACGCCCGGCCAACCGGGCGTCGCATCGTGCGCCGGAGTCTACCGCACGGTCGAACCGTTGTCAGTCCGATTACGTTTGTCTGGGAAAGCCTGCGGCAAATGCTCGACGCGTATAGCCGCGCCCGCCACAATCGTCCCCACCCCGCGCTCCGGAGCTCGCCATGGCCACCATCGAAACCGCACTCGGACCCATCGACGCCGCCCAACTCGGCACCGTCCTCAGCCACGAGCACGTCCTCGTCAGCCTGGGCGAGGACAATCACCATTACCCCTGGCGCTACGACTGGGACGCCACCCGCGCCAACGCCATCCGCGAACTCGCCGAGGCGAAGCAGGGCGGCGTCGATACACTCATCGACCTCACCACGCCCGACCTCGGCCGCGATGTCGAGTTCGTCCGCGATGTCTCCCGCGCCTCCGGCATGAACGTCGTCGTCGCCACCGGCATCTGGCGCGACATCCCCCGCTCGTTCTGGACGCGCGATATCGACGAGATCGCCGACATCTTCGTCCGCGAGATCGAGGTGGGCATCGGCGATTCCGGCATCAAGGCCGGGTGCATCAAGGTCGCCAACGATATGGGTGGCGTCTCCCCCGAAGGCGAACGCATCCTCCGTGGCGCCGCCCGCGCGCTCAAGCGCACCGGATGCCCCATCAGCACCCACCACTGGGCTCCCGAGGAGGTCGGCCGCCGCCAGGTCGAGATCTTCCAGGAAGAGGGCGCCCCCATGGACCGCATCGCCATCGGCCACAGCGCCGATACCACCGATGTCGCCTACCTCGAAGAGCTGCTCAGAACCGGCGTCTACCTCTCGATGGACCGCTACCCCGGCGCCGCCGGCCGCCCGAACTGGGAACAGCGCAACAGCACGGTGAAGGCCCTTATCGACAAAGGCTGGGCCGCCAGGCTCATGCTCGGCCACGACTACGCGCCCATGGCCGTCGTCCGCGGCCACGAGGCCCCGGCGAGCACCGGCCCAACGCGCTACCTCTTCGTCACCACCGTCGCCATCCCGGCCCTCCTCGAGCAAGGCGTCCCCGCGGAGACCATCGACCTGATGATGCGCGAAGTGCCCCGCCGCTTCCTCACCGGCGCCTGACGCCCCCGGCTACTCCGGCGCTTCCTCCCGAACGATCCGGACCACCCGCGCGAGCGTCTCGAGACGCTCGTCCATGTTCGACCCCTCCGGTTGCACCCGGAGCGTGTTCACGCCCGCATCGCGGTGCGCGCGGACCCGCCGGCGGACCATCTCCTCGGTCCCCAGCAGGTTCGTCTGCAACACCATCTCATCCGGCACGAGCGCGGCCGCTTCGTCGCGCTTCCCATCGAGCCAGAGCTTCTGGACCGCTACCGCCTCATCGGCATATCCCGCCCGCCGGTAGGCCGCGTTGTAGAAGTTGTGCTGGCGCGAGCCCATCGCCCCGAGCGTGAACGCCAGCCCCGGCTTCCGCGGCGGGATGATCCGTTCGAGGTCATCCGAGAACTGGACCACGCCCGCGGCCGCCTGGATGTCGATGTCCGCCAGGCTGCGCCCAGCCCGTTCCGCGCCCCTCCGCATGTGGTCGAAGAAGACATCCGCGTGTTCCGGCATGAACGACGTGCCGATCCAGCCGTCCGCGATCTCGCCGGTCAGTTCGAGCGACTTCGGGCTGAGCGTCGCCAGGTAGACCGGGATCTGCATCGGCGGCGCCGAGCTCTTGAGCGCCTTGCCTTCGCCGCCCGGCAGCGGAAGCTCGTAGTACTCGCCCCTGTAGGCCACCCGTTCCCCCCGGGTCACCATCCGCACGATGTTCACGGCGTCCCGGATGCGCGGCAGCGTGTGCGCGAACCGCACCCCGTGCCACCCCTCCACCACCTGCGGCCCGCTCGCGCCCAGCCCCAGCGTGAACCGCCCGTTCGATATCGAGTTCAACGTCAGCGCCGTCATCCCGAGCATCGCCGGCGAACGCGACCCGAGCTGCATGATGCCCGTACCCAGCCGGATCGTCTCCGTCTTGCCAGCCAGGTAGCCGATCGGCGTCGCCGCGTCGAAGCCCCAGGTCTCCGCGGTCCAGCAGAACTCCACGCCCAGCTTTTCCGCTTCCTGCACGAACGTCGCCGCCCGTGCCCAATCGGGGCCGCCACCGAAGCCAATCGCGATGCGCATCACAGTCCTCCGTGGCCGCGAGTCTACCGCCTTGTGG
>JAHDWR010000053.1 GCA_023382755.1 Dehalococcoidia bacterium
GCGAAGTGCGCGTACCTGCAGATGACGATGGGGAGCCACCGGCTGGGCCAGGGGTTGATCAACATCTGCCGCCACATCATCCGCGATGGGCGGGAGTGCGTGGGGCCGTTCCTGGACGATACGGAGACGACCTGCGGGCTGTGGGAAGAGCGGCAGCGGTAGGGCTGCGCCGGGAGACCGGGGGGCCTACCGCCCGCGAAGCCTCGGGTCCAGTTCGTCGCGGATGGCATCGCCGGCCAAATTGAAGCCGAGCACGGCGATGGTGATGGCGGCGCCGGAGAGCACCGACTCCCAGGGGTGCAGGTCGAGCGAGACACGGCCGGCGTTGACCATCTTGCCCCACGTGGTCTTATCGGCGGGGCCCAGGCCGAGGAAGGACAGCGAGGCTTCGGCGAGGATGTAGGCGCCGATGCTTATCGAGAAGACGATGAGGATGGACGAGAGGATGTTGGGCAGGACGTGCTGGACCATGATGCGGAGGCTGGTGGCGCCATAGGAGCGGGCAGCCTCGATGTAGGTGGCCTGGGAAACGGCGAGCACCGAGGAACGCACGATCCTTACCGACGTGGCGAACCCCAGCACGCCCAGGGCGAGGACCGTCAGCGGGAGGCTCGGCTGGTCCATGACCGAGACAATGAGCAGGAGCAGGACCAGCCCGGGGAACGCCTGGATCCCGTCGACGAACCGCTGGAGAAAGAGGTCCAGCTTCCCGCCGAAGTAGCCCGAGAAGAGCCCGACGACGGTACCGAGCACGACCGCGATCAGGGATGCGCCGACGCCGATGAGCACCGCCAGGCGGGCCCCGACGACGATGCGGGCGTAGATATCGCGGCCGAGCTGGTCGGTCCCCAGCCAGTGTTCGCTGCTCAGGGGGCTCTCCCACCGGTCGAGAATGAACGGTGATCCGAGCCCCGGGTCGGCAGCGATGTCGAGCGGGTTGGCGGTTGGGTTGAACCTTGGGTTCGCGGTCTGGAACGACTCGTTGTCGTCGTACCGCTGGATGACGGGGGAGAGGATCGCCATCGCGAGGACGATGACGACGAGGACGACTCCGAACGCACCGAGCTTGTTGCGGCCGGCGAGCGCGCCGGCTTTCCGCATGACCGACCTGAACGTCCGCCGCCGGGAGAAATCGAGGTATCCGGGTTCGGACAGGGTGGCAGGTTGCGGGATCTGAGCCACGTGGGAGCTCCGTGTTCTAGCTGTAGCGGATTCGCGGGTCGAGCCAGGCATAGGCCAGGTCGACGACCAGGTTCACCGTGACGATGACGAAGGCGATGACGAGCACCGTCCCCTGGAAGGGCGCGAAATCGCGCGTCGTCAGCTTGGCCAACAGGAACCGGCCGATCCCGTCGATGTTGAACATGCTTTCGAGGATGATCTGGCCGCCGACGATACTGCTGACGGTGAGCCCCATGACAGTGAGTACGGGGAGCATGGCGTTCTTCAGGGCGTGGCGAATCCAGATGTTGCGGTCGTAGAGCCCTTTTGCCCGGGCCGTGCGGATGTAGTCCTGGCGCATGACTTCGAGCATCTGCGATCGGAGGAGGCGCATGACGCCCGCGCCCCCCGAAATCCCGCCGGCGATGGCCGGGATCACGTAGAGCTTCGCGGCGGCTACGGGGTCAGTCCAGAAGTGCGGGTGGCTGATGAGGTCGATCTTGAACAGCGAGAACTTGACGACGAGGAGCGAGAGGAGGATGGCAACGACAAACACGGGCATCGCGACACCGAGGATGGAGAAGCCCCGGAGCAGATAGTCGACCCAGGTGTTCTGCCTGACCGCGCTGATGACGCCCACCGGCAAGCTCAGCGAGAACGAAATGAGCACGATGAGGGTGCCGAGTTCGAGCGTTGCCGGCAGGCGGTCTCCGAGTTCGCTCCACGTACTGCGCTGGTTCTCGAGGGAGGTGCCCAGGTCCCCCCGGGCGAGTTCTCCCATGAAGACGACGTACTGGTACCAGAGCGGTTGATCGAGGCCCAGCTCTTTGCGGGCGAAGGCGATCGCCTCGGTCTGGTCCGCGCCGGTGAAGGTCGAGGCCACGCGCAACTCGGCGAAATCGCCGGGGAGGGCGTGCGTGCCGAGGAAGACCAGCGAAGCCACGAACCAGAGGACCAGCACATTGAGCAGCAATCGCCGGACGATGTAGTTGGTCACGTGGTCGTATTCTCCTCGTCGTGGCTCCGCCCTGGTGCGATGCCTGCTTTTCCTATGGCAGCTTCCGGTTCTTGACGACATCCGAGTAGCTCGGGTCGTTCGGGTTGATCCAGGTGTACTTTGCCTCGAGGTTTCCGGCGGCGGTGTTCCAGAAGCCGCCCTTCGCCTTGCCGCCGGTTACTTCGTCCTTGGTGGTGGCATGGAGGTAGTTCCAGCGCGCGCCCCGGCTGATGTAGTTGTAGAGGTTGCAGGCGCCGAACGTGCCGTTCTTCAGGAGGATGTCCTGGGCCTGGAGCATCTTCGCCTTGGCCTCGGCAACGTCGGCGGTGAGCAGCGCGTCGTTCAGGAGCTTGTCGAGTTCCGCATTGTTCACCCTGCTCCAGTTCTGGGTCCCGGCGGAGTTGAACTTGCCGAAGATGTCGACGCGCGGGTCGGGGTTGTCGACGGCATTGGTCCAGGCGACCCAGTTGGGATACTCGCCCTTGAGGAGGTTGGGGATGATCTCCTCGTTGTAGGTGGTCCGGGAGGATTTGAACTGGGATACGCCGAGGGCGTCGTTGAGCATCTTGGGGACGAACGCGAACATGTCCGGCCAGAGGGCGGCGAACGACGCCTCGACCTTGATATCGACATCGCCGAGGGCGGGACCGCCACCTGCCTCCCAGAGCGCGCGCGCCTCCTTCATCTCGAGGGCGCGGTCGACGCGGTAGCCTTCGTGCTTGATGAGGTCTTCAGGCTTGATGGCCCAGCCTTCCTGGAGCCAGGTTACGGGGCCGCTCACCTGCCCGAGGCCCTGGTGGATAGCCTCGATCTGGGCGCGCCGGTCGTAGGCCATGTTCACGGCCCGCACCAGGCGGACATCTTTGAACTGCTTGTTCATGTTGAGGTGGAGCAGGACCGTGTTGGAGACACCGCTCAAGCTCTCGGTCATCGTGTCCTTGTTGGCATCGATAACGGACTTCGTCACCGAGCCATCCGGGGAGGCCCAGCTGTCTACCTGCTTCTGCTCGAACGCGAGCCGGTAGGCGTTCGGGTCCTGGAAGAGGCCCCACGGGTAGATGATGCCATCGACGTGGGGCTCGCCCTTGCGGAAGTGCTCCGGGTTCTTTTTCAGGACGATATCCTTGCCGGTCGTCCACTGGTCGATCATGAATGCGCTGGTAGCGGGCTGCGCCTCCGGGGTGAGGGTGTTGTGGCTCTTCTCGAACTTCTCCGTGGCCTCGCGGTTGGGGACGCCGGCAAAGAAGGCGGCGAGGCGCGACATGAAGGCGCCGTTGGGCTTCGGCAGGGTGAGCTTCACGGTGTAGTCGTCAGGCGTTTCGACCTTGACGCCCACCCAGTCGGACTTGAACCGGAACGAGGCTGCCGTGCCATCGAGGAGCAGGCCAGCCGCCTGGCGCTCGATGTGCCACTTGATATCGGCGGAAGTCAACTGGCGTCCGTTGGTGATGGGGGTGGTTTGCCACTTCACGTCTTTGCGGAGGGAGAACGTGTAGGTCTGGGCGTCCGGTGTCTCCCATTTCTCGGCGAGGTCGGCTTCGATGTCGCCGGCGTCGGGATTGGAGAAGCGGACGATCTTGTTGAGCGTATACCCGGTGAGCCAGCCGACCTCGTCGCGCTGGGCGCGGTGCAGGTCGACCGAGTCGAACTGGGTCGCCCCGAGGGTCCTGACCAGGACACCACCATCGACGGCCGAAACGGCGCTTGGGCTCGCGGCCGTCGTCGCGCCGGGGGTTGCGCCGCCCTGGGTTGCGGAAGGTTCGGCGGGGCCATTGTCGTCATCATCGCCGCAGCCAACCAGGCCGAGGCCCGCGACCCCGACACCGGCGACGGCAGCACCTCCAACAAAACGCCGTCGCGTGACGCGGCCCGCCCGGGCCCTTCGAAGCCAGTAGTTGTCCTGAGGCATTTGCGTTACTCCATGGTGCTGATCTGGCCACGACTCCGAAGGGTATTGCGCCAGTGGCGGAGTACTGCGCGGTAGCTGCCACCAGGGGCGCCCGACTGCCCAGAGATTGCAGCCTGACGCCCCGAAAATACGCCGGAGGCATTACCGGGGACATGATCCGGATCATGGCAAGGGCGAGGGCCGCCAGGTCCCGTGGGCCAATTTGCATTAATCGTTATAGAGCGATAGAGTAGCTTCCATGGCCGAGATGGTACCCGCGCACCTCCTCGAACACGTCGCCGAACGCTTCCGCGTTTTGGGCGATTCCACCCGCCTCGCGATCCTGCGCACCCTCCTCGCCGAGGGTGAGCTGAACGTGGGCCAGCTGGTGGAGCGCCTCGGCATGAGCCAGGCCAACATCAGCAAGCACCTGCGGACGCTCGCCGATGCCCGGATGGTCCACCGCCGCGCCGAAGGCACCGCCGCTTTCTATAGCGTTGCGGACCCGAGCCTGACCCATCTTTGCGACCTCGTCTGCGACCGCCTGCGCGTGCAGGCGGAAGAGGACGCGCGCGCCTTCTCCGCCGTCTAACCCCAAGCGTTCCACAGGAGGGAACACCGTGGCCTTTCTATCGTTACATCTTCATGGAGAATTGAAATGACCCCAGGCCCCCTCGGGAACACCGGCCGCTTCATGGCGGGCCACCGCCTGGCCGTCATAGCGGCCTGGGTGCTTGTGGCAGTTGGCCTCGGTGTATTCGCGCCGAAGCTAGAACACGCGCTTTCCGGCGCGATGTGGGAAGTAGAAGGCTCGGACTCGCTCGCCGCGCGCCAGGCCATCGAGCGCGAATTCGGCGGGCTCTCCTCGCAGTCCGCGGTCATCGTCCTGCAATCCGGCACGCTGACCTACGAGGACCCGGCGTTCGCGGAGCGCATCGCGGCGGCGACAGCAATCCTCGCGAGCGAAGAAGCGTTCGGGCCGGCAATGCCCGCCCAGCCCAGCCAGGACGGCAAGACCGTCATGCTGCAAGCCGGGGCGGTGGTCGACCCAACCGAAGCGGTGTTCGCCGCCGGCCGGATCGCGGACGACGTGGAAGCGCTTGGCGACGACCAGGTGCTGGTCGCACTGACCGGTTCGCCGGCGTTCTGGAACGACTTCAACGAGGTCAACCGCGAAGGGATGATGAAGGCGGAGATGCTGACCTGGCCGATCACGCTGGTGATCCTCGTGATCGCGTTCGGTTCGCTGGCGGCGGCGGGACTGCCGCTGATGCTGACGGCAGCCGGTCTGATTTCCGCGATGGGCATCCTCTACGGTGTCACGCAGTTCACCGACCTTTCGATCTGGACGTTGAACTTCGCGATGATGTTCGCCCTGGCGCTTGGCATCGACTACGCGTTGTTCATCGTCTCGCGCTACCGGGGCGCCATCCACGCGACGCCAGAGGACCCGAAGTTCGCGGTGGCCGTGACGATGGACACCGCGGGGAAGGCGGTCCTCTTCAGCGGGCTGACCGTGCTGATCAGCCTCTCGGCCATCCTGCTCGTGCCGATCCCGGCGTTCCGGTCGATGGCGGCGGGCATGATGCTGGCGGTGGCTCTCGTGCTGCTGGCGGCGCTGACGCTGCTCCCGGCGGTCATTGGGCCGTGGATCAACCGGCTGTCGCTCCCGTGGCACACGGCGGGCGAGCACCGGAGCCCGTGGTGGGCGGCGTTCGCCCGCCGCGTGCAGTCGCGGGCCGGGTTGCTGGCCATCGGCTCGACGGCGGTCCTGTTGTTGCTCGCGGCTCCCTTGCTCGATCTGAAGACGGGCATGCCATCCATCTCGGTGCTGCCGGACGACCGGCAGGCACGGGAGGGCTACGACGCACTCGCTACGGGCTTCGGCCCCGGCGCACCGGGGCCGATCCAGGTCATCGTCCCGGCCGGGATAGACCCGCAGCCTGTTGCTGACGCGGTGGGCGCCACGGAGGGCATCGTGATGGTGTTCCCGGCCCAGCCGGGCGCGGAAGGGGCGAGTCTCATCTCGGCGATGAGCGCGTTCGACCCATCGAGCGACGAGATCTACAGCCTGGTGGACACGCTCCGTGAGACGTTGCCGGGCAACATCCTGGTTGGCGGGCCGGTGGCGGAGAACTACGACCTCGACCAGACGCTGCGGGACCGCGCGCCGATCGTGATCGGGGTGGTGCTGGTGCTGGGCTTCCTGTTGTTGCTGTTCGCGCTGCAGGCGGTGTTCATCGCCTTCGCGGGGGTGGTCTTCAACCTGCTTTCGGTGGGCGCGGCCTTCGGTGTAGGGGCGCTGGCGTTCCAGCATGGCTGGGCGGCGGGGCCGATGGGCTTCGAGAGCCAGGGCTACCTGACCTCGTGGGCGCCGCTGTTCTTCTTCGCGCTGGTGTTCGCCATCTCAATGGACTACACGGTGTTCCTGCTGGCTTCGGCCCGCGAGCACTTCGAGCGCTCGAACGACTCCTCGGAGGCGGTGGAGGGCGCACTCGCCCACACGGGACGGCCCATCGTGGCGGCGGCGGGCGTGATGATCGCGGTGTTCTACACGTTCGCCATAGCGGGCACGCTCCCGATGAAGGAGATGGGGCTCATCCTCGGCACGGCGGTGTTGGTCGATGCGTTCCTCGTGCGCCTGGTGCTGGTGCCGGCGGTCCTCCACATGGTGGGGCGGCGGGCGTGGTGGCTGCCGCGCTGGGCCGACCGGATGCTCCCGGACGTGCGTTTCGCCCACTGACCGACATTCACGATTCACGATTCACGATTCAAGGGGGTATTTCAGATGAGCTTGCATTCCGAAACCGAAGAACTTGAAGGCAGCGCCTTCTCCCGCTTCATGGCATCGAAGGGCGGCCGGGTGGTCCGGGTGGCCGTGGGGGCCGCGATCATGGGCACCGGGCTGACCGTGGTCGGGGGAGGGGCGGGCCTGGCCATCGCGGCCTTGGGGCTGGTGCCGATCGCGACGGGGGTGTTCAACCTCTGCCCGGTGGCGCCGGTCTGGGGTGGCCATTTCATCGGGGCGAAGTACTGCGGGACGCGCACGCCAAAGGACTGAGCCGGCGCGAGCCGTGCCCCAAGAATGAAACCGCCGGGAGCAGTGCTCCCGGCGGTTTCGTTTAGCTCCCATAGCTGACGGCAAGCCCGGCGCGCGCGTCGCTCTGGATGCCGTATTGGGGGATGGGGTAGCGGAGGCCGTTGCCGGCCAGGCGCTCCATGCCCGCGATGGCCCGCGGGAGGTACTTCGGCGGCAGGGCCATCAGGAGCTCGTCGTCGAGGACGCCGCCATACCGGCGTTCGGCGAAGCAGGGAATCGCGAGGCTGGGCTCGCCCGTCTTGAGCGCCCGCCCCCAGGAGTCGGCACAGGCGGATTCGCCCACCACGCTCCACTCGAACTTGCGGTAGCCGCTCCACTGGAGCCCGTTGATAAGGATGATCATCTGGCCCGGCGTGGCGTACACCAGGCAGATGTCCGGCGGGTCGAGCCGCCCCGAGGTGAGCGGCGAGACGGCCATCGCTTCGTACTGGCCGAAAGGCACGAGGTCCATCGCGGCCTGGTGCGCGGCCGAGTCCTCGATCGTTTCGAACCAGACGCCGGCCATGTTCTTGCCCGAAAGCCAGCGGTCATCCCGCGGGGAGAGGCCGATGACCGCGCTGCACTGCGCGCCGACGAGGTCCCCGGCGGTGATGCCGACGGTCCAGCCAAGGCGGGCGGCCTGGGCGACGATCTGGTCGGTGGTGTGGATGTCCTTCGGGCGGCGGATGCGGGGGACCGCCTCCATCTCGGCCCTGGTGGCGAACATCTTCATGCCGATGGGCGTGGTCTTGAGGCGGAGCAGCCGGTTCAGGTCGCCCACGAGGGCTGGCCAGTCGTAGTGCTCCGGTTCGTCGATTGCGATCTCGTCTGTGCCAATAACGCTCACGGTGGCCTCCGCAGGAGAGAGTTGGGCTATGCTACCCGTCCCGCAGGCGGGCCGCGCACACCGCGCCAGGAGCACTCCATGCCGACCGCGACCGTCCGCGATGCGACGTTCTTCTACACCGACGAGGGTGCAGGCGACGCAATCCTCTTCATCCACGGGCTGACGTGGGACCACACGCTCTGGGACCACCAGGTGGCGGCGCTCAAGGGGAGCTACCGCTGTATCGCGGTCGACCTCATCGGGCACGGGCAGACTCCGGATGTGGACCACGAGTATTCGTTCTTCGACCTGGCGGACTACATGGCGGCGTTCTTGCGCGCGGTCGGCGCCCCGAGCGCGCACATCGTGGGTCTCTCGATGGGCGGGATGACGGCGATGCCGATGGCGCTCGAGCACCCGCACAGCGTCCGCAGCCTGGCCTTGCTCGATACCGACGCGCAGCCGGAATCGGCGGAGAAGGTGGCCGCCTACGGGCAGCTCGGGCAGGCCGTGCTGGCGATGGGCTGGCAGGCGGTGGCCGAACCGGTAGCGAACATCCTCTTCGGGGCGCCCTACCTTTCGGACGCGACGCGCAAGGCCGCTGTGGTGGAGAAGCTGGCCGCGAACAACATGGAAGCGGTTGCCGGGCGCGCCTTGCGGACGGTCACGAACCGGGTGGACGTGCTCGACCGGCTGGGGATCATCTCGGTGCCGACGACGGTGATCGTTGGCGAGTTGGACATCGCCACGACGCCGGACCGGGCGGAGGCGATCGCCGAGGCCATACCCGGCGCGAAGCTGGTCCGGGTCCAGGGGGCGGGGCACCACTCGCCGCTGGAGAACCCCGAGGCGGTGACGGCCGCGCTTCGGGAGCACCTGGCGCGGGCCGTGTAAGAGAGCCGCCAAAGCGCCAGGGACGCGAAGGGCGCGCCAGGGGAATGAACACGGAGGCGCAGAGGCACGGAGGGATTTCGGAGAGATCCCGGAGACGTCCTCATGGCGCATTCTTGGCGGCCTCGGCGCCTTGGCGGTTAAACCTGCAGGGTGGCGGAACGGGCCGTGGGCGTGCACACTCGCGTCCTCATTTCCCACGGGGTGCCCACTGCCAACATGACCGAGATAACCCACCGTACCATCCAGACCAACGGGATCAGCATGCACATCGCCGAGGCCGGGAGCGGCCCGCTGGTGGTGTTCTGCCACGGCTGGCCGGAGTCGTGGTACTCGTGGCGTCACCAGCTGGTGGCGCTCGCCGAGGCCGGCTACCACGCCGTCGCGCCGGACCAGCGGGGCTACGGCCAGACGGACAAGCCGGAGGCCATCGACCAGTACACCCAGCTCCACATGGTCGGCGACGTCGTCGGGCTGCTCGATGCGCTGGGCGAGGAGACCGCGGTCATCGTGGGGCATGACTGGGGCGCGCCGGTTGCGTGGAACTCCGCCCTCCTGCGGCCCGACCGCTTCCCGGCGGTGGTGGGCATGAGCGTGCCGTATTCGCCCCGGGGCGACATTCGGCCCACCACCGGGCTGAAGATGGCGTTCGGCGACAACTTTTTCTACATCCTCTACTTCCAGGAGCCGGGCGTGGCCGAGGCTGAGCTGGAGGCGGACGTGAACACGACGATCCGCAAGCTGTACTTCTCCGCCTCGGGCGACCTCGTGCCAACGGCCGACATGGCCGCGCCACGCCCGAAGACAGGCAAGTTCATGGACACCATGGTGGACCCGGCGACCCTGCCGGGATGGCTCAGCCAGGCCGACCTGGACTTCTTCGTTGGCGAGTTCACGCGGACGGGATTCCGGGGCGGGCTGAACTGGTACCGCAACATGGACCGCACATGGGAGCTGACCGGCCCGTGGCGCCACGCGAAGGTTACGGTGCCGGCGCTCTTCATCACGGGCGAAAAGGACCCGGTGCGGGGGTTCGCCTCCGAGGCCAACATCCGGTCGGCGGTGCCGAACCTGAAGGACCTGGTGCTGGTGCCCGGGGCGGGCCACTGGGTGCAGCAGGAGCGCCCCGCCGAGGTGAACGCGGCGCTGCTGAAGTTCCTGCGTTCGATGTAAGACCAGGAGGATCAACACGGAGGCGCGGAGGCGGAACAGGAGAGATCTCTGTGCCGCTGCGCCTCTCTGTTCAAGGGCGGTAAGGGTAGCGCGGGGCGGTGGGTCGTATACTCACCACATGGCCATTCGACGCCCAGGGGTCCCGGCGCCGCGCGTTCCGGTTTCGAAACACCACGGCCGCCGCATGACCGAGGAGGAATACCTCGCGCTGCCCGAAGAGAAGCCGTACCTCGAATACGTCGACGGATTGGTGCTGCAGAAACCCATGCCCGACAGACTCCACGCGCAGCTCGTCATGTTCCTCGATTACCTGATCTACAGCTACATCCTGGTCCATGGTGGGCGAGGTGGGCCGGAACTGCGTCTACGGCTTCCGGATGGGTCGGGCTACCGGCTCGCCGACACCGCCTATTGGGGGCCGGGCCGGGATATGAGTGAGACGAGCATGCCGACGCTCGCCGTGGAGGTTCGTTCCGAAGAGCAAACCATGGCTGAGCTTCGCCGCAAGTGCCGCGCCTTCCGTGCGAATGGCGTTGACATCTGCTGGCTCATCGACCCCTACGCCCGGACGGTGGAGGTCTTCGACGCGGACCGCGACGGAGTACAGCTGGGGCCCGGCGAGGCGCTCGAAACGACTGCGATGCCCGAATTCACCGTGGCGCAGGCCGACCTCTGGGCTGCGCTGGACCGGTAGCGGGCCCGCTCCCGGCCGAGTCGGCGCACGCGGGACTTCCCGCCCTCGGCTCAATCGGCAATCCCACCGTGCCCGGCGTCCGACGCGTTCGGATCCGGGTGGTCAGGAGACGGTGTCCGGGCGACAGACACCCCACCGCGCCATGACCGGCGCGGCTCGAACTCCCGCGTACGCGAGACTCCCCGCTCCCGGCCGAATCGACAATCGGCAATCGGCAATCCCAGCGTGCCCGGCCTCCGAGGCGTTCGCATCTGGGTGGTAAGGGCGTATGGCCATACGCCCCTACCACGCGGGCGTGAATGGATGTGCCCGTGAGACGGTGTCCGGGCGAGAGACACCCCACCGCGCCATGACCGGCGCGGCTCGGGTCCTACAGGCGTACGCGAGACTCCCCGCTCCCGGCCGAATCGACAATCGACAATCGGCAATCGACAATCCCACCGTGTCTGACCTCCCCCTGATTACCTCCGAGGCGTTCGAGTCGCTCGAAGCGGAGTGGGCGGCGCTCCATGCGCGGGCGCCGGGGGCGACGCCGTTCCTCCATCCCGCCTGGCACGCGGTGTGGCTGCGGCACTTCGGCGGTGGGGCCGCGCCCGTGTTCCTCGCCATCCGCCGCGAAGAAGAGCTGATCGGTGTGGCGGCGCTCGACATGGAGCGCGACATGGCGCGCGAGCTGGGCGACCACAATGTGCGCGACTACGCGGGGCCGCTGGCGCTCCCGGGCGAGGAAACCGCCGTCGCCGCGGGCATCCTCGAGTGGCTGCGCGAGGACCTGACGCCGGCAGCCACGTTCTGGGGGCTCCCCGCCGACGCGCCGATGACCGCCGCGATCGAACAGGCGGCGGCACTGGGGTGGACCGTGGAGCGGAGCCACGAGGCGGTCTGCCCCGGCGTGGACCTGGACGGCGACTTCGAGGCGTACATAGCGGGGCTTTCGAAGAAGGACCGGCATGAGCTGCGGCGGAAGATGCGCAACCTCGAAGCGGCCGGGACAGCGGGGTTCGAGAGCGCGGACACTCCGGAGGGCATCGCCGCGAAGCTCGGCCGCTTCTTCGAGCTGATGCGCATCAGCCGGGGCGACAAGGACGAGTTCCTGACGCCCGCGATGGAGGCGTTCTTCCGCGACCTGGCGGCCACGTTCCCCGCGCTGGGGATGCTGCGCCTTTCGACGCTCACGCTCGATGGAGCGGAGATCGCGATGACGCTCGCGTTCGAGGACGAGACGAACGTCTACCTCTATAACAGCGGCTACGACCCGGCGTTCGCGAACCTGGCGGCGGGCCTGGTGAGCAAGGCGTGGGCTATCCGCGACGCCTGTGAGCGCGGCAAGCGGCGGTTCGACTTCCTCCGGGGCGAAGAGGAGTACAAGCGGCGGCTCGGCGGGGTGGTGCGCGAGGTGGTCACGCTCGTCCTGCGCTCGGCGTAGGTTCAGGCGCCAGCGAGCAACTCATCGATGAGCACGGCGATGCCGTCGTCGTCGGGGGAGGGGATGAGGCGGTGGGCGGCGGCGCGGGCCGCTTCCGTGCCCGATTCGACCGCCACGGCCAGGCCGGCGACGGGGAACATGGGGATGTCGACTTCGCTGTCGCCGATGGCAACCGCCTCGGCGGGGTCGATGCCGAGCGACCGGCAGAGGGCGAGCAGCCCGGAGCCCTTGTCGACCCCCGGCGCGGTGAGCGTGACCATGCCGTCGCCGTTGTAGGCGACCGCGGAGTGCATGGAGACGCGGCCACGCCACGCCTCGAGTTCGTGCAGGTAGGGGTCGCCGGGTTGCGGTTCGGCGAGGACAGCGAGCAGCCCGGCGAGGTCGGCATCGCGCAGGTGGGTGACCGGCTGGAGCCATTCGGGCGCGCTGGCGGCCCAGGGCGGGAGCTCGTTCGCGCGGCGGTAGGCCTTCGAGGGCACGGCCAGGGTGGCGGGCCAGCCCGCGCGGTCGCAGAGGTCGGCGACGAAGGCAGCGAAGTCGGTGGGGAGCGGGTCCTGCGCGAGGACTGTACCGTCGGCGCCCCGGATATCGGCCCCGGCGGAGGCGATGGCGGCCACCCGCAGGCCGAGTGCCTCGAACGGGCGGACAGCGGCCTGGTACCAGCGGGCGGTGGCGGGAGCGAGGACGATGCCGGCGGCGGCAGCGCGCTGGAGGGCCTCGCCGGTGGCGGGGGAGACCACCCCGCGCGTGTTCAGAAGCGTGCCATCGAGGTCGATGGCGATGAGGCGGTAGGGCATGGGGCGGAAGGTACCAGCCCATGCGGTTGAGGTCTCCCGGGGCCCGGTTTCGCGCGATGATCGGCGCAACCTCCGGGGCATCGGCCCTGGGCGCTACGGCGGAGCGAGCAGAAACGCGTCCTGTGTCACCCCGGCGACGCGGTCGGCCGGCGATTCGAGGCACCAGCCCGACATGGTGACTATGCGGCCATCGGTGACGTGGAGCGCCCGCGACCCAACCGGGTGTTCGGGCGCTCCGGAGGGGTAGGTGAACACGATGACGGTGGCCCCACGCGGGAACTCCAGCTTCGCCGGGTTTCCGGCCGCAGGCTGACTGGTGAACACGGCGTACAGGCGGGCGCCGGGGGGCAGGGTGCTGGTCACCTGCTCCGCCGTTCCGGCATCCACGTAGCTGCCTTCGCAGCCCTGCCCCAGCGGGAACGCGTCGACGAGCGTGCCAGCCGGTGTCCCGGGCGGGCACGGTGGCGGTCCCCCGAGCATTCGCGTTGCGGCGCACGGGAGGGCGACGAAGTCGAGGAGACCGCGAACCGCGGCGCTGTCGCTACCGGTCACGGCGTCGAGGACGGCATCTGTCTCCGTGTTCCCGGTGCGCGCGGACAGGGGATGGCCGGGCACCGGGGGCGGGGTGCTGGTCGCGGGAGCGTCGTCATCGCCGCAGCCCGCGCCGTTGGTGACGGCGATGAGGATAGTGATCGCGAAGAGGCTGGCGGGAATGCCTCGAAGGAGGCGCTGGACGAAGTGGCCGCGCGTCATCAGCTCAATCCTGAACCCAGCATGATATCAGCCTACTCCGGCATCACGGGCGGGTCGAAACTGTAAATGCGGGACTTCCACCCGGCATGTGGTGACTTCTTGTCGCCCGCGTGCAACGATTAGGGTCTGGAGAGGTAGCGCCGTGACAGTTCGAGACCCTGGAGCCCGGATGAAGGTTGTAGTGAACGGGAAGCAGATTGAGCTCTCGGCGGAAGACAGCGCTCAGCGCAAGCGCCTGTTGCGTGAGGCGACCGCTGCGGTGGTGGCGCTCTACCGGCCCGCACTTGAAAGGCTTGAAGACGCCTGAACCGGATTTCCCTGGACGATGCCCTCGACCTCGTCTGGGGCCTCGCGGACTCTGCGGCGCAACGCCTGCTACGAGGAATGTGAGTACACAGCTGTCCGGGTGTTCTCAGGTGCCCAAACCACGGGCCAGTAGAACGGCGTGCCGCGCCAGCCCTGGCTTGCAGCGCCGTCCTGCCTGAACAACATCAGCATCGGGATGTCCTTGGCGTGGTTCTTAGCAATAACGCCTTCTCGCTGGGTGGTGTCGGGCGCGTCCGAATACGCCGTTCTGCCCCCGGATGTGAGAGTCCGGCTGAGCTTGCGGTCGGTTCGAACGAGAATCAGCACCTTGCCGCGGTTGTCGGGATTCCGCGCCGCGTTGCTCAGGTATTCGAGCGCGGCCTGCGCACCGGCCCAATCGAAATCGTAGCCGCCCTCCATGATGAGGGTTGGCTGGATGAGCTTGAGGATCTCGGTCGCCATGGTGAGCGTCACGGCTACAGGATGTTCAAATCCATCGGGGAAGATGGCCGATAGCCGCCTGCCTATTTCAGCTACTTTCGGCTTCGTTCTGACCGCGTAGTCAGTCTGGAAACCCACCGGGAGCAACCGTTTGAAGGGTCTTAAAGTCGTCGTGCTTGACACTAGGAGCTTGTTCGGGCTGCACGGCACCACCCGCCCGGCGGGGTCTCGCTGGATGAAGACCACCGGGGAGTCCGGATTTGCCTCGATCTCGTGTCGCAGAGCGGCATCGCTCTCGTGGATTCGACGCATCGCCTCATAGATGGGCCGAGCCGTGTAGAACCGCGTAACCGCGAGGTCCTGAATAGGCCGAAAGCCGAACATTCTCGAGTGCTGGAGGACGGTGTCCTGTTGCAACTGGCTCGGATTGCGCCCGTAGAAGAACCCGATTAGGTTGGCCACCGTGATACCGCGGTCGAGGATCTGCCCGCCGATGAACAAGTTGAGCGGGGTCCTGAGCTTCAGTTGGCCATCATCGTCCAGAAGCTCCACCACCTGCTTCTCTGAGTTCACCTTGGTGACCATCAGCCAGTCTGCTTTCAGCGCCTCGACCGCCTCGGCAAGAACGTCGGCTTTGGGCGGGAGGTCATGTTGTTTGAGGCGTATTGATACCGCGAGATCGTCATAGGCCGCTCCCAGCAGGCTCTCAAGCAGTGGCAGATCAGTCCGCGCAGCGTCGGCCAAGCTCTCTTTCAAGCTTGTGACAACATCTTCTTGCCACGCATGCGACGCCTTGGATGCCTCCGTGTGGACGAGGAAACTGAACTTTCCCGCTGCTTCCCCAATGCGTGCGTTCTGCATCCGCCGGATGACGCCCCCCACGATGAAGCAGCAGATGGCAGCGCGAAGGGCGGGGATCGCCTTGCTCGTCAGGCACTCCTCCGTCTTGAAGCGGCGCCGGTCCGACTGCTTGAGGATCGCCAGTTCGTCAGTCCGCACCTCGTGGTAAAGGTGCGCGGCGACCGATCCCGGGTCCTGGCTGTCGTCAAAATAGAAATCGCTGCCGATGTAAGCGGGAGCGACAGGGACGAGTTCCGTAAAGGCGGGGCGAAGAGGCTTGAATTCGAATCCCTTGGACTCGTATTCATCGGGCTGCAGATAGAGCGAGTACGGCGTTGCGGTTACCTGGAGGAACGCGGAGGACGCAAAGATGCTTCGCAGCGTGTCGATCTGTTGGGTCGTCACGTTGGCCTGAGGGCCATGGTCCCTTGTATTACGGAAACCGACGCTGGCGTAGTCTGCCTCGTCATCTACGATCAGGGCGCGCTTCTTCGCCAGCTGGGGGTAGGTGTCCCGAACTAAGGAAGCGAGGCGATCGAGGTTGTCCGACTGTTTCTTCGCCACGAAAACCAGTTTCTGCGAGAGCTCGTATCCCGTGAGGCCGCCCGGGACGGTCATGATGTCGTGGACTTGTACCCCGTCCCGGGCCAACAGCGGCGCGAATTCGTCGCGAACCCGCTTCAGCGTCTGAGTCGCCAGCGCCTTCGTGCCCTTGGTCAGGATGATGGCAATGTCGAACTCATTCTCGAACGCCAGGGCGATTATCCCGAGGAACGTTCGCGTCTTCCCGGACTGGATCTTCCCGAGGAGCATCCCCGGCTTGCCAGCGCTGGTCTGAATGTCCTTCAGCCGAGCGACAGTTCGTTCGATACAGTCCTGGGTCTCGGGGCTGTACTTCTCTGAATTGACAACGAATTCTTCATAGAAGCCGCCGGTCGTATTGAGAGCCACGTTCTCACGCTCCTTGGCAAGTTGGCAGAGAGTCTACCCGGTTCTCGCCGAGATGTGATGCGGTTTTCGGGCCCGGCTCCGGTGCGTAAGCTTGCCGCCATCGCGGGGCGACGAGGGGGACCGATGGCCGACAGTCCGTATGCAGGCGTGCGCGTGCTCGAC
>JAHDWR010000054.1 GCA_023382755.1 Dehalococcoidia bacterium
TTTCGGCCATGCTGTTGAACGCCCGCCCCAGGAGAGCCAGCTCGTCCGAACCGCGGACATCCACGCGCTGGCCCTGGACTCCCTTTTCCCGCTCCCGCGCCGCCTCGGTCAGCTGTTCCCCCGGCCGCACGATTCGCCGGGAAAGCCAGGCCGCCGCCGCCGCCGCGACGATAGCCACCGCAACCGCCGCGAAAGTTACCTGCCGGTTCAGCGTGGCGATCGTCCGCCGCTGGTCGTCTTCGAACGCCTCTACGAAGCCCATGTCCGCCCGCAGGGTATAGGCGTCGCCGGTGCCCGGGTCGAAGAGCACGGGCTGGCTGTCCGCCTCCAGGCCGACCTCGGTCGTGAACACCGGGAACTCCTCGTCCTCGTTTGTCCCGGTGAGTCCCCCGCCGACGCGCCGGACCTGCTGGATCTGGAATTTCAGCCGGTTCTGGTCCAGCTGCGAGTCTGCCGTCATCCGTGCCGCCACCGCCACCGCCACCAGCGCGGCCACCGGTATCGCTACCAGCACGGCAAGAAGCCGCCACCGCAGGCTATGGCGCATCCCGGTGCTCGGCGAAGCGGTAGCCCACTCCGTAGACCGTCTCGATGTACTCTGGCCGTTCGGCATCCCGCTCGATCTTCTTCCGTAAATTGCGAACGTGCGCGTCGATCGTCCGTTCGAGGCCCTCGTAGTTGAAGCCGAAGGCCTTCTCGAGCAGCTCCAGCCGGGTAAATGCCTTCCCTGGCTCCTTCGCCAGTGTCACCAGCAGCTGGAACTCTTTCTTCGTTACCCGCCGGTCCACACCGTCCACGCGGACCTCATGGCGCCGCCCATCGATCCGCAAGCGTCCAAACTCCAGCTCGCACTCTTCGGCTGCCTCGTTCGCGCCCCGCCGCCGCAACACCGCCCGCACCCGTGCCACCAGCTCTCGCGGCCGGAACGGTTTGGTCACATAGTCGTCCGCGCCGAGGTCCAGGGCGCGGAGGGTGTCCACCTCGTCGGTCCGGGCGGTCACCAGGATGATCCCCACGTCCGATTCCTCGCGCAGCAACCGGCACACTTCGAGCCCGTCCATCTCCGGCATCATCACGTCCAGCAGGACCAGCCCCAGCTGGTGGCGCCGGGCAAGCTCCAGCCCCTCGCGGCCATTCCGCGCGACGGTGACCGGGTACCCGTCCCGGTCCAGGTAGAGCCGGATGAGTTCCGCAGTCTTCGCGTCGTCTTCGACTACCAGGACCCCAGGCTTCATCACCACTCCGGCGACCACATCATGCGGCGAAACGCCCCCCGAACCAGGAGATGAGAGCCTGCTCCCCCGGATCTGCACCGGGGAAGCAGGCGAGGGAACCACCGGCACGACGACCGGTTACCCGCACGATACCCGGTCGTTTGCGAAGAAGTTGTGAAGAACCGATGCATTTTGCACAGATCTCCGGCTCTAACCCGGCTCCGGCGGGTCAGAACTTCCCGTGCCGGCCCTCACCCGCCGCGAATCTCGTCGCCCCTTCGCGTGCCTCATTGCTCTCCAGCACAGTCCATCCACGCCGGTACTCGTTCCGTAGCGCGTCGCCGATCTCCAGGCCCCACTGCTCATAGCTCGAGAGCCGGTCCTGCCGCAGGCACGTCTGCGGGAACGCCGCGAGCTGCTGCGCGAGTTCGACCGCCGCTTCCAGCGCACTCCCCGGCGCCACCAGCCGGTTCGCGAGCCCCATCCGCTGCGCCTCTTCGCCCGAGACCGGGCGCCCCGTGAGCATCAAGTCCAGCGCGTTGCTGTGCCCGATGAGCCGTGGCAAGCGGATGGTGCCCCCATCCACCAGGGGCACGCCCCAGCGCCGTTCGAAGCAACCGAACACCGCGTTGCTCGCCGCCACGCGCAGGTCGCACCAGGCCGCCAGTTCGATGCCTCCCGCCACCGCGAACCCCTCCACCGCCGCAATCACCGGCTTCGAAAGCAGCATCCGCGTAGGCCCCAGCGGCCCGTCGCCCTCTGCCGCCACCCGGGTGCCGCGGCCTTCGGCGACAGCCTTCAGGTCGGCCCCGGCGCAGAACGTGCCTCCCGCCCCGGTGAGCACCGCCACAGCAAGGCCGCCGTCCGCGTCGAAACGCTCGAACGCTTCGCGCAGGGCCGTCGCCGTCGGCCGGTCGATGGCGTTCCGCACCTCCGGCCGGTTGATGGTCACCACCGCCACCGGCCCGCGTGTCTCATAGAGCACCGTCATGGTCTGTCCTCCTATTCGCGTACCGCCACCAGTTTCACCGGCAGCTCCAGTAGTGCGCGCGCGGCATCTTCCCAGTTCACCAGGTGGGTCGTCACCGGGCTCGGGTCGAACTTCCCGCTGGTAATCAGTCCCAGCACCGCGGGAAGGTCGGTCCGCGCGTTCGCCCGCCCCGTGTGGAAAGTGATCCCCGAAACGAACATGTCGTACAGCGGCACGGGCGTTTGGGGCTGGAAGTAGATGCCCACGCTCGTGGCGACGCCGTAGGGCTCGGTCGAACGTAGCGCCAGCGCCAGGCCGGCCGGGTTCGCGCTGGCGTCCACGGTGATCGCGTACGGCCCCAGCCTCTCCGGCAACGGCCCGTCGATGACGTGGGCGCCCATGCGCTCCGCAATCGCGAGCCGCCGCGGGTCGTGGTCGACGTAGTCGACGCGCCCGGCGCCAAGCGCGCGCGCCATCCCGGCAGCATACAGGCCGACGCTCCACGCGCCGCCCCCGACGACCAGGACACTCGCTCCCGGCCGGGCCGCCAGGTGGGGCGCCACCGTCCGGTAGGCGTCCGGCAGGTTGTCGCTCCCGCTCGCAACCGCGGCCGGGCTGACGCCCTCGGGGAGCTTCACCAGCACGGCGTCGGCATGCGGTACCCGGACGAAGTCGCTGAAGAAGCCGCCCCATTTGCCCGCCAGCGGCTCCATCCCGAATGCCGCCCGGGGTGGCACCGCGAGGCACGAGCTGGTCAACCCCCGGGTACATCGCTCGCACCTGCCACACGAAAGCTGGAACGCGACGACCACCCGGTCGCCTGGCGCGACACTGCGCACGCCGGGCCCGGTCGAGACCACTTCGGCCACTCCTTCGTGGCCAAGGGGAAACGGGCCAGGCACGCGGACCGTCCCGTCGATGAACCCCCGGTCGATGTCGCACGTGGCGACGACGAGCGGGCGCACGAGGGCGTCGCCCTCGTCGATCAGCATCGGCTCGGGCCCATCCCCCCACTCGACCTGCCCGGGCTTGACGAACATCAGTTGCTGCAACGTAGCCTCCTATCGCTAGACCAGTCTGCATAGTAGTAGACCGGTCGGTATAGCATGTGTAACCTCCGTCACATGCCGGAGAAGTCCTCCACGCGCGACCGCATGATTGCCGCCACCGCCCGCCTCCTTCAGCGCCAGGGCATGGCCGCCACCGGCCTCGCGGATGTCCTCGAAGCCTCGGCCGCGCCCCGCGGCTCCCTCTACCACCACTTCCCCCGCGGCAAGGACCAGCTCGCGGCCGAAGCCATCCGCCTCTCCAGCGCCCGCATCACCCGCGCCATCGAAGCGGCGATGACCGGCGCGCCCTCCCTCCCGGCCGCCATCCACGCCTTCGCCGCCTTCTACGAAAGCACGCTCGCCGCCTCGGACTTCCGCGATGGCTGCCCGGTCGCCACCACCGCCCTCGAGGCTGCCGCTCTCGGCGCCACCGAGGTCGAAGCCGCCTGCGCCGAAGCGTTCGCCGCCTGGCAGGGCCCCATCGCCAGCCGCCTGGCCGCCGATGGCCACCCGCCCGCGCGAGCCGCCGAACTCGCCACGCTCATCATCGCCGCCCTGGAAGGAGGCCTGCTCCTCGCGCGCGCCGGGCGCAGCGTCGGTCCCCTCGCCACCGTCGCCAGCCAGCTGGCCGATCTCCTCTCCGCCACGATCGTGAGCCCCTCCGCTACACTGCCAACGCAGTGACCGCCGTCATCCTCATCCACGGTCCAGGCGGCCAGGGCAGGGTCGTGCTCGATGCCCTCCAGGTTGGCCGGCATCGCATCGCGGGCATCCTCGATGACGCGCTCCGGCCCGGTGAAGTGGTGCTTGAGACCGAAGTACTGGGCCCCATCGCCTCCTGGCGGAACCGCCTCGACTCCGGCCTGGCGTTCGTCGTCGCCATGAACAACCCGGCCCTTCGCCGCGACCTCGCCGAGGACATCCTTGCCGCCGGGGGGCTGCTCGCCGGGGTCGTCCACCCGGCGGCGACAGTCTCGCGCCATGCGAGGCTCGGGCGCGGCGTAATCATCCTCGCCGGCACGGTCATCGGCCCGGACGCGGCCATCGGCGACTTCTCGCTCCTCAACGCCAACTGCGCGGTCGATCACGACTGCGTCCTCGGCTCGGGCGTCACTTTCGGCCCCGGCGTCACGCTCGCCGGGGCCGTTACTGTTGGCGATGGCGCCTTCATCGGTGTCGGCGCCACCATCATGCCCGGCGTCACCATCGGCGAGAACGCCGTCGTCGGCGCCGGCGCGGTGGTGATTCGGTCCGTCCCCGCCGGGGCACCTGTGGCCGGCAACCCCGCAAAACCGCTCCACGGTGGAGCTGCGTAGGCCCCCGCCTACTCGCTCCTGGCGAGCGCCCGCTCGAGGTCGGCCCTGTGGTCCGGGTGGGCGATGTGGATGAGCTCCCGGGCGCGCTGCCGGTCGCTCTTCCCGAACAGGCTCGCCACTCCAAACTCCGTCACCACGTAGTCCGCGAACTGCCGCGGCACCGTCACCACTGTCCCCGGCGGGTGCTGCGCGACAATCCGGCTGACCGAGTCCTCTTTCGCCGCCGCGGGCAGGATCGTCACGCTCCGGCCGTTCTTCGCGAGGGTGGCCCCGATCACGAACTCCAGCTGCCCGCCCGGACCGCTCCACATGTCCGCTCCGATCGACTCAGCCGCTATCTGGCCGGTCAGGTCCACCGTCATCGCGTTGTTGATCGCCACCATGTTGTCGTGAGCCGCGATCAACTGGATGTCGTTGGTGTAGTGCACCTCGTGGACCTCGTACACCGGGTTTTCGTGGATGAACTCGATCTCCTCCGGCGTTGTCGCTGAAAGCGCCGTCGCCACGAACTTCCCCGGGTGCCGCGTCTTCCGCGACCCCGTGATCACTCCCTTATAGACCAGGTCGTTCAGCCCCGGCGTCGAAACCTCGCTGTGCACGCCCAGGTCCACCAGCCCGTCGAACGCCCCGTTGTTCGCCAGCTGCAACGTCATCATGCCGGTCCCGATCTGGATGGTGTCGCCGTGCTTCACGATCTCGTTGATGTAGCCCGCGATCGCCTTCGGGAACGGCGCCGCCTCCCGCGCCAGCCGTGTGGGGGCCGTCTCCCCGCCATCCACGAACGCGTCGATCTCCGAGACGTGGATGCGGTTCGTCCCGCCCGTCTGCGGGTAGCCCGGGAACACTTCCGCCAGCACCGTCCGCGCCCGCTGCGCATACGACAGCTTGTTCCAGAGGCTCGTCCCGAAACTGCAGAACCCGAACCGGTCCGGCGGCGAAACGCCGATCAGCGTCACGTCGCACCCAAAAACCCCGCCGCCCCGCTCGTCCTCCGGCTTGAACCGCCGGCTGAACGGCACCGAGACGAAGTCCGTCGCGCCACGAAGCATCGACTGGCGCGCGATCGCCGTGTTGAACAGTTCGACGTGTGTCCGGAAGGCAGGGTGTCCCGGTTCGTACCAGCCCGGGTCGACAAACGGCGCGCACGAGAGGATGTCGATGTCGCTCAGCTCATCGCGCCTGTCCCAGATCGCGTGGCAGAGGTTGGGCGTGATCGAGCCGATGGGGATGACGATGGCGTCGCCCGGGCGCACGAGCGCGGCAGCCTCGGCGGGCTCCATCAGCTTGGATGCGTAGTCCTCGGGCCAGTTGGCGTAGCGGGAGTCGTTCATGGATCGCGAAGTATACCGGCCCGCCCGCTGAGCGCGGGTTAGCGCCCGGATCGGTCAGCGTAGGTTACGGAGATTTTACCCACGACTTCTTGACATGTTCAGCGCCGCTCGCAAATCATGCGCCCATCCTGCGACGGAGGAGGATGGCTGCGGTGTTCCAACAGACTAATCCCCAGGTGCCGATGCTTCTGAGCGCGCATCATATCCCGGCCATGGGCCCGGAGCATCGGAGAATGCTCCTCGGGCGGCTTGATGGAATCAGGCATTCAGATCTGGCGGCCGCCCTCGGCGTCAGTCCAGCCACCGTGAAGTTGTGGGTCAGCATTGCCTCAGCAGAAATCGGCATGTGCCTGCCGCCCGGAGTCACGCTCACACCGGAACTCCGGGGCGTCTGGATGTTCGCCCATATGGAGTGTTGCCTCGGAAAGCCACCCGAGGCACGAGACCTTCACCTATCGCAGCCCTCTGTAATCCCGGGCACTCCGCCAGCCGCCTGGCGGAGAGTCTAGCCGGTTGCGTATTGCGGGATCGTGCTGCATTCCGCCAACCTTCTGCTGCCTGCTCAAACAGGAGGGACTGCAGCCTTGGCAAGCAACGCTCTGCAGGCTGCCCCGTGGCGCGGGGCCTACGAAGAGGAGGTTGAAATCAATGAAGGTCTTCTTCTGGCAGAGTATTGCGGCGATGCTCCTGGCCGCGACATCGTTGGCGCTCGTATCGGTCGCTTCCGCAGGCTCGGTCTCTCTTTCGATTGGGCCGTGCGTGGGTGGCGGGTACTCGTACTACACGAACGCCGCGGGCGGCACCTACGAGCTCTACAGCAACAACAACTGCATACGTTGGCATCAGTATGCGTTCTGGGATGGCGCGGATTGGGTCAACTATTCACCCCAACAAGGCGCATTCAACATCTCTCGTTCTCAAGTGTTCGATGCGCCGACGCAGGGCAGCCATATGCTCGTGTACGGTTTCTCTTCGGATGGACCCAAGTACACGACGGGTTACTAAGGGTGAAATTGTGGCGCGCCATCGTGCTGGCGGTAACACTGTTGATTGCCGCCGCTTGCGATTCTGGCAGCGGCAATCAACACGATTCCGTAACGCGTACACTCGTTGAGCAGCTACCGGAGGGCGTTGGCGTCGAGGATGCCCTTCGGTCCGCCAGCGAGTACCAGCGTGAAATCTTGGCTGATGGAGTCGTCACTTTCGAGGAGTATGAGACTTCGGTCCTGGCCACCGTTACCTGCCTAAGAGAAAGTGGCCTCGAAATCCGCACCGGCCCCGAATTAGATGCCTCGGGCAGGCGATATACCTACTCCTATACTGGCGGCGGTGACGCGGGCCGCCAGTCCGAACTTTTCTGGGGGTGTTATCGCGAATACGGCGACAAGGTCGACACGGCATGGGCCTACCAGACCACGCCCACTGAACAGGAACGACAGGCGCAACGCCGCTTCCTGACGGCCTGTCTCCAGGATCGCGGAGTGGCCGTCCCGGGCGCGCCAGAGAGCCCGAACTTCTCGGGCATTCCCGCGGCGTATCCCTCGGAGTTTCGCGTCTGCTCGCTTCGCCTCGCCACTGAACACGGCGTGCCCGAAGGGTTTATCCCGTGAGTCCCTGCTCCCGGCGAGGCAGCGCGCCGTCCTTCATCGTCACCGTCAAGACGGCCTCACGTTCGAGGAATACGAGACGGCCTTCCTCGCGTTCGTTGAATGTGCCGCAGGCTTCGGCTACAAACTCCAGTCCGACCCGGTGCTGACCTCCCGGAAGAACTACGAGTATCAACTCGGGCGCAAGCTTGCCGATGGCGAGAGCGAGCAGAGGCGGCAGGATGCGCGCGCAGGCTTCGAAGCGTGCAGGGTTTGGCACTTCGATGCCGTTCAGCGCCAGTGGGTCATCCAGACCGCGATGACCGAAGCGGAATTTCAGGAGGCTCGCGACCACCTTGGCGCTTGCATGCGCGCGGCCGGCTACGACACGCCAGAGCACTCCGCGCAGGAAAACTGGACCGACTACATCCGGGTCATCGAGGGTGCGGACCCGGCGCCACGCGAGGCCTTCCGCAACTGCCTGCCACTGACGCAGCAAGCGTTTGGCATGCGCAGCAACGAGGTTCCATAGCCAGCGGAGCCGTGCCCTACAATCCCCGCATGAAACTCGGCCTCCAACTCTCCAACTTCGCCTGGCAGGGCCGCGACATCCTCCCCCGGGTGAAAGACTTGTGACACAGCCCCCGAACGCCCCCAACCTCCCCGGCATGGGCAATCCACCCACCCTCCAGGCGCAGCTCTCCACCGTCACCGGCCGCGTCCTCCAGTACTCGCTCCGCGCGACTGACGGCCTCACCGTCGAGCAGCTCTGCGACACCCGCGGCGGCGTCACCAACAGCATCGGCTGGGACGTTTGGCACGTCGTCCGCACGATCGACAACATCATCCACTTCGTTTTCGACCGCGAGCAGCCGGTCTGGCTCAGGCACAGCTTTCACGAGCGCTGGAGTCTTCCCCGGGTCGACCAGGGCACCGGCCAGGACCCGGACGACGCCTACAGCATGAGATTCCCACCGCCGGAGGAGTTCAACACCTACACCCGGGCGGTGCTCGATGCGGTTGTCCCGCGGATCGCGAACATGAGCGACGCGTACCTCGCCGAAGTCCAGGCCATCCGCCCCTGGGGCCCCATCCCGCGGATGGAGGCGATCCTCCACGGGCTCATCGGCCACGGGAACGGCCACCTCGGCCGCGCCAGCTACGCCCGCACGCTCTTCGGACTGGAGGGCCTTCCCTACTGACCGCGGGCCCGCCGTTCGGCGGCGGCGCGGGCCTGCTCCTCCAGCGACTGCTTGTTCGCCGATTCCTTGCGGACCGCCCGCGCGACGCTCAGCGCGAACACGGCAAGCGCCACCCACGCCATTCCGCCCGCAGCCGCTGCCGAGTGCATCCGCGCGTCATAGCTGATCTGCTCCGCCAGCAGCGCCGAACCACCCCGCAGTGCCACCGCCCCGAGCAGCAGCCAGAACGGCGCGCGCTCGTACAGCTTCGGCACCCCGGACTCTGTCCGTTCGAGTGCGAACACCGGCGCCACCAGCCGCGCCATCCCCAGGATGAGCATCGTCACAAGCCCGATACCCACCACATGCCGCGCCGCGTCGCGTGCCGCGAACTCAGCGTACTCGCCATCCAGCGCCGTCTGCGCTCCCGCCCACACCAGCAAAACCCCGGCAACCACTGCCGCAATGTTCGCCCCCAGCACGAACCGCGCCGCCGGCTTCGCGCGGGGCCGCAGCCGCTTCGCCCGGCCCCACACCGACCCCGCGATCACGGGCAGCCAGACCATCCCCGCGCCAGCAAGCAGCAACCCCGATCCGCTCAATCGTGCCGCTGTCTCGCCTTCGAATGCCAGAGAGAGCGCCACCAGCGCCGCCCCCGCGTTGTACGCCACGCCGGGTACGACAGCCTGCCGCCACGTCGGCGTCTTGCGCCCGAAGAAGATCGGCACGCTCCGGCTCTGCACACTCCAGATGAAGTTCCCGATCGGCCCGAACAACACAACCCAGGTCATCACGTCGTCCCACGCCACCGGCGCGAGCCCTTCGTTCCTGGCTGCTCTCCACCCCCACGCCGCCAGCATCGCCGCCAGCACGCCCCACCAGGCCGTCCCCGCCCAGGCAAAGTACCGCCACGGTTCGCGCGCCTTGCGTCCCCGCGCGAGCGTCCACGTTAGGATGGCGGCCACCCCTGCCGCACCCGTCGCCGAAAGCCCGCCGATCGTCAGCGCCGTCGCCTCGGCGAGCGTGCCATCGGCCCACGGCTGCAGGGTCATCCGCAGCGCCACCGGGACCGCGAGGAGCACGAGCAGTGGCATGGTCACGTTCCGCCGCACCGGCGGCCGTCCCGCGAACCGGGGCATCAGCCGCACCGCCATCCCGGCCACGAACAGCCCTGCCCAGCCCTGCACCTGCACCCACCCGTGCGCCTGGATCAGCCATGGCACCCGGTCCTGCCCGGTCACCGTGCCCGTTGCCGCCAGCGGCATCCACACCGCCATCAGGAACCCGCCGCCCAGGGCCGCGGCAAGCGCTGCCGCGATGAACCCCAGGTAGGAGCGGTCCTCCACCGCCGGGGTCACGCCGGCGTTCCGGGAGAGTGGTGGTTCCAGCGCGATGTCGTCCGCGTTGGCCATGCGGTCAGCTTGCGCCGTGGGCGCGGGCGCGCGTTCCGGTCGGTGTCATGCACCCAGTCTACCGGCGCGGAGAGATCTGTCGCCCGGGGCCGTCGCTCGTTCGGGAGCCGCGCGCATGCCGGGAGCGTCCGCTCTCCGTGTGACTACGCGACGAAGGAGTTCACCGTCTCTTCGAGTGCGTCGAGGTCGAACGGCTTGGGCAGCACGCGCGCCACCCGCCGCGACCGCGGGTCGTCCTGTTCCAGCGTGCCCTCGCCGGTCATCAGGACCACCGGGGGCACGGGCCCGCCGGATTGTTCGAGCAGGCTGACCACGCGCATCCCGTCGCCGTCCGCCAGGTTCAGGTCCAGCAACACCAGGTCGAACGAACCTGCCGAGAGCTGTTCCATCGCCTCGGCCGCGCTCTGCACGCCCACCACATCGTGACCGGCATTCGTGAGCACCTGCTTGATCAGGCGCGAGATGGTCCGTTCGTCTTCTGCCAGCAGAATTTTCATCGGTTCAGCCACTTGCAGCGCCCCCGACCACCTGCAGCGGTAACGCGACTACAAATGCCGCATATCGCTCGGCTCGCGCTGAGTGTACGGATCCGCCCATGGCTAATACAAGCTGCCGCGACCGAAAAAATGAGAATCCGGCATCGGCGCCGATCGTCCGCGGCGCTCCCCCCGGCTCCCCACTTCTGAACTTGAGCACCGCCCCTTCGCCGCCGAATTCCCAGTCGAGCTGAACGCGGCCGCTCCCGTCGCCGAGGCGGTTTGCCGACTGGCCAAGCCCGGCAATCGCACGCACCAGCCGCGGAGCATCCCACGGGCCTTCCCCGCTGCCCGCATGGCCGACCACGAGTTCCGGCTGGCCGTCGAGCAACTCCCGGGCAGCCGCTATCGCCGCCCCGAGGTCGCACGGGCCTGTCCCCAGGGTCAGCCGGCCCCGTTCCAGGCGCGATGTCTCCTGCAGGTCATCCGCGAGGGCCTGCAGGTCATCGACCGAGGTCCGGAGCATCTCCGCCAGCTCCGCGTCCAGCGCCAGCCGGTCGCCATCCGCCTGTCGCCGGGCGAGTTCCATCACCATCTTGATCGAGGTCAACGGCGTGCGAATCTCGTGCGCGAAGGCGCCCAGCAGCTCCCGCCCGTAGTGCTCGGGGTCGTCCATGTTCGCCGTCTTTTCGGTCGTCGCCATATGCACCAGCGGAAGGTATGCCCGTTTGGGAACGTCCACAATCAGGAAAGGCCCTACGCCGTTCTCCCATGCGGGCCATCTCCGGTCACCGGCACGATCGTGCTACCGGCCCCGGCCGGACCGCGCGGGCTCAGCCCCGGGCCCCGGGCCGAAGCCGCCTGTTCTTCCGCATGATACGAGCTTCTCACGAGCGGTCCCGCCTCGACGTGCCGGAACCCCATCCCGTTGGCGGCGGCCTTCAAGTCCGAAAACTCTTCGGGGCTCCAGTAGCGGGCGATGGGGAGGTGTGCCAGCGTTGGCTGCAAATACTGGCCCACAGTCAGCACCTCGACGCCGTGCGCGGCCAGGTCCTCGAACACCTGCAGCAGCTCGGCCCTGGTCTCCCCCAGCCCAACCATCACGCCGCTCTTGCTGACGGTGCCGGGGTCCAGCTCCTTCGCCCGCTTCAGGAGTTCGAGCGACCGCGAATACACGGCCTGGGGCCGCACCTCGCGATAGAGCCGCGGCACCGTCTCCGTGTTGTGGTTCAGGATTTCGGGCCGGGCCTCGAGCACCGTGCCCAGCGCCGCCCAATCGCCCTTGAAGTCGGGGATCAGCACCTCGATCGTCGTCTCCGGCGAAAGCTGCCGTGTCCAGCGAATCGTCTCCGCGAAGATTCCCGCGCCGCCATCCGGCAACTCGTCGCGGTTCACGCTCGTGATCACCGCGTGGCGCAATCCCATGCGCTGGATCGCCAGGGCCACGCGGCGCGGCTCGCCGGTATCCACCGTCCCCGGCCGGCCGGTCTTCACCGCGCAGAACCCGCACGACCGCGTGCACGTGTCGCCCAGGATCATGAACGTCGCCGTGCCCCGGCTCCAGCATTCGCCGATGTTCGGGCAGCGCGCCTCTTCGCAGACCGTGTGGAGCTCCTGGCTCCGCATCAGCTCCTGCAGTTCGCCAAACCTTCCGCCCGTTGGGAAGCGCACTTTGAGCCATGGAGGCCGTTCCGGGTGCCGAATCGCCATGCTTCGATTGTGGCGGCTGGCGCAGGGCCTGTCGATCCGCCCTCAGCGCCGCGAAGTCGCCACCACGGCGGCGAGCTTCTCGTCCACCCCCGCGAACCACTCCCGGTAGTCGCTCACGTTCCGCATGCGCACCGCTTCGCGCCCGGCCACCGTATGTTCGATCAGGCTGGCCAGCGCCGCATCGAACTTCTGGTCGAACTCTGCCAGGGAAGCCGTCGGGGCCGGGATCTCCTGGAGGCCGCGCGCCATGCAGATCGTCTCGTCGGCGTATGTGATGAAGTCTGGCCGGAACGTTTCCCGGCGGTAGAACGTGTCGTCCGCGTACTTCGCCCGCAGCTCCTCCCGCGCCGAGTAGAGCGCGCCCGCCCCGTTCCGGATCCGCGAGAAGTACGCCTGCACCGAAACCGTCCCGGGCGTGGTGCGCGATGTGGGGAGCGGCGCGGGGGTCGCGCATGCGGGTTCCTCCGGGACCACGCTGGCGGGGGCGCCGCATGCCGTGGCAGTCAGCGCGATCACCGCCAACGCCCCGGCGGCGATGCCGCGGCCCATCATCTTCCACCCTCCAACAAGTACCGTGCCGCCGCCTTCACCGCCTGCGCCCGGTGGCTGATCCGGTCCTTCTCCTCGTCGCTCGCCTCCGCCTGCGTGCGCCCGTCCTCCAGCACGAACACCGGGTCATACCCGAACCCGCGCTCGCCCCGTGGCTCGCACCCGATCCGGCCCTCCTGCACGCCTTCGAAGGTCACGGGCTCGCGGCCGGCACCCCCGAACGCGATCGCGACCACCGCCCGGTAGCGCGCGGTCCGCTGCCCTTCCGGCACACCGGCCAACTCGCCCAGCAGCCACTCCACTCGCCCCCGGTCGTCCAGCCCGGGCCCGCCGTACCGGGCCGAGTACATCCCCGGGCCGCCACCCAGCGCGTCGACCTCTATCCCCGAGTCATCGGCCAGCGCCAGCATGCCGCCGGCCTCGGCGAACGCCGTGGCCTTGATCACCGCGTTCTCGGCGTAGCTCCGCCCGTCTTCCGTCACCTCCAGCGCGATACCGAGCTCGGCCGGGGTGACCGCCACGAACCCGAACGGCTCGAGCAGCCTTCGGAACTCCCGCACCTTGCCCGGGTTGTTGGTGGCCAGCAATATTCGCCGGCCCTCGTCCGTGTGTCCCCCGGTGTGAACTCCCATCAGTGGAGTTTGGCGGAAATTGGGCATCCCGGGCAACGGATGGTCCGCGTGCCCTTGCCCCGCGGCGCCGCGCTCCCGCTCGTGTGTGCTAGAGTTCGCGCCCACACCTTTTGCCCGAGGCGTACCACCCTATGAAAGCCATGGTCCTTCGCGGGAAGAACCTTGCGGTCGAATCTGTCCCGGAGCCCGTCCCCGGTCCCGGACAGGTGCTTGCCCGGGTCCTGGCCTGTGGCATCTGCGGCTCCGACCTCCACGCCGCCAGGTACATGGACGACATGGTCGCCGCCTCCCGCATGAGCGGGAACGTCGCCTGGGACACGGAGGACCAGGACGCAGGTATCGTCATGGGCCACGAGTTCGTTGCCGAGGTTGTCCAGGCTGGCCCCGGCGCCGAGGCCTGGGCCCCCGGCACCCGCGTCACTTCCATCCCCGTGCTCATCGACCCCGCTTCCCCCAACGGGATGGTCGCCCTCGGCTACAGCACGAAGTACCCGGGCGCCTACGGCGAGTACGTCGTCATGAGCGCCCCCATCCTCCTCGCCGTCCCCGATTCAGTCCCCGACCGCGTGGCCGCCACCACCGAGCCCTGCGCGGTGGGCCTGCACGCCGTCCGCGAGGCCCGCATGCAGCCGGGCGAAACCGCGGTCGTGATGGGCGCCGGGCCCATCGGCCTCATGACGCTCCTCTGGCTCAAGAAGGAGGGCGTGAAGCACGTCACCGTCTCCGAGTACGCCGAACCCCGCCGAGCCCTCGCCCGCCAGCTCGGCGCCGACCTCGTCGTCAACCCCGGCGACCAGGACCTTGCCGCGGCCCTCCTCGAAGCCACCGGCGCTCCGCCCCCCGTCGTCTTCGAATGTGTCGGCGTCGAAGGCACGCTCCACCAGGCGATGCAACTGGTCGCCCGCATGGGCCGGGTGGTGGTCGTCGGCGTGTGTATGAAGGAAGACCGCATCTTCCCCATGGTCGGCATCAACAAGCAGCTCACGCTCCAATTCGTCCTTGGCTACACGCCCGTCGAATATGCGGAGGCGCTCGGAGCGCTTGCCGATGGCAGCATCGATACATCCCCGATGGTCACCCGCACGGTCGGCATCGACGAACTCCCGGCTGCCTTCGAAGCGCTGGCGAGCCCCCACGACTGCAAGGTGGTTGTGTTGCCGAACGGCTAGAAACGCCACCACGGCTCCGTGACGGCCCGTTCACCTGTAGTCTTTGGACGTTGGAAGACTTCTCGCTCCTGACTTCGATCGCCACGGCGCTCGGCCTTGCCGTCGCCGGGGGGATCCTCGCGCGGCTGGCCGGCATTTCGCCGATTGTCGGGTACCTCGCCGCGGGCCTCGTCATCTCGCCCTTCACCCCCGGCTACGATGCCGACACCGATGCCATCGGCCAGCTCGCCAACCTGGGCGTGATCTTCCTCATGTTCGGGGTCGGCCTCCACTTCAACCTGGCCGACCTCTACACGGTCCGCCGCATCGCCATCCCCGGTGCCATCATCCAGGTCACCCTCGCGACTGCCGCCGGCGCGGCCCTCGGCTACTTCTTCGGCCTCCCCGCGCGCGAGTCTCTCGCCCTTGGGCTCGCGGTGAGCATCGCCTCCACCGTCGTCCTCATCCGCTCCCTCGAAGACCGTGGCCTCCTGGGTACGGTCCATGCGCGCGTCGCAATCGGCTGGCTCATCGCCCAGGACCTGATCACCATCCTTACGCTCGCCATGCTGCCCACCCTCGAACCCGGCCACGAGGGCGACTTCTGGCGCAACCTCGCCGTCGCGGTCGTCAAAGCCACCGTCTTCGTGAGCGTCATGCTCGTGTTCGGCGCCCGCCTGCTCCCGCGCCTCCTCTCGCTCGTCGCCCGCACTGGCAGCCGCGAGCTCTTCATCCTCGCGTTCGTCGCCGGGGCCCTCGGCATCGCCACCAGCGCCGCCGCCTTCGGCCTGTCGGTCGCGCTCGGCGCGTTCGTCGCCGGCGTCGTCGTCTCCGAAACCGAGACCAGCCACCAGGTCGCCGCGGATGTCGTCCCGCTCCGCGATGCCTTCGCCGTCCTCTTCTTCGTCTCCGTCGGCATGCTCGTGGACCCGGAGCTCGTCCTCGAAAACCTCGACCTCTACCTGGCAGTCACGCTCCTCGTGCTCTTCGGCAACGCCGCCATCGCGTTCCTGACCGCGGCCGTCTTCCCCTATCCCGCGCGGACCGCGCTTGTCGTCGGGGCAGGTCTTGCCCAGCTTGGCGAATTCTCATTCATCATCGCCGATGAAAGCCTCGGCAGCGGCCTCATGACCCCGGTCACCTACAACGTGGTCCTGGCTGCGGCGGCGACGTCGATCAGCCTCAACCCCATCGCTTTCCGCACCATCCCCGTCCTCGAACGCTCCCTTCGGGGCACCGGGCGGGCCTGGCGCTTCATCGACCGGCAAGGCGAGCTGCCCGAGCCCAAACTCCCCCGGGAGGGACACGTCGTCATCATCGGCTACGGCCGCGTCGGAGAACTCACCGGCCACGCGCTTGCCCAGGTCGGCGCCCCGTTCACTGTCATCGAATCCGATTTGGAGCGCGCCCGCCGCCTGAACGCGGCCGGGATCCCCACCATCTGGGGCGATGCCGGCCGCCACGAAGTCCTCGAACGGGCCGAACTCACCCATGCCCGCGCCGTCGTGGTCACCGTCCCCGACGAAAGCACCGCCCTGGTCGCCGTCGCCGCCACTCGCGCCATCGCCCCGGGCGTGCCCATCCTCGTCCGCGCCCGGACCGGCGGCGAGATCCACGTCCTCCGCGGCCTCGGCGCCACCGAGGTCGTGGTGCCCGAGTTCGAAGGCGGCCTCGAACTCATGCGCCAGACCTTCGTCGCGCTCGGATTCGACGCCGAAGAGGCGCTCCACCTCTCCGACGCGGTCCGCGACATCCACTACGCGGCCGCCGAGCACGACCACCCCGCCTGACCGCGAGAAATGCAAGAGCC
>JAHDWR010000055.1 GCA_023382755.1 Dehalococcoidia bacterium
CTCGCCAAGCCCCGGCTGGGGCTGTTCACGCGAGATTTCCATGGGAGTCCTTTGCCGCACCGGCGGCGGCAGCACTGGATGGTCTGAGTGTACATGCGGCCTTTCTGCCGCTTCAATTTAGCCAGTTACCCGCCGTTTACCTCGCGCGGCGGAAAGAACCCGCCAAAGCCCATCCCAACGCGGTGCCATGGCCCCCCCTCCGCCGCATCCGCGACCACCACGGCATCGAGCTGTCCATCGGCAAAAGACGCAGGGATTGAATCGGTCAGTACCCGCCCCCCGAAGGCGAAGCGACGCCCGTCGGGCGTCCACAGCGGGTGGGAGAGCGCGAACTGGTCGAAAAAGCTCACCATCGTCCGCATATCCGGCGAGAGGGTCAGCGGCTCCATCGCCCGGAGGAAGCGGCCATCGGGTCCGTGGAAGCGCAGCTGGTACCGCCCGTCGCCCGTATAGGCGGGCACCAGCACGGCCAGCCGGTCGCCAGCCGGAGCCCACCAGTAGGCCAGGAGGGGCCCGTGGACCAGCCGGCGCGGCTCCCCGGGGTGTTCCAGGTCGAGCAGATAGAGGTCGCGGAACACCCCGGCTTCGGCCCCGGTGGTCACAGCGGCCGCGAGCTCGTGCGTGCCCGGGCGAAACGCGAGTGCCACGCCCCCATCGAATCGCGCCGCTTGCGTGGCGGCGCCTGGCGCCCCGCGGTAGCAGAGGAGCGCCGTCCCCTGCTCGCTGGCCTCGGCGAACGCGGTCAACTCGCCGTCGCTGCTGATCGCCGCCGTCCGGAAGCCCATGGCATGCGTGCTGAGCACGCTCTGCTCGCCCGACTCCAGGTCCACCGAGACCAGCTGGTCCCCGTAGTGGAGGAGCAGGCGGCTGCTGTCAGGAGACCATGCAGGGAAGATCGGTGTCCCTCCCGTCAGGGTCTCAGCCTCCGGTTCGCCAGCCCGCCAGAGGCGCGCGGCGAGCGTGCGGCCCGCCGGCATGACATAACACAACATCTGGCCGGTGGGGTCCCACAGCGCATAGTGGGCGACACGCTCGGCGATGAGCGCCGGCGGGACACTCAGGGACCCGGGGATGGGGATATCGCCGCCGTCGATGCCCTGGAGGTGCAGGCCCGCATGCAGAGAACTGCCGCTCGCCTCAACCCGCGAGATGGCGTATTCACGGCGGCCCGGGCGCCACGCCGGCCACCAGCCGCTCGTGACCGCAGCATCGGTCCACGTGTCGCCACGGTCGCGAACAATGCGCGTCACACTGTCAGCGCCGGCGATCGCGAGAAAGTCCGAGGGTTCGGTCATGACCGCGGCGGTTATACCACAGGACGGGTGCGGCTCGCTCTGCCGCCCGTATCTTCGCACTATATCAGTTATGCAGACTGGGACCCTTCCGGCGAGGCCTCGAATAGGGGATTCACCCCCTGGCCACTCAGGGAGAACCCTTATGTCCTCCGCTGTAACCCAACGACCACGCAGGCGTCACGCGGTGTGCGTTGTTCTGTCACCGCCACCCTCTGAACAATCGGTGCACCAGATCGACAACCATTACAGACCGGTTGCGGTCGGGGTGCTTGTTCGGGGGAGCAAGAAAATGCAATGGCCGTCCACTCAATCTGAACCCGGTACCGACACCGGGACGCCGACCCGGCTCTCGCTGGAAGAACAGCAGCAGCTGGTCATGCAGTACGCACCGCTGGTACGTCGCGTGGCTCGCTCGCTGCCACTGGAAATCCCCGGGCTCCTGGAGTTCGAGGACGCGGTCGGGTACGGCACCTGCGGCCTGGTCGAGGCGGTGCGCCGTTACGACCCCTCCAAAGGCACCAACTTCCACGCCTACGCCGTCCAGCGCATCCGCGGCTCGATGATCGACGCTTTCCGGCGCATGGACCGCCTGAGCCGGACCATGCGGCAAAAAGCCCGCGACGTGCAGCGCGCCCAGGGCGAACTCGAGGCGATCCTTGGGCGATCGCCAAACGACCACGAAGCGGCCGAACACCTCGGCATCAGCGTCGACCAGTACCGCGACGCAAGCTCGCACTCACGCTGGGTCACGGTCTCGCTGGACCGCATGCTGGAACGCGACGACGACGGGGACTCGTTCCCCGCGGCCGAGATGCCCACGGCCGACGAAGACATCGACTTTACCCGGTCATTCGAGGAGCGCGAGTTGTACGAAGACCTTGCCCGATCCGTCCAGGCTCTGCCCGAGCGCGAGCGACTGGTCGTAAGCCTGTATTATGTCGAGCACTTGACCATGAAGGACATCGCGGCCGTCCTCCAGGTCTCCGAAACCCGCGTCAGCCAGCTGCACGCGCAGGCGGTGAAGCGTCTGCGCCGGGCGCTGCTGCGCGATGTCGCGTGATCGTTCCGCTGATCCCCGCGAACACCCTTGCACAGCCCGGACCCGCGCGGTCCGGGCTGTGTTTGTCACATGCGGGTTGCCACGGTGCCCGCTCCGACACTTTTCTGTCACTCGGCTCGCCGGGCGACCCTATTAGGGTGGAAGTTCCTGCCGAAGATAGTTATTGACAGTCGTTCGTCCACCACGCGTGCCCCGGCACCGGTGGGCGGACATGGGAAAATACTCTCCCGGGCTCTGAACGGATCGGGCCTGTGGGAATCATTGGGGGTTGATGCTATGGCGGAACGCTACGACGAGGGCTACCGGAGCCAGGTCGCGTTTGTCACGCACACACGCGACTACCGGTCGTCCGAAGTGTTGCCAGCGCTCGCGCGCCACGGGTTTACAACGACGGAGCGCCCGCACGACCGCGAGACCGAGCGCCTCATCGCGCAGTTCGACCCGGACCTGGTCGTGCTGGCAGTGGACCCGCGCCATGACGACGATGTCGCCCTCGTGAGGTCCGTATCGCGCGCCAGCAAAGCCGCGATCCTGGTCCTTGCCCCGGGACCGCACACCACGGGACTGAGCTTCGCGCTGGAAGCGGGCGCGGACGTCTGCCTGCGGGATACCGACGGCCCGGAGATGCTTGCAGCCCAGCTCAATGCACTCTCGCGCCGCAAAGCGGCCCCCGCCCAGGACGCCCAGGACGATGGGCCGAGCACTATCACGGTGCGCGACCTGGTGCTGGACTTCGACCGCTGCCAGGCGGTCCGCGAGGAAGAAACGATCCCGCTGACGCCGACCGAATTCAAGATCCTGGCCTTCCTGGCCAAGAACGCGGGCAAGGTCGTCAGTCCGGTTGAGATTCTGCGCGCGGTCCAGGATTACACCTATTCCGAGCGCGAAGCGCAGGAAATCGTCAAGGTCTACATCCGCCGCATCCGCCGCAAGGTCGAAGTCGACCCCGGCGAACCCTCCTATATCGTGAATGTCCGCGGTTTCGGCTACATGCTCGAACGGCGCGGAAACCGCCGCGACTCCGGACGACTCACCGAGGCCGCCTGATACGCGCACCCGTCGGATGCACGAGAGCCCGGCCAACCCTGGCCGGGCTCTTCGTTTGTCCGGGCACCAGACGGGGGTGACGCGCGCTATGCGACCGTCACATCACCGCACCGGTAGACATCCTGGATGGCGTTCAGCAGCTGGATGCCCTCGGCCATCGGCCGCTGGAACGCTTTTCGGCCGCTGATGAGGCCCATGCCGCCGGCGCGCTTGTTCACCACCGCCGTCTTCACGGCCTCGGTCAGGTCGCTCTCACCGCTGCTGGCTCCACCGGAATTGATAAGCCCGATCCGGCCCATGTACCCGTTTGCCACCTGGTACCGGGTCAAGTCAATCGGGTGGTCGGTGGTCAACTTGTTGTACATGCGGTCATCGCTCTTGCCATAGCTGACGCCATTGGCATTCAGCGCTTTGAAGCCGCCGTTCTGTTCGGGGAGCTTCTGCTTCACGATGTCCGCCTGGATGGTGACCCCCAGGTGGTTGGCCTGGCCGGTAAGGTCGGCCGAGGTCTCGTGGTTCACGCCGTTGACTTTGAAGCCGGGGTTGCGCAGGTAGCACCAGAGCACCGTGGCCATGCCCAGTTCGTGGGCGTAGGCGAAGGCCTCCGCGACATCGACGATCTGGCGGGAGCTCTCGTCGGAACCGAAGTAGACGGTCGCCCCCACAGCCGCCGCGCCGGTGTTCCAGGCCTCTTTCACCGTGCCGAACATGATCTGGTCGAACTTATTCGGGTAGGTGAGCAGCTCGTTATGGTTAATCTTCACGATGAACGGGATGCGGTGCGCGTACCTGCGCGCCACCGATCCGAGCACCCCGTAGGTCGATGCCACCGCGTTGCAGCCGCCTTCGATCGCAAGCTGGACGATGTTCTCCGGGTCGAAGTACGCGGGATTCTTCGCAAACGAGGCGCCGCCGGAGTGCTCGATGCCCTGGTCCACCGGGAGGATGGAAACGTAGCCGGTGCCGCCCAGGCGGCCGTGGTCGAAGATCGCCTGGAGGTTGCGCAGCACCTGGGGCGACCTGTCGGAGGCGGCCGTCACCCGCGTGACGAAGTCCGGCCCGGGCAGGTGGAGCGATTCCTTCGGGATCGTCTGGCACTGGTGCTGGAGCAGGTATTCCGCCTCGGCCCCCAGGAGCCCGGCGATGTGGTCCAGCGTGAGTTCTTGCGCGGGCCGATCTGCGACTACCATCAGGACATCCTCGTTCCAGGTCTGGAGCGCGCGCGGTGGGCGGCGTTCCGCGCGCCCATGATACCTGTTCCGTCCGAATCCGGCCCCCGGATGCCCCCACGGGAGACCTTCGGGGAGATCTTTACCTTCGCTATGGCCGCACCCGGATACGGTGGATGTACCATTTCCTTACGGAGCCTCCCATGCGCGTTCTCGTTGTCGAGGACGAAGAGTCCATTGCCAATGCCATCGAGCGCGGCCTCATCAAGCAGGGCTACGCGGTCGATGTCGCCCGTGACGGAGCCGAGGCACTCGATAAGGCGACCGTCAACAACTACGACGTTATTTGCCTGGACCTGAACTTGCCCCGCGTCGACGGGCTCGAAGTGTGCCGCCGGCTGCGGGAGGACCGCTTCGGCGGCGGCATAATTATGTTAACCGCACGCAGCTCCATCAAGGAGCGCATCGAGGGGCTCGATTACGGAGCCGACGACTACCTGGTCAAGCCGTTCGCGTTCAGCGAACTGGCCGCCCGGATCCGCGCCATTGCCCGCAGGGATGGCGGCCTCCGTGAGCCCGTCATCAACACCCGGGGCCTCGAACTCGACCCGAATACGAACCGGGCAAAGCGCGAGGGCAAAGATATCCACCTGACGCCGAAGGAGTTCGCGCTGGTGTACTACCTGGCGCGCAACGAGGGCCGCGCCGTACCCCAGGAGGAACTCCTGGAGCACATCTGGGACGAGCACGCGAACCCCTTCACGCAGACGGTGAAGGTGCATATGAACAACCTTCGCCGGAAACTCAACGAGGGCTTCGAAGAACAACTCATCGAAACGATCCGCGGAAAGGGTTACGTCCTCTAGCGTGCAGTTCCCCGCCTTCACCCGGAGCATCCGCTTCCGCCTCACCGTCTGGTATTCCAGCCTCTTGCTCGTGTTCGGCGTGGCGTTCGTGCTCGCGCTCAACATCGCCGTCCGCCTCGATCAGCCCGGGACCATTTACGAGGGCGTCCAGTACAACGACATCGAGTGGCAGCCCGTCCGGACCGGCCCCGGCCAGGCCATCACCGGGTTCGTCCCGCGCCTGCGCGAGAACGTCACCCTCCGCGAAGCCGAAGACCAGATCTACTCCGAAAACATCGACCGGCTCCGGTACCTGTCGCTCCTGAGCGTTGTCGGCCTTGCGCTCGCTTCCGGAGTCGGTGGTTATGTCCTCTCCGGGATGATGCTGCGGCCCGTCCGCGACATCACCCAGGCCGCCTCGGAGATCAGCGCCACCAACCTCAGCCGCCGCATCAACTACCAGGGGCCCCAGGACGAGCTCTCGGACCTCGCCCAGACCTTCGACTTGATGATCGGCCGTCTCGAACATTCCTTCGAACGCCAGCGCCAGTTCGTCCAGGATGCCTCCCACGAGCTCCGCACCCCGCTGGCCGCCATCCGCACCAACATCGAAGTCACCGAGATGGACCCCGACGCCACCCCGGAGGAGTACCGGGACCTCCTGGCCACGATCAAGACCCAGACCGAGCGACTGACCCGCCTCAGCGAAGACCTGCTCCTCCTCACCAACGATGACGGTGCAAACGTGGAGAAGGAACCCGTCGACCTCGGCGACCTTGCGATGGAGGTCGCGAGCCAGCTCGGCCCCCTCGCGGCCGCGCGCCGGGTGACCCTCGTGCCCCTCACCGGCGAACCAGTGGAGGTGGAGACGAGCCCGGACCTCATGTACCGGTGTGTGCTCAACCTGGTCGACAACGCGATCAAGTACTCCGGCGAGGGCAGCACGGTCAGGCTTTCCGTGCGCGCGCTGGCGGGGAGTGGCGTGGTGCAGGTGACGGACGACGGCGTGGGGATTGAACCGCAGAATCTCGGCCGCATCTTCGACCGCTTCTACCGGACCGATAAAGGCCGCAGCCGGCGCGAAGGTGGCACCGGGCTTGGCCTCTCGATCGTGAAGGAGCTCGTTGAATCGCTGGGCGGCACCGTGGCGGCCGAGTCAGTCCCCGGGAAGGGCACGACGTTCACGATCGTGGTGCCCGCCTCCGCCCCGTCCGCCTCCGTGCGGCCGCGGCCCACGCCCCAGGCTGACCCGGCGTTGACCTTCGAACCGCGCCAGTCTTGACCCACATCGGGGGCGCCCGTACGTTCCCTTCTGGCGCACCTCGAACGAGGTAAGCCACCGTACGGCAGTCCAGCGCGGCGCATGGCCTACTGGTCCTGCCAGGAGGGAACCCGGCTTGACCCAGATTCTCGATCGCGTCGAGGGACCTCGCGACCTCCGCGGCCTCACGTATGAGCAACTCGATGAGCTTGCCGGCGAAGTCCGCCAGTTCCTCGTCGAGACGGTCGATTGCATCGGCGGCGGCGGGCATCTCGCCTCCAACCTTGGCGTCGTCGAACTCTCCATCGCCCTGCACCGGCTCTTCGACTCTCCGAAGGACAAAATCATCTGGGATGTCAGCCACCAGGTGTACGTCCACAAGATCCTGACCGGACGCAAAGCGCGGATGAACACCATCCGCCAGTTCGGCGGGCTTTCCGGGTTCGCCGACCGCCACGAAAGCGACCACGACGCGTTCGGCGCGGGCCATGCGGGCACCTCCATCTCCGCGGCCGTTGGGATGGCCGCCGCGCGGGACCTCCTCGGCGAGGACTTCTACGCCATCGCGGTCATCGGCGACGGCGCGATGACCGCGGGCATGGCCCTCGAAGCGATGAACCATGCCGGACATCTCGGCACGCAGCGCCTGCTCGTCATCCTCAACGACAATGCGATGTCCATCTCGCCAAACGTCGGCGCGCTCTCCCGCAACGTGAACAAATTGCGCGTCGATCCCCTCTACCGGAATGCCAAGCGCCAGATCGGTGAGCTTGCGGAGCACGTCCCCCTGGGCCGCCAGATGTGGCAGGGCGCGAAACGCGTCAAGACCAGTTTCCGCGACCTGCTGGTGCCCGCGAGGTTCTGGGAGCAGTTCGGGTTCGAGTATTACGGCCCAATCGACGGCCACGACATCCAGGAGATCGAGCTCACGCTCGCCTCGATCAAGAAGGTCGAAGGCAAGCCGGTCTTGCTCCACATCCTCACGGAAAAGGGCCACGGCATCCCCGAAGCCGAGGCCGACCCCATCAAGAGTCACAGTGGCACCTACTGGCTGAAAAAACCCGTGAGCGCGGACGCACCGCCGCCTCGGCCGACCTACAGCCAGGTCTTCGCCCAGGCGACCCAGGAACTCATCGAATCCGACTCGCGGGTCGTCGCCGTCACCGCTGCCATGCTCGAAGGCACCGGCCTGGCCCCGGTCCACGCGAAGTACCCCGACCGTGTCTTCGATGTCGGCATCGCCGAGCAGCACGCCGTGACCTTCGCAGCCGGCCTCGCGACCCAGGGCATCCGTCCGATCGCGGCGATCTATTCCACCTTCCTCCAGCGCGGCTTCGATTCGGTGGTGCACGATGTGGTGGTCCAGGACCTGCCTGTGGTGTTCGCCCTGGACCGGGCCGGGTTCGTGGGCGATGACGGCAAGACGCACCAGGGCTTCATCGACATCAGCTTCCTCCGCTGCCTCCCGAACATGGTGGTGAGCGCCCCGAAAGATGAGGCCGAGCTCCGCGACCTGCTCTACACCGGCATCCACCACAGTGGACCGTTCTCTGTGCGCTTCCCTCGTGGGGCCGGCCCCGGCGCACCCACGGACCTTCCCATGCGGCGGTTGCCCATCGGCAAGGGCGAGGTACTCCGGGAGGGCCGCGACGTGACCCTGGTGGGTTTCGGTGTTTCGGTGCAGGAGTGCCTTGGCGCCGCGGAGATCCTCGAAGCTGCCGGGATCAATGCGGCAGTGATCAACGCCCGCTACGCAAAACCCCTGGATGTCGACCTGATCGTCCGGTATGCCGGGATTACCACCGGCCTGGTGACCGTCGAGGAGAACGTACGGGCGGGTGGCTTCGGCGACGCGGTCCTCGAGGCGCTCGCCGATGCGGGCCTTGCCGACCGCTGCCTGGCGAACCTCACCATGCCGGACGCGATTGTCGACCACGGCCCTCAGACGACCTTCCGCCAGATCCACCAGGTGGATGCGGCAGGCATCGCCGCACGGGTCCGCTCCCTGCTCCCGGTCCCGCCCGGTGCACGGGCTACCGCGAGCCCGGTCGTGCTGGCGCCCTGAAGTGGCAGGTCTCCCAGCTTCGCTCGCAACGCATCTCGACCCCATCGAATCGGCACTTCGAGCTGCCATCGGCGCTGAGCGATCGCAGCTTGCCGCCGCTTGCCGTTATGTCATGGGGTGGGAGGATGCGGCAGGCATGCCGGCGAACGCGGGCGGGAAGCGCATCCGCCCCGCCCTCTGCCTCTATGCGGGAGCACTCTTCGGAAGCACCGGGGCGGCCCTGCCTGGAGCGGTCGCGGTCGAGCTGGTGCACAACTTCTCGCTGGTCCACGACGAAGTCCAGGACCATGATGCGGAACGTCACGGCCGGCCCACACTCTGGGCGCTTCTCGGAACAGCCCAGGCGATCAACGCGGGCGACTTCCTCTACTCCCGGGCGACTGACGCGCTCTTGCAGGGCCCCGGGCCCGCGGAAAGCCGTCTCGCCGCTCTCCATCTGCTTACGGACGCGGTGGCGCGGATGATCGGCGGGCAGTGGGCGGACCTCTCGTTCGAGACGCGCGATGACGTGACCACCGGCGAGTACCTCGAGATGGTCGCGGGGAAGACCGGGGCTTTACTTGGCGCGCCCCTCGCCATCGGCGCGACACTCGCCGGCGCACCGATGGCCACGGCCGAGGCACTCGGCCGCTGGGGCGAAGCCATCGGGCTTGCCTTCCAGATCCATGACGACTACCTGGGAATCTGGGGCGACCCCGACCTCACCGGCAAATCCAACACCAACGACATCGCGCGCAAGAAGAAGACGTTGCCCGTGCTCCATGCACTCGCTACACCCGGAGGCCGGGTGATTCGCGAGATCTACGCGCGGCCGGCCCTGGACGATGGCGACATCACTGCGGTCGTCGCGACGATGCAGGAGGCGGGCTCAGCGGAGTTCACGCGGGACGCGGCCTCTCGCCAGGCAGCAGCCGCCGCAGCAATTCTCGAGACGATCGACCTTGGCGCCACCCGGAAGGAGGACCTCCGCGCAATCGGTGCGTACCTCATCGACCGCGACGCCTGAGTTTGCCTGTTTCCCGGCACTCGCCTAGCTTCGGCCTGTGTTTGAGAACGTCTCGCGCGACATCGACCTCGGCGTGAACTGGCACAGCGTGCCGCGCGTGCGGGCGCTCTTCGGGCTCCGCGCCGAGCGGATCGCAACCATCCTGCTTTCGGCCGAACTCCAGGTCGTCCTGGTCTACCGCTTCCAGGCGTGGGCGCGCCAGAAACGGATACCCCTCGTCCCGAACCTCTGCCGGCGTCTGACCATGCTCCTTGCCGGGGTCTCGATTGGCGACTCCGTCACCATTGGGCCGGGGCTCCTCGTGAATCATGGCCAGGTGATCATCGATGGCACGACCACCATCGGGCCGCAGTGCAACGTCGCGCCGTTCGTTACTATCGGCCTGGACACCGGAGGCCCCGGGCCTTCGCTTGCAGGCCCCAACATCGGCCGCAACGTGTTCATCGGGACGGGCGCGAAGGTCCTGGGGCCGATCTCCATCGGTGATAATTCCCGGATCGGCGCGAATGCCGTTGTGCTCGGCGATGTGCCGCCCAACAGCACCGCCGTCGGGGTCCCCGCCCGAATCATCCCCCACGAGAGGCCACTGGGACCCGCTCGCAGGTCACCCGGTGCGGGCGCGGGTTAGTTCCCCGGCAGCAGCGTTTCACCCATCAGGTATTCATCGATGCCCCGTGCCGCGGCACGGCCCTCGGCGATCGCCCACACGATGAGTGACTGACCGCGCGTCATGTCGCCAGCAGTAAACACACCGGGTACCGACGTCATCTTGTTCTCGTCGGCCCTCACGTTCCCGCGCTCGGTCAGCTCCAGCCCGAGCTGGGCGATCATCCCGGTCTGTTCCGGCCCCAGGAACCCCATCGCCAGGAGCAGAAGGTCGACCGGCTCTTCGAATTCGGTGCCGGGCACCTCCTTCATCACCTGCCGACCATCCTCCATGGCGAACTCCACGCGGACACCGTGGAGCGTGGTCAGCCTCCCATCACGCCCCGAGAGACCTTTCGTGAGGATGGAGTAGTCGCGCACGCCGCCTTCCTCGTGGGCCGAGGAAACCCGGTAGATGTTGGGCCATGTCGGCCACGGGTTCTCCAGCGGGCGCGACGCCGGGGGTTTCGGCAGTAATTCATACTGCAGCACCTCGCGCGCCCCCTGGCGCAGCGCCGTCCCCAGGCAGTCGGCCCCGGTATCGCCACCACCGAGGATGATGACGCGCTTGCCCTTCGCCGAGATGAACCGGTCCTCCGGGATCTCGTCACCAGCGTTCCGGCGGTTCTGCATCGGGAGGTATTCCATCGCGAAGTGGACGCCGTCGAGCTCCCGGCCCGCCACGTCCAGGTCGCGCGCGTGGGTTGCGCCCCCCGTGAGGCAGAGCGCGTCGAACTGGGTCACCAGCTCACGCACATCGATGTCCACGCCCACGTTCGTCGAAGGCCGGAAGCTGACGCCTTCGGCCTCCATCTGCGCCAGCCGCCGGTCGATGAAGCGCTTCTCCATCTTGAAGTCGGGGATGCCATAGCGGAGGAGCCCGCCGATCCGGTCGTCGCGCTCGAAGAGGGTCACGGCATGGCCCGCGCGAGCGAGTTGCTGGGCGCAGGCAAGCCCGGCCGGCCCGGAGCCAATGACCGCGACGGTCTTTCCCGTCTTCACCACGGCCGGCGCCGGGGTGATCCAACCCTCGGCCCAGGCGCGCTCGATGATCGTAAGTTCGACCTGCTTGATGGTCACGGGGTCGTTGTTGATCCCCAGCACGCAGGCGGCCTCGCATGGTGCGGGGCAAAGCCGCCCCGTGAACTCCGGGAAGTTGTTCGTCGCGTGCAGCCGGTCGATCGCGTCGCGCCACTTGTCGCGGTACACGAGGTCGTTCCAGTCGGGGATGATGTTCCCGAGCGGGCAACCCTGGTGGCAGAACGGGATGCCGCAGTCCATGCAGCGGGCGGCCTGCTTCTTCAGGTGGTCGACCGGGAAGTCCTCGTACACCTCGAGCCAGTCGTGGACGCGTTCGTCCACGGGTCGGCGGGTCGGGGTCTCGCGGGTGAACTCCATGAACCCGGTTGGCTTAGCCACGGACCACCTCCGGCGCCGGTGCCGGGTGCTGGGCAAGGCGCTCGCTTTCCCGGCGCCGCTCTTCGAGGACGCGCCGGTACTCTTTCGGCATCACCTTCACGAACTTGCCGGCCATGGCAGGCCAGTCCGTCAGGACCCGAGCTGCGACGGTGCTTGCGGTGTATTCCAGGTGCCGTTCGAGGAGGCCTTTCACCAGGTCCAGGTCCTCATGCTCATCGAGCGGCTCAAGCCCGACCATCTCCGGGTTACAGCGGCTTGCGAAGTCGCCGTCTTCATCCAGCACGTAGGCTATGCCGCCGCTCATGCCGGCCCCGAAGTTCCTCCCGGTCTTACCGATGATCACCGCGCGCCCGCCCGTCATGTACTCACAGCCATGGTCGCCCGTGCCTTCCACCACGCCTACGGCGCCGCTGTTGCGGACCATGAAGCGTTCACCCGCAATCCCGCGAAAGAACGCCGCACCGCTCGTCGCGCCGTACAGGGCAACATTGCCGATAACAATGTTCTCTTCTGGCACAAAGCCATCGATGGCGGGGGGATAGACAATGATCTTGCCCCCGGAGAGGCCCTTGCCCACGTAATCGTTCGTATCGCCTTCCAGGCGAAGCGTGATGCCGGCGGGCACGAATGCACCGAAACTCTGTCCGGCCGAACCATGGAACTGGATGTCGATGGTGTCGTCCGGCAGGCCGCTTCCGCCGTAGCGCCGGGTCAGCTCGCTGCCGAGCATGGTCCCGACGGTCCGGTTCACGTTCCGGATGGGGAGGTCGAGTCGCACGCGCTCGCCACGCTCGATGGCGGGTTCGCACAGCCTCAACAACTCGTTGTCGAGCGCGCGGGCCAGCCCGTGGTCCTGCTCGGCCACGCGCCGGGTCGCAACTTCGGGCCCTACTTCCGGCCGGTAGAGGATTGCCGAGAGGTCGAGGCCCTGGGCTTTCCAGTGGTTCACGGCGCGGCGCGTGTCGAGCAGGTCGCTGCGCCCGATCATCTCCTCGAACGTCCTGAACCCCAGCTGGGCCATGTATTCGCGGACTTCTTCCGCGATGAAGCGGAAGAAGTTCACCACGTGTTCGGCCTTCCCGGCGAACTTGGCGCGCAGTTCGGGATTCTGCGTGGCAATACCCACGGGGCACGTGTCCAGGTGACAGACGCGCATCATGATGCAGCCCATCACCACCAGCGGTGCGGTCGCGAAGCCGAACTCTTCGGCCCCCAGGAGCGCCCCGATGACGACATCGCGACCCGTCTTCATCTGGCCGTCGACCTGCACGATGATCCGGTCCCGGAGCTTGTTCAGCACCAGCGTCTGCTGCGTTTCCGCCAGCCCGAGCTCCCAGGGGATCCCCGCGTGCTTCAGCGACGTGAGCGGGCTCGCCCCGGTCCCGCCGTCGAAACCGCTGATGAGCACCACATCGGACTTGGCCTTGGCGACGCCCGCCGCGACCGTCCCGACGCCGACTTCGGCCACCAGCTTGACGCTGATGCGGGCCCGCGGGTTGGAGTTCTTCAGGTCGTGGATGAGCTGGGCCAGGTCCTCGATCGAGTAGATGTCGTGATGCGGCGGCGGGCTGATCAATCCAACGCCAGGCGTCGCGTGCCGGACCTCCGCGATCCATGGGTAGACCTTGGCCCCGGGCAACTGGCCGCCCTCTCCGGGCTTCGCACCCTGGGCCATCTTGATCTGCAGCTCGTCGGAGTTGACCAGGTACTCACTGGTGACGCCGAAGCGGCCCGAGGCCACCTGCTTGATCGAGCTGCGCCGCAGGTCGCCGTTCTGATCGGGCACGAACCTCCGGCGGTCCTCGCCGCCCTCGCCCGTGTTGCTACGCCCGCCGATGCGGTTCATGGCGATGGCCAGTGTTTCGTGCGCCTCAGCGCTGATCGAGCCGTACGACATGGCGCCCGTCGCGAACCGCTGGAACAGGCTCTCCACCGGCTCGACCTCATCGAGCGGCACCGGCGGCCTGTCGGACTTCAGTTCGAACAACCCGCGCAGGGTTGCCATGCGCTCGCTCTGCTCGTCGACCAGGCGGGTGTACTCGCGGAAGACCTTGAACTGCCCGGTGCGGGTCGCGTGCTGCAGCTTGAAGACGGTATCGGGGTTGAACAGGTGGTGCTCACCATCGCGGCGCCACTGGTATTGGCCGCCCCACTGGAGTTCGCGCAGGCCGCCGTCGCGAGCCGGGAACGCGCGCTGATGGTGCGACAGCGCCTCGACGGCGACCTCATCGATTCCGACCCCGCCAATGCGCGAGACCGTCTTCGTGAAGTAGCGGTCGATGAACTCCTCGGCGAGGCCGACGGCCTCGAAGATCTGAGCGCCCCGGTAGCTGTGGATCGTGGAGATGCCCATCTTCGACATCACCTTGACGACGCCCTTCTTGATGGCTTTCAAGTAGTGGTGGTGCAGGTCCTCAACGCTGAGGTCCGGGTTGATGTAGCCGTCCTTCTGGACCTGTTCGAGGGAGTCGAGTGCGAGGTAGGGGTTCACGGCGCCCGCGCCATAGCCGATCAGCAGCGCGAAATGATGGACTTCCCGCGCGTCCCCGGTCTCGACCACCAGTCCAACCTGGGTGCGCGTCTTTTCGCGGACGAGGTGGTTGTGCAGGCCGGCGACGGCCAGCAACGTGGGGATGGGCGCGTGCTCCGCATCGACGCCGCGGTCGGACAGGATGAGGATCTTCGCGCCCCCCGCGATCGCTTCGTCGGCCTGTTCGAAGATGTGGTCGAGCGCCGGCGCAAGACCGGCCGGCCCCGCCTTCGCCGGGAACAGCATTGGGAGCACCGTCGCACCAAGGGCGTGCTCCTTGAGCGACTTGAACTTGGCCAGCTGCTCGTTATCGATGAACGGGTTGTCCAGGCTCACCAGGTGGGAGCTCTCGGGGGTGGGGTGAAGGAGGTTCCCCTCGGGCCCGATGACGGTCTTGACCGAAGTCACGAGCTCTTCGCGGATGGCGTCGAGCGGGGGGTTCGTGACCTGGGCGAAGAGCTGCTGGAAGTAGTTGTACAGCGGCTGGGGGCGGCTGGAGAGCACAGCGAGGGGAGTGTCGGTGCCCATCGAGCCAATGGCTTCTTCGCCGTTCTGGGCCATGGGGCCGAGGACGTATTTCAGGTCTTCGATCGTGTAGCCGAAGGCCATCTGCTGCTGGAGCAGCACCTCCGGCGACGGCGGCTGGGGGGCCTCGACCTCGGGGACCTCTTCAATGGGAAGGAGGTTGCCCTTGAGCCACTCCGCGTAGGGATGTTCGGTGGCGAGCTTCATCTTGAGCTCGGTGTCATCGATGATGCGCCCCTCTTCGAGGCTCACCAGGAACATCTTCCCCGGCTGCAGGCGGCCCTTGTGCAGCACCCGCTCCGGCTCGATGGGCAACACACCGACTTCCGACGCCATGATCACCATGTCGTCCCTGGTCACGTAGTAGCGCGACGGGCGTAGCCCGTTGCGGTCGAGGACTGCGCCGATGTTCTTGCCATCGGTGAAGGCGACCGAGGCAGGGCCGTCCCAGGGCTCCATCAGGCAGCTGTGGTATTCGTAGAATGCGCGCTTCTCCGGCGGCATCGACTCGTGGCCCTGCCAGGCTTCGGGGATAAGCATCATCATCGCGTGGGAGAGCGGGCGCCCCGCGAGTACGAGGAGTTCGAGCGCTTCGTCGAGGCTGGCCGTGTCGCTCCCGTGCTCGTTGATGACCGGCAGGATCTTGTGAATGTCATCGAACAGCGGCGATGCGAAGAGCGCCTCGCGTGCCGCCATCCAGTTGCGGTTGCCGCGGAGCGTGTTGATCTCCCCGTTGTGGGCGATCATGCGGTAGGGGTGCGCCAGCTCCCAGCTCGGGAACGTGTTCGTGCTGAAGCGCGAGTGGAACATCGCCAGCGCGCTGATCATGTGCCGGTTTTCGAGGTCCGGGTAGTAGCCACGCAGCTGCATGGCGGTGAGCATTCCCTTGTAGACCATCGTCCGGCACGAAAGGCTGGAGAAGTAGAACCACTCCTCATCGCGGATGCCCCAGCGGTCGATGGCCTTTTCGAACCGCTTCCGGATGACGTAGAGCTTGCGCTCGAAGTCGTCTTCCGTCCCAACGCGAGACCCCCGGCCGACGAAGACCTGGTAGACCGCCGGCTCAGCTTCGAGGGCGGTGGCCCCAAGCATGGCGTTGTTGGTGGGCACTTCCCGCCAGCCCAGCAGGTGCTGGCCCTCCTCTTCGACAATCGCCGTAAACAGCGCCATGGCCTGCTGGCGGCCGCGTTCGTCGCGCGAGCTGAAGAAGAGGCCGGCCCCGTAGTGGCCGGCCTCTGGCAGCTTGATCCCAAGCTGG
>JAHDWR010000056.1 GCA_023382755.1 Dehalococcoidia bacterium
GCACGGGGCAGTCCCCCGGGTAGCAGTCGACACAGTGGGTCCCCCAGTGGACGGAATCCCACTCCCATTTTTCCCGGTAGCCGCCGGTTACTCCGGACAGCTTTCCTGGTTGGTTCGCGAGGGTCATGGCTTCCTCCGTGGAAATGCGCGAGGTACGTATGAGATCTATAGACGGCACAAATCAATGACGAGGATCATAAGATCTGCGCCGCGGCGCCCTCGGGACGGCGCGTGGCGAGGACACTATCCTTAGAGCCCTAGTGTGTCAAGAGGCTTCTAAGGATGCCGATTGCGTCAAGAACTTACGAAGGGAAGGAGAGGACGGAAGGTGCTGCCAGCGGTCCTGAGGCGCCTGCGAACGGACGCAAGAGTCTCTGGACTGCAGGTTGTCCACCAACTATCGTGAAGACATGACGGACCTCCCATGTAACGACCTGGAAGCGGGAGATCCCGCTGCACGAATTCTTGGCGTCACAGTGGTTCGAGCGGGTAGGGCCGCCCTCCAACGCGTCGAGGCTGAGGCGCTACGCCCTTTGGGCATCTCGTACTCCGGTTATCAGGCGCTCATGCTTTTGTGGTCGCTCGGTCCCCATGAACCGTGGGAGCTCGCACGATTGCTGGGAGTGTCGGTTCCTTCGGCTACGAGTCTGATAAACACCCTGGAACGGCAGGGCCACGTGACGCGGGAACGATCCACGGTCGACGGCCGTCTCGTTATTGTATCCATCACCGATAGCGGCATCGAGACTGCATGCAGGGCGCAGTCGGGCGTCCGTCGGCTAGAAGCCACCGTCGCCTCGGCGCTCTCCCGCGAAGAGCAGAAAGCAATGCAGGGTTACCTTGATCGCTATCTCGCCGCGATCGGCGAGCAGTGGGCCGAAAAGTCGCAACGGCCTTTCAACGCGACTCCCGAAGTCAGGGAGCGCTACCGTGTCCTTGCTGAGGCGAAGGCGCCGCGGACTGCCAAGGAAGCGGCCCTGCTCTGGGACGAACGCACGAACGCCCGACCGTCAGCGCGCCGCCGCTGACCGCCATCTTCGGCCTGGTTGCCGCTCCCACACAAGCGGCGGCCTAGTGCGTCAGGGACAATGTCTCGTGGTCCTCTGGCGTCGCCTCTGACGATGTCCCAGCCATCTGTTTTGCTTTCTGCCCGGGCCTTCCCCAGCATCCAAGTCTGGCGTTCAGGGTTTAAATGCGGACCCGTTCATTAGAATCCTCTTGACACGCTTGACCTCTAACGATAGCGTCTCTCTGCAAGCCCGGAATTGGAGTCCCGCCTGGGAAGTCGCAGGAGGTCCCGATGCAGTCGCAGTCGTTTCCCAACCTGTTCTCACCGATTCAGGTTGGCAAGCTGACGGTGCGGAACCGCATCTACAGCCCGCCGCACGCACCGGGATTTACCGATCGCTTCGGGCTCCCCTCCGACAGTCTCATCGATTACTGGGAAGCAAAAGCCGCCGGTGGTACGGGAATGGTCGCAAGCGGGGTCACGCCCGTGCACCCAACGACGAGCGCTGGCACCGTGCCGTTTGCTCACCCCCGATTCACCGAGATCTATGGGAAAGCAGCCGAAGCGGTGCGTCGCCACGGCTCCCACTTCGTCGTCCAGCTGTGGCACGGTGGAGCTCAGGCAGGCGGAGCAGGGGGCCGCCCGACCTGGGCGCCTTCCGCGATGGCCACGCCACGAGAGTGGCGGATTGCCCATGCAATGGTGAAGGCCGAGATCGAAGAGATGATCGAGTCCTTTGCCTTCGGAGCAAGGCGTGTGAAGGAAGCTGGCTGCGACGCAATCGAGATTCACGGGGCGCATGGGTATCTCATCACGGCATTCGCTTCGGGCTTCTTCAACCACCGGGACGACGAATACGGCGGGAGCCTGGAAAACAGGACGAGATTCGTGGACGAAGTCGTCGAAGCCGTCCGTTCGGCAGTGGGCGGCGACTACACAGTGGGGATGCGCTTCAGCGCCGACGAGTTTGTCGACGGCGGGCTGACCATCGAAGAGTCGCAACGGATGCTCGCACCCATCGCGGCATCGGGGAAGCTCGACTACCTCGACATCAGCGTCGGGAACTACCACAGCATGGAAACGATCATCGCTCCGATGTATTTCCCGCTCGGGTCGTTTGTACACGTCGCCGCGGCGATCAAAGAAGTAGTCGACATCCCGGTGATGGCCGTCGGGCGGATCAACGACCCACAGCAGGCCAACGACATCATTGCCAGCGGCTACGCCGACATGGTGGCAATGAACCGCGCGATCATCGCCGATCCTGAATTCGCGAACAAAGCGCGCGAGGGGCGAGTCGACGAGATCCGCAAGTGCACGGCCTGCAACGAAGCGTGCTGGGGGCGGGGCTACCTTGGCCTTTCGCTCGGCATCGGCTGCATCGTCAACCCGCAGATCGGCTTCGAAAGACAGACCATACTCGTGGCAACGGCACGCAAGAAGCGCGTGGTCGTAGTAGGAGGGGGCGTCGCCGGTATGGAGACAGCCCGGGTAGCCGCGGAGCGAGGGCATCGGGTCACGCTCTTCGAAAAGGACGAAGCCCTCGGCGGGCTCGTCAACATCGCGGCCCGGGCGCCATTGCGGATAGACCTGGGCGAGCCCGTGCGCTACTACACTCACGAACTGAAGCGGCTTGGCGTGGACGTTCGTCTTGGAACCGAGGCCACGCCGGCTGCCGTGCTTGCCGAGAGCCCCGACGCGGTCGTAGTCGCCACCGGGTCGGTTGCTGCCGTCCCTTCCGACATTCCCGGCATCGATACGGCACGTGTCCACGAAGTCCGCGAAGTCTATGACGACCTGGGCTCACTCGGCGAACGCGTGCTTGTCCTGGCGGATGAAAACCACCAGCAGGCCCTAAGTACCGCCGACTTCCTCGTCAGCGCGGGCAAGCAGGTGGAGGTGGTGTCCCGGCGCCGCTTCGCCGGGCAGGAGATCGAGCACAACACGATCGTCACCTTCTACCCAATCCTGCTGGGCAAAGGTGTCACTCTCACGCCGCTGTCCTGGATACGGGCCGTCAATGGGCGGCACGTCACGCTGTACAACCTCTACAGCGGCGAGGAGCGGACGATCGAGGTCGACGACGTTGTCGTGGCGCTCGGCGGCAAGTCGGTACGGAACCTCTACGACGATCTTGAGGGCAAAGTCGGAGAGCTCCACCTCATCGGCGACGCCGTGGCGCCACGTCGAATCATCTATGCCACTCGCGATGGCAACCGCGTCGGGCGCGAACTCTAGTGCAGCCAGGTGCTGGCGCAGGAGGAATGGCTTTGGCTGAGCATCTCTTGTCCGAGTTCCGGATCGGGCCGATGTCCGTGCGGAACCGGATCGTGTTCACCGCCCCCGCGCCCGCCTATGCAGGGCTCGATGAGAATGCCAACCGGCCGACCCAGGAGCTCGCGGCCTACTGGGAATACATGGCGCGCGGCGGGGCCGGGCTCCTTGTCACGGAGCCGCAAAGCGTGCACCCCACGAGCACGCTGAACCCGCGGACGGTGGAGAACGTGTCCGACGACCTCATCCCGCTCTATCGGCAGGTGGCCGATGCAGTCCACGACGGAGGCGCCAAGATCGTCGGCCACCTCTGGCATGCTGGCTTTCTGGCGGCGACCGGCTACCGTAACCTGCCCCTCTGGGCGCCCTCAGCCGTGCGCGCACCCATGGGCGCGATGGTCCCGATGGGTGGAGGAGCCATCGCCTATGGGATGACCCAGCGCGACATCCGCGAGATCATCGGGGCGTTCGCCTCGGCCGCCGCGCGGCTGCGGCAGGCGACATTCGACGGGGTCGAGATCAACGCCGCCAACGGCTTCCTGCTGGCCGAATTCCTCTCGCCGAAAGTGAACCTGCGGGAGGACGAGTACGGCGGGAGCCTCGGAAACCGCTGCAGGATTGTCGCCGAAGTCGTCAGGGCGGTACGCGAGGCCGTCGGGCCCGGCCTGGCGGTGGGAGTCCGGTTGAGCGCGGACCCCTTCATCGAGCCTGGACTTACGGAGAGCGACCTGCCAGAAGTTGCGCGCCACCTCTCAGGTTCCTCACCGTTCGACTACATCAACCTCATGCCCGCGCTGCTCCCGGACGCCTCCTTCGTGCAGGGAGCAGGTTGGGACGTTGCGCAGGCGGTCCGGCGAGAGTCCGGCGTGCCCGTCATCTACAACGGACTGCTTACCGATCCTGCCGTGGCGGAATCGCTGGTGGGCGAGGGCGATGTCGAACTTGTCGGAATGACACGCGCCATTCTCGCCGATCCGTGGTTGCCTTCGAAGCTGGAGAGCGGGCAGCGGGACCAGATCAGGGCCTGCGTCGCCTGCAACCAGACCTGTTCCGGCGGGGCCGGTGGCCTGGCAGCGATGGGGACGCCGTCCTGCCTGCTAAATCCGCTGCCAGCGGAAGTCGACCGCCTCGCCCGGACGAAGGATGGGGTGGGCCAGAAGCTGCTGGTAATCGGCGCCGGGCTTGCGGGCCTCGAAGTCGCCCGGCTGGCACGACTGCGGGGCTTCTCCGTCACAGTCTGGGAACGCGGTGATGACATTGGCGGGCAGGTGCTCCTTGCGGCCAAGGTGCCCCAACGGGCCCGCTTCCGGGAAGCGGTAGAGTTCTATCGAGGGCAACTCGCTGCGTTGGACATCGATCTGCAACTCGGTCGAGAAGCGACGGTCGAGGCGGTCGAAGCGTTCAACCCTGACGCCGTGGTGGTCGCTACCGGATCGACACCGGCGATGCCGTCTTGGCTGCGCTCCCGGAACGGTGACGCGGCAGGCGTCTCTCCAATGGATGTCCGCACGGTGCTCGCGGGCAACGTGAGACTCGGGAAGCGCGTTGTCATCGCCATGGCCGAGGTCGACCACGGCTACCAGGCGCTTCCGGTCGCGGAGTTGCTCGCCGACCGGGAGCACGAGGTCACGATCGTGGCGATGGCCTTCGAGCCGTCCATCAACCAGGACTTCTTCACTTCCGAGCATGCCTACCGGCGCTTGCTGCGAAAGGGCGTGCGTATGGTCACCACCTCGGAGGTGACAGCCGTCCACCCCGGCGAGGTGGAGATACGCAATGTCTACACGCGCCAGACGGGCAGGCTCCCCGCGGACTCGGTCATCGGCTCCTACGGCGGCATGGTGAACGACAGTCTCATCGGTCAACTTGAGGAGAGCCGGTCGAACGTCTTCGCCGTCGGGGACTGCGTCTCGCCGAGAGACATCGCGGGCGCCATCTCGGACGGCATACGCCTCATGGCGAAGCTTCCAACGGCGGTCCGGGCGTGACGACGTTGACAGGCGGCGTGCTGGCAGTTGTTGAGACCGGGAAGTCGGGGGAGCCGACGGTGCATAGTATTGAAATGCTGGGCGCGGCCCGCGCTCTTGCCGTAGGCCTCGGACGCGAACTCGCAATCACGACTGTGGCCCAAGCAGACAGCCAACCATGGCCTGCACTTGCCGGGCGAGGCGCGCAGCGCATATACGAAGTGCGATTCCAGGGCGACGCAGCGGTGACAGGAGACGGGCTGACCGAAGCCACGTGGCTTGCCGTCCAGGCAGCGCGCCCAGCGGCCGTGCTGTTCTCGGACAGCGGGGCGGCCCGCGTGGTCGCGGCGCGTATCGCCGCCCGCATGGAATGCGAGATTGTGAGCGGCTGTAGTCTCCTCAAGGCTCGGGAGGGCATCGTGCAACTGGGGCGGTCTTGCCTGTCCGGCAAGGGGTTTGCCCAGCTGAAGTGGAATCTCGCCAGCCCGCTCGTGCTCACGGTGGCAGGCGGGGCGTTTTCGTCTTCGGCACCGACAGCGGCAGCGGAAGGTATTCCGGAAGTGGTGGTCCTCGCAGCGTCGGCTCCGCCAGCCCCACCGGGATTGACGGTCCTGAGCGAAGTTTCGCCGACCCCGGAAGTGATGGCGCTAACCGATGCGGACGTCCTCGTCGCCGGCGGGGCTGGAGTTGGTGGGGCCGAAGGCTTTGGCCTGCTCGTTGAATTGGCGCGCAAGCTGGGCGGGACTGTGGCCGCAAGCAGGGTCGCAGTGGACCGCGGGTGGATGCCGTCGGCGCGGCAGGTCGGCGTGACGGGCAAGAGCGTTTCTCCGAGGCTCTACATGGCGTTCGGGATCTCAGGCGCACCACAGCACATAGCCGGTATCCGGTCGGCGGGGAAAGTCGTGGCCGTCAATTGCGACCCCAGAGCTCCCATCTTCGAAGTCGCCGACCTGGCGGTCGTGGCAGACCTGCATGAGTTGATCCCTGCCCTGATCGAACGGCTGCCGGCTCGGGGCGCACAACCCAACGCCGGGGGGAGCTGAGCTCGTGAAGATCGCCGTCTGCATCAAATGGGTACCTGACCCGGAGTATCCGCTCCGGGCCACCGCTGAGGGGCTCAGCCTCGAAGCCCCGGGACTGACGTACATGGCGAGCCCCCTGGACATGGTCGCCTGCGAAGCGGGCGTGCGGCTCAAGGAGTCGGCCGGGGGATCCGTGAGCCTCTTCACGGCGGGGCCGGAAGCTGCCGATGCCGGCCTTCGGGCCGCTCTCTCACTCGGTGCCGACGATGCGACGCGGGTCGCCTTCGCCGACGGCGGGCTGAGCGGCGGCACTCGAACGGGGCGACTCCTGGCGGCAGCCATCGCCCTGGAAGTCCCGGATGTCATCCTCTGCGGGACACGGTCAACCGATTCCGGTTCGGAGGCAGTTCCCGCTTCGATCGCTGACCTGTTGGGTATGCCGCTGGTGACCAACGTGGTTGCTCTGAGCGGCACAGGGCCCCTTGAAATCGAGCGCCGGCTCGAGGGCGGCCGCCGCCAAACGCTGCGGGTCCAGTCGCCGGTGGTCATCGCCGTGCATGAGAGCCTCTGCGACCCGCGATACCCCTCAGTCCTTGCCCGGAGGAAGGCGGACCGGGCTGCGATCACCCTGCGGACGGCGGCCGAGCTCGGGGTTGAGCTGCCGGAGCTCGCCCTAACGCTCGTGCGACTGCAGGGGCCGCGACCGCTCAACGCCCGGCTTGTGGCGCCCGCGCCCGAGCTCCCGGCACGGGAGCGGCTGGCCTACATCCTCGCCGGTGGACCAGACCAGAAGCGCTCTTCCAACCGGCTGGAAGGCCCGGTGGCAGCCATCACCGACCAGCTGCTGGCATTCCTGGTCGCCAACGGGGTCGTGAACAGGGAGAACGGAGGTCACGGGTCATGACGTCGCTAGCGAGCCAGCAGCTCGCGGTCAACGAGCGAGGGATTGAGTACTTGCAGCCCGACCCGGATGGCTTTCGTGCGTACGTTCGCGAACACAAACAGAGGGCGCTAGTCTCCAAGCTCGTGGACGAACGGGAAGCTGTGGCGAGGTTCGTGGCCGACGGCGACTATCTCGTCTACGACTGCAACTATCTCCAGCGCGGGCCCGCCTCCCTAATGAGGGAGATAATGAGACAGAAGCGACGTGATCTCTGGATAGGCGCCAAGTTCACCTACGTGGCCCTCGGGCTCCTCGTGGAAGCGGGCTGCGTCTCGCGGGCCGATGTCGGCTTCTTCGGTTCGCGCGGCCCGCTCTTCATACGGGCGCTCAAGGAAGGTCGCCTCAAGTTCTACGAATACAGCAACGCCGCCATGACCCTCCGGTTGCGGGCCGGCGCCCAGGGCGCAAGTTTCATCCAGACCAAGTCTTTCGGTGGGACTGACGGATATCGCTACTCGGGTGCGCGCACGATTGAGGATCCGTTCACGGGCCAACCAGCGGTCTTGCTGCCCGCGCTCAACCCCGACACGGCCATCATCCACGTCCAGGAGGCAGACATTTACGGGAACGCGCGGATCTTCGGAACCGGCATCGCCCACACAGAGACCGCGCTGGCATCGAAGAAGGTGATCGTGTCGGCGGAGCGGATCGTAGATACGGAGGAGATTCGCCGGAATCCGGGACTCACGTCCATCCCGTGGTTTGCGGTGGACGCTGTCGTGCTGGCGCCCTACGGGGCCTACCCGGGAAGCTGCCAGGGCGTCTATGCCGCCGACCCCGAGCACACGACCGAGGTTTTCGCAGCCATGGCGCAGGACCGAGTGCCTGCGTATCTGGAGAAGTGGGTCCACAGCGTCGCGAGCCACGCCGAGATGCTCGAGCAGCGCGTTGGCACGGGCAAGCTCATCGATCTACGCACCCGCGAGCTCATTCGAGAGGGGTACCAGGCATGACCGCCGCAACCAGCTTCAACGAGCGCGAGGCTGAGGCCTGTTACGTCGCCCGACTCATCGAGGATGGGCGCACGTACTGGGTCGCCGGCGGCGGCGGGCCAATGTACGCAGTGCTCTTGGCACAGCGCATGAGCTACGCGCCGAACGCGCTCTACATGACCGAAGACGGTGTCGTCGCGCCCGAGCCTATGCTGCCGTTCGACCCGATCCAGACCATGGTGAGCTCCCGGGCCGGGTATCGGGCGCTCCAGTGGGGAACAATGAACACAGCCCAGGATTATGCCGCGCTCGGGCTCATCGACTACGGGATTCTCAACACTCTGCAGGTGGATATGCACGGCAACATCAACTCGACCTTTCTGGGCGAATACCCCGACGCCGGCCGCCGGTTCGGTGGCCCAGGAGGCGCGGACTCCATCGCTGCAATGTGCTGGCGAACCATCCTGATGACCGACCAACAGCGCCGCAAGTTTGTCGACCGCGTCGACTTCATATCCTCGCCCGGGTTCCTCGATGGTTCGGAGGGGGCTCGGGAGCGGGTGGGCCTTCCAGCCCATACGGGGCCCTGGCGCGTCGTCACTCCTTCCGCGGTGTACGACTACACAGAGAACCGGCGGCTGCGGCTCATCGCCGTGTCCGCTTGGACAACGGTCGAAGAAGTGTTGAAGGAGTGCGAGCACCGGCCGGAACTCGCGGACCAGATCGCCGTGCTTGATCCCCCTACAGACGAAGAATTGACCATCTACCGAACCGAACTCGACGTTCGCGGTCAAACATCTGACCGCGGCGGATGGATCATCCTGAACGGCGACAAGTACGAACGAATGGAGGGCGGGACATGAACCAACCGCGGAAACACGACGCCATAGGAGGTGGCCGTTGACCAGTGATGCAACCCAGTCGACAGCCGCGGCCCTGATCCCCCTGCAGCCCGGGATGTTCAGGGTCCCCGACCGGCTCGACGCCTCCGTAAGGCTCCTCGGAGCCTGGTGTCGTCGATGCGGACAGCAGTTCTTCCCCTGGCGGGTCTACTGCGCCGCTTGCACAAACGGCGATTTGGAACAGGTCGAGTTTGCGGAAACCGGGGAGGTGGAAACATTCACAATAGTCCGCCAGCAACCGCCCAACTCGGTCATGATCCCGCCCTATGCCATTGTCCGCGTGCGTCTCGATGGCGGGCCGAGCGTCCAGACGGTCATGGCGACAGATGACGTTGATGCCGTCCACATCGGGGCGCGTGTCCGCCTCGCTGCCCGGCGTGTCAAAGAAGACGAGGCAGGGAACACCGTCGTGTCGTTCATGGCGCGGCCACTCAGCCAGTACAAGGAGGTGACTCATGCGTGATGTAGTGGTGCTTGGGGCCGGCCTTCACCGGTTCGGCCGATTCCCGGACAAGAGTCTCCAGGACCTCGGGCGGGAGGCTATCAAGAACGCGCTCGACGATTCTGGCGTGCCGTTCAAGGACATCGAAGTCGCCTACGTCGGCCGTGTGCTCGCGGGCATGGGTGCCGGCCTCAGGGTGGTCTCGGAGATGGGGCAGACTGGCATCCCCGTCATCAACATTGAGATGGCCTGTGGAAGCTCGACCAGCGCCTTCCGCGAGGCATACCTCTCGGTCGCGAACGGCGTGTACGAAACCGCCCTCGTCGTCGGCTTCGAAAAGATGCAGCGTGGCATGCTGCAGATATCAGAGCAGACGAGCTACCAAACGGTGATGGGGTTGGCGGTGATGCCCGCGACGTACGCCCTTCAGGCGACCCGTTACATGGCAGACTACGGCGCCACGCCCGAGATGTTTGCGCAGGTTGCGGTGAAATCACACCGCAACGGTGTACTCAACCCGTACGCGCAGTACCAGAAAGCAACGACGCTCGAAGAGGTCATGGCTTCTCGGATGATCGCCGACCCGATCACCCTCCTGCAGTGCTCACCTACAACCGACGGGGCTGCTGCTGTCGTGATCTGCGCCGCGGAGAAGGCCGCGAAGTACAGCGCCAGCCGGAGCATGACCGTCGCCGGCTGGGCGACAGGCTCGGGCAAGTTCCAGTCCAACGACGAGAGCGAGGGCGACGCCGAAGCCAACATGGGTGAAGTCGTTCGCCTCGCTCGCACGGCCTTCGAGCGCGCCGGCATCGGCCCCGAAGATGTCGATGTCACCCAGGTCCACGACGCCTTCAGCCCGGGCGAGATCTTCACGGCCGAAGGCCTCGGCCTCGTGTCGAAGGGCGAAGGCGCTCGCGCCGTCTGGGATGGCCGGACGGAGATAACGGGCGACATCCCCATCAATACTGATGGTGGCCTTATCTCGCGAGGCCACCCGATCGGCGCGACCGGCGCGGCAATGGTCACCGAGATCTTTCGTCAGCTCACAGGCGAGGCCGGTCCCCGGCAGGTCAAGGACGGCAAGGCGAAAGTCGGCCTCATTCATAACGCCGGCATCGGCGGGATGAATATCCTCGTGTTCAAGCGCTGACAGACTTCCCCGGCGTAGAAGAAGGAGATAGTCCATGGAGACCAAGCTGGCCATTGGCACCAGAAGGTCGATTCGATTCTTTGACCCGTGGCGGGAGGTCGAACGCGAGAAGATCCAGGCGATCCTGGAGGCGATCTACCGCGCGCCGCGCGTGCTCGATGTCGATTTCATGCGGGTCGTCGTCGTGTATCGCGACAGGCTCTCTCCAGACGAGATGCAGGCGCTGAAGACGCCGACCACAACCGCCCAACTCGATATGGCCCCGGTCTACATTTTCATCCTTGCCGAGATGAAGGCGCTGGACGAAGCGTGCGCCGGGGGAAACTTCCGCGACTTGCTCCGGCTCGGCGTACTAAACGGCAGCCATGGCTGGTCCGAGGAGTTCGTGCAAGCGACGGCCACCAGGTACCTCCGCGGTATCGCCGACGATGAGGATCGGGTGCCTCTCAGGCTCCCGGTCGCCGGCTCGGACGGCGAACCGCAGATGGTCTCCCGCGAAGCACTCAGGCTCGCTCGTACGGCCATAGGTATCGCGCAGGAGTACGCCCTGCTGGCGGCCGTCGACGAAGGCCTCGGAGCGCAGCTCTCTGGAGTGAGTGTGGGGGCCGCGCGCGGCATCCTCGGTTTCCCCGACAGCTGGGTACCATCGAGCCCGGTGTTGCTCGGATACCACGGAGAGTCGCTCGAGGCGGGCGGTCAGCGGCCCCGCGAGCCCTTCGAGGAAGACTTCTTCGAACTCCGCTACGGGCACCCCTTCTACCGCGAACCAGCGGTCGTCGACCGACTGAAGGCGGCGGGAATGATCCAGGCGCCTGCCCCGTTCCCATGGAGGATGGCCGAGGTCCAGGGCCTTGCCCGTAAGTTCGGTCTACCCGACTGAGGAGGTCGTGATGGAGTTCAAACAATCGGTCGGGCGCCATCGTTCGTATCAGTACTTCCTTCCCTGGCGGCCTGTTGAGCGCCAGAAAGTGCAGGTTATCCTCGAGGCGGGACGGCTGGCGTCGCGTGCTGTCAACACTGCCTTCTCCAAGGCCATCGTCACCTATCGGGACAGCCTTACCTCCACCGAGCGAGAACAGTTGAAGACCCCGCTATCGGCGACGGTGATGGACACGGCCCCGGTCTACATCTTCTGGTACTACGACATGGACGCCAGGCGTGTTGCGGTCGAAGAGCGGAAGTGGCCAACCGTCGCCTCAGGTGCGCTCGTAGAGATTGGAGCGCTTGGGCCTCCGCACGGTTGGAGCCACCGCTACGTGCAGAACGTAGTTTTGCCCGAAGTCTTGATGCCGGGCCTCGATGCGGGGCCGCAGCGTGGGGGGAACGCGGACGCGGGCCTGGCAATGGCCCAGGGCCTGTTGGCCGCCCTCGATGAGGGCCTTGCTGCCCACCTTGCGCCATTCGACGAGGCGGGCGCCAAAGAAGTGCTACGAGTTCCCGGCACATGGGAACCGGTGACAGGCATGTTCCTTGGTTATCCAGCAGAATCGTGGGAGGCCGCTGGACAGGAGCCTCGACCGCCGTTTGAGGGCATGTTCTTTGAGCAACGGGCCACCGAGCCCTTCACCCGGGACCCAGAGGTGACGAAGCGCCTCCAGGACGCAGGGCTGATCCAACGCCAGGCACCCGTACCGTGGCGTGCGAAAGAAGTCCGCGCGGTATCGCGAATGCTCGGACTGCCGCATACCGACCAGTGACTGAGGAGATAGCCGATGGCTGAGATCGATGCCGCCGATGTTCGTAACGCTGAGTCGACCCGCCGCTGGCTTTCGAGCCGGCAGGATCTATGGGGAGCATCCGCGAATAGCGATGCCCTCATCGAGACGCTGACGAGCTTCTGTCAGTTGGCCGGAAAGTCTCCCGACGAGATGGTCGACGACTGCCTGAAGCCGGGTAAAACCGGGGAAACACTGATGCTTCGGACCCGGGCCAGGCGCCAGTACATGGACCTCATCGAGCAGTTCGAAGCCTCCTCGCAGAGTCGGGCTCACGGCAACGTCGCTCGAAGCTTCCTGATTCACAACGGCATCGCGATGAATCCTAGTATTCTCCCTTGAATGCCCAATGGAGCCTGAGCTTGGGTGATGAACCGATGACGATGTCGACCTCGAGTCAAGGTTCGCGCGTCGGCCAACAGGCTGAACTGCTCGGGACGCTCGGAGAGCGCCGGAGGACCCTGTGTCGTATCGGTGGGCAGTGATCATCGGCCTTGTCTCGGCCGTCAATTCGGCGGCCATGCTGGTGAGCCTCTCGGTCGGCATCATGCTGCCCGACATCAAGGCGGAGTTCTCCCTGAACCCCGCCCAGGCTGGAGTGCTCGGGGCGGTCAGCCCCCTCGCCACTATTCTCCTGAGCGTGCCCCTCGCCGCGCTCATCAGCCGCTTCAACCCACGCCTGATGATTTTTGTGGGCGCCGTGCACATGGCCGTATTTGGTCTGCTCATGGCCTGGGCCCCGACCTACGAACTCACGCTCCTCTTCCGCTTCGTCTTCATGGTCGGACTGGTCGGCCGCCAGGCGAGCATGGCCATGCTCATCCACCAGTGGTTCGTCGCCACGGAAGTGCCCCGCGTCCAGTCGGTTACCCAGGTGATCACCAGCTCGGTACAGATCGCCGCCTTCGCCGTGCTCCCCTGGCTCCTCATCTGGCTCGACGGTTGGCGCAACACCTACTTCGCCCTGGCCACCCTGCTCGGGGCTACTGCCCTTGTCTGGCTGCTCGTCAGCCGCGACCGCGAGACCGAAAGCGAGCCGGCGAGGCCCTCCACCGAAAAGGAGCGGACCCCCAATCTCCGCCATCCTGCGCCACCGGATCATCTGGTACTGGGGCCTGGGGACGGCCTTCTGTCTCGTGGGCGTGTCTTCGTTCATGACGTTCCTGCCAACGTACCTGCACGGAGAGCGCGGGCTCTCGCTCGGGATGGCCGGACTGATCACTGCCGGCATCCCCCTCGGCAACGTGATGGGCGCCATGCATGCGGGCTGGGTGCGCAACCGCGTCACCGTTCGCCGCCAGCAGATGTACCTCACCGGCGTCCTCTGCAGCACCGGGATGCTGACGATGGCACTCGTGCCGGTCCCGTGGCTCGTCCCGGTGGGCGCGTTCGCCCTCGGTTGGGCCTGCATGCAGGTCTTCCCGACCATCATGACACTGCCCTACGAGCTCCCCGGCATCAAGCCCCGCGAGATCGCCGTCGTGTCGTCGTTCCTCTTCACCCTGTTCACGTTCGGCCTGGTCATCGGCCCGCTGCTCACCGGCGCCCTTCAGCAGACGACCGGCTCGCTGCGGACGGCCTTCCTGATCGTCCCCCTGGTGCACATGGGCATCTTCATCGTGGCCTTCGCCTCGGAGCACGGGCTCCCGCCGCTCCCGCGAGTCCAGCGCGACAGAGCCCGGGCTGTCGCTGTTGGCGCCGCCGCAGGCGGAGACTGAGAGGCTCGCCGATGCGATGGGGTTACGTCCTTGGCCCGCTCACCCTCGTTCCCCTCCTCGGGACGCTCTTCCGGCTTCCCCGGCCCAACGGTGATGATCCCCTGCGCTATGACCGGGCGAGCCTCTCGCTCCTCACCTGCCACAGCCCGGCCGGCGGCATTGTCACTCTCCCCGACGACGATTCCACCGCGTCGTCCCCAGCCCGGGACGACGGCCTCCGGGTACGCGTCGAGCGGTGAGCCCGCGGCTGGAGATGTGACCCGAAAACGACTCGCGCACCAAGAGCCCCGCCCAGCCGGGCAGCGCGGCCGCCTGCCGGATCCAGCGAGACTGCAGGTTGCCACGCGCAACAGTTTCGCCCAGGCACTTGGTACCGCAGCCACTCGTGCAAACCATTCCGTCCTCTTCCGGCGCGCTGACCTCCTGCTCCGCGAGCTCAGCCAGGCCCGCGCGGACCACAGCTTCGAAGCGGTCTTCCGCCGCTATCTCGCCCCTGACCTGCTGCTCGTCGATGACTTTGGTCTGCACCGGCTCACCCAGCAGCAATGAGAAGACCTCCACGCGCTGATCATCGAGCGCCACCGGCACGCCAGATTCGTCGTCACCAGCAACCGCGATGTCTCGGAGTGGGTGGGGCTCTTCGCCGATCCCATCCTCGCCAACTCTGCCCTCGCCCGGCTCGCCAACGGTGCTCACCAGCTCGTCATCGACGGCCCAAGCTACCGCACAAGGCTCGCTCCCCGGCCAACCTCGGAGCCGCCGATGACCTGACCACCAACAGCGTTACGGTGGTTCAAAGACCCTCGCGAACACTGGCGCAATGACTGGTGCGATTGACAGGGATGCTCGGTGCTCGGTGCTAGGTGCGAGCGTCCAGAGCGAAGCCGCGCCGCCGAGCGGCTGGGGTTTCGACACACCTACCAATCGTGATCTGCTGGTTCGGATCCTGAAGCTTGTTCCTCAAGAAGTTCTGACGGTCTGTGGTTGGCTCGACACTCTCGCCAGGAGGCACCGAAGGGTCGAACGGGTCGAAGCCATGGGGTTTCCGGAGTCAACTGCGGACTTCCATCGTGACTTGTCCGCGTTCGCGACATTCGGTGCGTGATTGGACACGCGCGAGTTGGCAGACTTCAGAATGATTCTTCTAATCGAAGCCTGGGGTGAGCGTGCAGCCTCCTGCGGAAGGGTGCACCGAACCGAAGCGGCGTGGGAACTTCCGGGCTGGGTTGACCGGCGTCACGTATCGCTGGCCTCTTCCCACTGCATGCCGAGCACCCACGCGAGAGCTGCGAGGCGGCCAACGAGCATTCCGTAGGCAACGTCTGAATCTGGAGCGCCAGTGGCCGCGCTCTCCCCCGACGGCGGCGGCTCACGGGATGGAGCGGGGGCTCCACCAAGACATTCCCTGCGCATTCCCCAGACGCGGTACCAGAGCTCGTCATACGCTTCGAGTATCGCCCGGTCGTTTCGTCGCAGGATGTTCTCTTCGAGGAAGGGTGAATCCTCCATGTCGTCGTTGAAGAGGTACTCGACCTTGTCGCCGGAGGAGTTGTAGCCGACTGGTCCTCCGTTGGGGCCGACGGTGGGAGGGAGGTTGCACACCTGGCCGTCACGCCAGACGACGTTGAAACGTTCATGGGTCGGACTGAAGCCAGGGATCGACTCAGGCGGGACGTGGCGTG
>JAHDWR010000057.1 GCA_023382755.1 Dehalococcoidia bacterium
AGAGTCCGGCATCGCCGTGCATTTTCACCTCGTCGGCAAAGGCCGACCGACCGAGTGACGCCCAGTGCTCGCTGCTCAGACCATTGAGCGTGCGCTTCACGATGTCCAGCCGTTGCGGCGTCGGCAACGTCGGGGGCGCAATCAGAGAAAAGAGGCGCTGGAGGTGATAGATGGGAGTCCGGCCGTACTCGCCGTATACCATTAGCGACAGACCGCCGTCCGGTCGCAGCACTTCCTTCAGCGCAGCCAGGCCGGCCACCGGATCGGCCATGTGGTGCAATACGCCGAGGCTGACGACGTAATGGAAGGGTTCGAGGCCAAGGCGGGGAAGCTCCTCGATGCGCCCCTGGATGAATCGGACGTTGTCGAGCCCCCGCCGTTGCGCGCGTGCCCTCGCGATTACGAGCGAGGTCTCGGACAAGTCGATCCCGACCACCTGTCCACCGCAGTGGCGGAGCTGCTCCGCCATGAAAATGGCTGAGTCGCCCGTGCCGCAGCCGGCGTCGAGGGCGCGAAACTCGGGGTACAGGACCGTGCGTCCACCCCACAGCACATGGCTCGCCAGCTTCAGTTGCCCGGGGAACGTCGTGCGCAGCTGACGCAACTCCTGGGCCGGGTCTCGTGGGGGGTATGGCAGTGCTTCGTACTGTTCGCGAACGGCGTCAGGGGCGGTCATCGGGCCAGTGTCGCGCCAGTCAGCCGAACTTCCTATCCGGTGGTTCCACGATGCTGAGCGCAAATTTCTCCGACTGGGACGCAGCTGGCCCGGACGCGCGAGAAGGGCTCTGCAGGTCCACGAGCGGGCCCCGACGGGATGGCGCGGGAGTGGAAGGGTCAATCGACAATCGTGAATCGGAACCTCCCACCGGTTTCGGGGGCGGGTTGGGCGCGGCGCCGGGGTGCCCCCCGGGGCCCAGCCGGGGCGGATCGTCAATCGTGAATTGGGCTGGGGGCAGGGGCGGGGCGTGGGACGAGTCTCCGGGCGGCGGGAACCGCCTCCGATTCGTCGACAAGGCGCCCGTCTTTCATGTGGACGATGCGGCCGGCGCAGGCGGCGACCAGCGGGTCGTGGGTGACGAGGAGGATGGTGAGGTCGCGCTGGGCACGGATGCTGGTGAACAGGCCCATCACGCTTTCCGCGGCGGCGGCATCGAGGCTCCCGGTGGGCTCGTCGGCCAGCAGGATGGGTGGCCCGTTGGCCAGCGCGCGGGCGATGGCAACGCGCTGGCGTTCGCCACCCGAGAGCTCCGGCGGGCGAAGCTTCGTTCGGGCGGCAAGGCCGACGCTCGCGAGGAGTTCGGCTGCCCGCGCGGCGCTTTCGCGGCGCCCAACACCGGTGCCGACCATCGCGATCTGGACGTTCTGGAGGGCGTTCAGGTTGGGGAGGAGGTTGTGGAGCTGGAAGACGAGGCCCACATCGTGGCTGCGGTAGTGGTCGAGGTTGCCATAGGCCTTCAGGTTGCGGCCGTTGACCAGGATTTCGCCGGACGTCGGTTCATCGAGCGCGGCGAGGAGGTGGAGGAGGGTGGACTTGCCGGAGCCGGATGGGCCGGTGAGCGCGACCCACTCGCCGGCGGCGATCTGGAGGCTGACACCGTCGACGGCGCGGACGTGGGAGTCTTCGTAGGTCCTGGTCAGGTTGCGCGTCTCGATAGCCGGGGCAGGGGGGTTATTCATGGCGGATCGCAGTCAGCGGGCGGAGCAGGGCTGCGCGCAGGGCGGGATAGAGGGCGCCGATGGTGGCCATCCCGAAGGTGATCGAGAGCGCCCGGGTGAACACATCCGAACTGTACGCCGGCGAGAACACGCCCCGGAGGGTTGGCAGGTCCTGGAGGAACTGGACGACACCGAAGCCGAGCGCGACGCCCACCATGGCGCCGGCCATGGTGACCAGGAAGGCTTCGGCGAGCACGTAGATGAGTACCCGGATGCGGGACCAGCCGACGGAACGAAGGACGCCGAACTCACGAGTCCTTTCGAACACGGAGAGGCTCATCATGTTCAGGACGTTGGCGGCGCCGATGACGAGGGCGAGCGCGGAGACGCCGGTGTTGGCCGCCTTGAGGAGTTCGAGGTTGCGGTCGACCTGGCCGAAGTCGGATTCGGTGCGGATGGTGGCGAGCTGGGGGAAGGCTTCCTCGATGCGGGCGCGCGCGGCCTCGATGTCGGCGCCGTCAACCACCTGGACGAAGGCGAGGGTAATGGTGCCGGGCTTGCGCAACTGGGCCTGGAACGGCACGAGCGGAAGCATGGACGCGGCGTCTCCGAAGACCTGGCCGGTGCTGTAGATGCCCACGATGGTGTAGACGTTGTCCTTCAGCTGGATGGTGTCGCCGATGGTCTTCCCGAGGTCGCGGGCTGCGCGATAGCCGAGGATGAGCTCATCGGGGGCATCGGCTTCGTAGAGGCGGCCGGCGACGAGGTCGACGCCGAACGGCCGTGTGTCCTCGGGCCGCATACCGATGCGGAGGAAGAACGGCCGGTCGGCATCGAGGTAGACGGGTTCGACGAGGATGCCGACGGCACTCTTGACGGAGGGATCTTCGCTGATGGCATCGAGGTCGTTCTCGTCGATGGAGCTGTTGAGGACATCGCTGACGTTCTTCTCGGCGATGCTGAAATCGGCCTTGCCGGTCTGGAGGATGGAGACAGCAGTCTGGCGGAGGCTGTGGGTGAGGATGCCCATGGCGACGACGGTCATGATCGTCACGGCGATGGTGAGTCCGGTGAGCACCGTGCGCATCTTGCGGGTATAGACGTTCTCCAGGATGAGCAGGGCGAAGAACACGGGCTACTCCCGGGCGCGGCGCGCGGACCGCATATGGTTGCGGCTAGCGGGTCAGCGTGTGCACACCGTCGCTGGAGACACTGGAGCTGAGCGTGACGCCAAGCGGAAGGTCGCGGACGCTGTTGCGATCGATGACCTGGTTCACGATGGCAGTGCCGATCCATGGGGGCAGGTTCCCGGCCTTCAGCTCGTCGACGATGATGCGGTTCTGGCCACCACTGACATCGAGCGTGCCGCGGATGAGCACGGAAACGTCGCGACTGAGGACGTTGACCTTGCCCTTTGCCTCAGCTTTGCCATCGGGGCAGAAGTAGACCTGGAGGTCCTTGATGGGCACATCGCGCTCATCGAGGTAGGCGACGCCGCGAGAGGTGACCTCGGCCTCGGTGAACTGCACCGAAGCGGGCGAGCCGGCCGCTTTGAAGGTGTCCCACTTGAGCTGGAGCGAATCGACAGCGGACTGGCTGACGGCGGAGCGCCGATCGACGCAGGCGGCGGGGTCTCCGGTGGCGATGAGGATGCCAATGAGGATGATGATCCCGCCACCAAGCCCGATGACGGTGGCGATGATGCGCGTGATCCAGGTGCCGATGGAAGTCCCGCCGCGGACAGCGCCCGGTATGACCTGGCCGGGAATCGTCCCGGGACGAGGCGGGGCGACGCGGACGCCCGTGGTCGGCACGGGGGCGGCACCCGGGGGAGGGGGCGGAGGGGGTGGAGGCGTTGCGGGGGGGACGAGCCCGCCCGGAGCCCCACCGGGAGGTGTGCCCAGGGGGCTCGATGCCGGGGTCCAGCCCGGGGGTGTGCCACCGGGCGCGGGTGCTCCGGCAGGGGCGCCGCCAGCGGGGGGAGGGCCGCTCACCGGCCCGGCCGGAGCACCGGGAGGCGCTCCCGAGGGTGTGCCGAGGGGGCTCGAGGTGGGGGTCCAGCCGGGAGGTGTGCCGCCGGGCGCTCCCGCGGGGACGCCTCCTGCCGGGGGAGGTCCAGTTACGGGCCCGGCGGGGGCGCCGGGAGGGGCTCCCGAGGGCGTGCCGAGCGGGCTCGAGGTAGGGGTCCAGCCACCGCCCGGGGGCGTCCCGCCGGGGGGCGTGGGGATGCCGCCCGGAGGCGTGGCAGGGGGAGCACTTGCGGGGGGCGTGAGGCCCGCGGGCGGAGTCACGCCGGCCGGGGGCGCGGCCCCGGCGCCGGGCATAGCGCCCGCGCCCGGGACTGCCTGGCCCGCACCGGGCATCGCGCCCGCGCCCGGGACTGCCTGGCCCGCGCCGGGCATGGCGCCCGCGCCGGGAATTGCCTGGCCTGCAGCGCCAGCCCCGGGTACCGCCTGGCCCGCGGCACCCGCGCCGGGCATGGCGCCCGCGCCAGATACCGCCTGGCCGGCGGCGCCAGCCCCGGAGACGGCCTCGGCCGCCCCACCAGCGCCCGCACCGGTGATAGCGCTCCCGGCGGCACCGGCGCCCGCTACACCTTCGGCGGCGGCGGCACCACCTGCCCCGGCGGCGGCGCCGGGCATAGCGCCGGCTCCACCCACGGCACCGCCAGCAGCCCCTGCACCGGCCACTCCGCCGGCGGCGCCTCCGCCACCGAGCTGCGACGCGGCAATGCCGGTTGCGGCCGCGCCACCGGCCGCGGCTCCCCCGAGCGGCAGGGCGCTGCCGCGTTTCTTTCGTTCTTCATCGAGGGACTGGCCACAGCCCTCGCAGAATTTGGCATCGGGAGTGTTCGCGGTGCCGCAGGCGGGGCAGACCAGTGGAGCCCCGCCAGCTTCGTTCGCAGCCGAAAGGCGAGCCCCGCAGGACGAACACCACTCGGCGTTGGCGTCCGGTTCAACGTTTCCGCAGCTTGCGCAGCGCTTCTCCATGGCTCACCCTCCGGGCGACTTCTCGCGTGCGAGTGTAATGTGAGCCAAGCATTTCGTCCGCACGCCCCCGCAGGAACGGCCAGTCGGTACCAATGGCAGGGTCGCTCCGGCTGATTCGGGCAGAAGTAGACGCACTAGAATCAACCACGATGAACGAACCTTCCGACCCGAAGCTGCTGACACAGGTGAAACAATACCGGTTCGTCCGTGAACTCGGACGGGGCGGGATGGGGACCGTCTACGAGGCGATAGACAGCCGGGACGGGGGCCGGGTGGCGGTCAAGCTCCTCCACCCGTGGCTTGCCGCAGAAGACAGCTCATTCCGGGATCGGTTCGAACGCGAGGCGCACATCGCGGCCCTGTTGCGCTCGCCGTACTCGGTGCGCCTGTTGGACTTTGGCGTGGCGGACGGGACGTACTTCCTGGTGATGGAGTACGTCGAGGGCACCAACGTCGGCGGCGAACTCGAGAAAGGGCCGATGGAGCCCGTCCGGGCGCTGCGGATCGCCATCGATGTCGCGCGCGCGCTGGAAGAGGCGGCTGCCCGGGGCGTGGTCCACCGGGATATCAAGCCGGACAACATCCTCCTGACGGATGACGGCCGGGTGAAGGTCACCGACTTCGGCATCGCCCGGCAAGAGGGCGGTACGGGGCTCACTTCGGCGGGGCGGTTCGTGGGGACGGCGGAGTACGCGGCGCCCGAGCAGGCGGTTGGCGAGGCGGACCACCGGTCCGATATCTACTCGCTCGGCGCGACGCTGTACTGCATGCTCGCGGGGCACCCGCCGTTCCAGGCGGCGACGGTCTGGGACCTGCTCCGTGAGCACCAGAGCGCGCCAGTTTCGATGGAGCCGCTGGTTAATCTACCGGATTCGATCACAAACCCCATCCGCCGGTGCCTGGAGAAGGACCCGCGGGACCGTTACCAGAGCGCCTCGGAGCTGGCGGGCGCGCTGGAACGGTCGCTCGCCTCGCTCCTGCACGGCACCCAGGCCCCGAAGACGACACACGCCCCGGCAGGCGCTCCGCCGGCACCGCGACCGGCACCACCGGCAGCCGCCCCGACGATGGTGGGCGAACCAACCCGGGAGCCCGACATCGCTGCCACAAGGGTGGGTGAACCGCCTCGCGGAGCTCCGACGGTGGTCGGTAGCGCGCCGCCGGCGCCGGCGGTCCCGGCGGCTCCGATGGCAGGCGGGCTCACGGCATTCCCGATGTCCGTAGCTCCGGCCGGGGCACCCGCGGGTGGCGTTTCGAACTTCGAGCTGACCATCTCCAACCCCACCGCGGGCCCGGCCCGGCTGAACCTCTCGGTATCCGACCCTTCGGGCGTGCTCCAGGTGGCGGTGCCGACGCCGGTAACCCTGGCGGGCGGCGAGATCTTGAGGTTGCCGGTGGAGGTGCGCCAGCTGGGGGCAGCAGACTCGCGCGAGCGGCTGCTGGAGTTCCAGGTCGCGGCTCAACGCGATGACGGGAGCCGGGCGGGCTTCGTCAACGTCACGGTCGTGCCCATGACGGCCGGCGGGGGCGGGAAACGGGGCGGAGGCGCCCCGCTCTGGCTGTTCGCCGCCGGCGGGTTGGCAGCTGCGGCGGCCATCGGCGTGGGTGTGGTCGCCCTGCAGGGAGGCGGTGGGGAATCGACCGAGCCCACGGCGACCCCGGCTGTGACGGCACCGGCGAGTCCCGGGACGACGGGGACGGCGACCACCCCGGGCGCCACGCAGCCACCAGCGACGCAACCGCCGACGACAGCGCCAACGCCGGGGGCGGCGGGTTCGATCAAGGTGCTCGAACGCTGGGACTACGCGTTCACGATTGCGAGCAACACCTGTCCGTTCGGGGCTTCGGTTGGTGACCGCTACGCGGTGTCGTTCCGCTTCGAGCCGGCTACGGGCAGCAGCGCCGTCATCAACGATGGCGACCGGGTGCGGGTGACGGCGGTGCAGGACCGCGAGATCGACCTTGGCGTGTTCACGTTCCGGTTCGTCGACTGGGAGTTCACATACCCGGTGGTGGCAGCGGGCGGCCAGCGAGGCATCGCGACGTTGCGGACCACGTTCGCCGACGCCGGGACGATCGGCACATCGGCGCTGACCGAGGACTACGCCTCCCCCGGGTGCACGATCACGGGCACGCCGTTCGGTAACTGAGGACCCGGGACGGGAAGTACCGCCGTGTGGCCCCGCAGAGGCCGCCCGGTCGGCCCGTTCCTCCGGACAGTGACGGCGCGTAGGCTAAGCGCGACACCACTCCAGGCGGACGCCCGTGCCAACGCTGTTCGTGCCGGAAGGCGGCGAAGAACGGTCCTATCCCATCACCGGGAGCCTCGTGATCGGGCGCGCCGAAGATGCTGACGTGCAGATCCCGCACCCCCGGGTCTCGCGCCACCACGCCTCGCTCGTGCCCACGCCGGGCGGGCTGATGTTCATGGACCTCGGGAGCGCCAACGGTTCGCGGGTGAACGGCCGGGAGGTCGAACCGCGCGTGCCGGTGGCGGTGAGGGCGGGGGACGTGCTGGCGCTGGCGGAATGTGAGATCCGCATCGGCGACGCGGCCGGCGGCACCGGTCCGGCTGCCGGCGGTGGAGCGACACGCATCGCGCCCGTGGCGCCACCCGCGACCGGGCCGCACGCCACGGTGATGGCCGCGTTCCTGCCGCGACTGGAGATTGTGACCCCGGCAGGTACGACGGAGGTGCCCCTCCAGGGGGATGCCATCACGCTGGGCCGCGAAGCCGACAACCAGGTCCGGGTGGATGCCGACGTGGTCTCGCGGCACCACCTGGTGCTACGGCGGAGCGGCACGGCGTACATCGCCGAGGACCTGGGGACGACGAACGGCATTCGGGTCGGCGGGGTGCGGGTTGAGCGCCATGAGCTTCGCGACGGGGACATCCTCGACATCGCCGGGGTGGTGTCGTTGCGCTACTCGACGTCGCCGGTTGCGGCTCCGGCCGAGCAGCAGGATGTCTCGCTCGATGCGAACCGGACGGTCACCATCGGCCGGGGCGACGGATGCGACCTGCGCCTGGCCCATCCGACCGTTTCGCTGGTGCACGCGCGGGTGTCGCCGGGCCCCGGCGGCGTGCGCGTCGTCGAAGACCTGGGCTCGACGAACGGGACGTACGTCAACGGCATCCGGCTGGCGGGGGGCGAACAGCGGACCCTGGCGCCGGGCGACGTGGTGCAGGTGGGTCCGGTGCGCCTGCATCTCAGCGCGCAGGGGATCCGGCGCGAGGACCATTCGCAGCACATCCGTTTGACGGCGGTGGGGTTGAACCAGCGCGTGAGCGACAAACTCAACCTGCTCCAGAACATTTCCGTGGTCATCGAGCCGCAGGAGTTCGTCGCGATTGTGGGCGTGAGCGGGTCGGGAAAGTCGACGCTGCTGGGCGCGCTGAGCGGCCTGCGGCCGGCGACGGACGGGGACGTGCTCCTGAACGAAACGTCGCTCTACGACCACTTCCAGGCCTTCCGGACCACGCTGGGCTATGTGCCCCAGGACGACATCCTGCACCGGGACCTCCCCGTGGGGAGGGCGCTGAACTACGCCGCAGAACTCCGTTTGCCCGACGACACCGGCGAGGCTGAGCGCCATCAGCGCGTTGAGTCGGTGATGGCAACCCTGGGGTTGAACGAGCGCAAGGAGACCCCCGTCGGGAGATTGAGCGGGGGCCAGCGGAAACGCGTGTCGATCGGCGCGGAGCTGCTGACCCAACCGGGGTTGTTCTTCCTCGACGAAGCGACCTCGGGGCTGGACCCGGGGACGGAGAGCCAGCTGATGCGATTGCTGCGGAAGCTGGCCGACGACGGGCACACGATCGCGCTCATTACCCACGCGACGAAGAATGTGATGCTCTGCGACCAGGTGCTGTTCCTGGCGCGAGGCGGGAACCTGGCCTATTACGGTCCGCCGGACCAGGCGCTGGGCTACTTCGGCGTCGAGGACTTCGACGGGATTTACGAGAAGCTGGAGGCGGAGAAGTCGCCGGAGGAGTGGGCGGCACTGTACCGGGCGTCGAGCCAGTACCAGGAGTTTGTCGTCCGGCGGCTGGCGGCAACGCCGGGCGGCGCGCCGGTACCGGGATCGGCGGCCATGGCTGCGCGCCCCGCCCCGGCAGCGGGCCGGACATCCTCGGCGTGGCACCAGTTCCGGGTGCTCTCGGCGCGCTACTTCGACCTGATCCGGCGCGACCGGGTGAACTTTGCGCTGCTGTTCCTGCTGGCGCCGGCACTCTCGCTGATCGACCTCATCGCCTGGCCGGGAGACACGCTGGACCGGCAGACCGGCGATGGCAGCCGGGCGATGACGATGTTCTTCCTGGCCGCGCTGATCCCATTCCTCGTGGGGTCGTTGAGTTCGGTGCGGGAGATTGTGAAAGAGTCGGCAATCTATGCGCGGGAGCGGGCGGTGGCATTGCGGATCTGGCCGTACCTGTGGTCGAAGATCGCGATCGCGTCGGTGTTCGCGCTCTACCACGGGGCCGTGCTGTTCGCGGCAAAGGCGATCCTGATCGAATACCCGGGGATCTCCACGAGCGACTTCGCGGCCATGTACGTGACGCTCGTGCTGGCGGTGATCTCGGGCGTGATGTGGGCGCTGCTCATTTCGGCGGTTACGCGGAAAGAGGAGCAGGCGATGATGCTGATTATCGGTGTCATCGTGGTGCAGCTGGTGTTCTCGGGCGGATTGGTACCGATTTCGGACCTCGGCCCGGTGGGGGCGGTGCTGGCATCGCTCGATAGCACCTCGTGGGCGCTCAAGGGGCTGACGGCGGCGAGCGGGATCTCGACGGACGGCTGCGTGGGCGACCTCTTGCAGTGCAACATGCCGGGCATCCAGGGGCTAGCCACGCCGCAGGAGCGCCAGCTCGCATACACGGGCATCGACGAGCAGTTCGCCGACCTGTTCGGGGCGAACGTGGTGGTGTGCTGGGCGTGGATGGTCGGCCTCATCGGCGCGACGGCGCTGGCGGTGTACTGGTTGCAGAAGCGCAAGGACACGCTGTAGGCGAAGAGGGCGGCTACTTCTTCACGAGGGCCCGTTCGAGGGCGGCCTCCACCGTTCGGAGCACCTTCAGGCGGGCGAAATACTTGTCTTCGGCCTCGACGAGCGTCCATGGCGCGAGCTCGGAGCTGGTGCGCTCGACCATGTCGCAGGCGGCGGCCTCATAGGCGTCCCACTTCTCGCGGTTGCGCCAGTCTTCCTCGGTGATCTTGTAGCGCTTGAAGCCCATGGCCTCGCGCTCTTCGAAGCGGCGGAGCTGTTCGTCCTTGCTGGTGGTGAGCCAGAACTTGAGCACGGTGGAGCCGGAGAGCACGAGCTGTTCTTCGAACGCGTTGATCTCGCCGTAGGCGCGTTGCCAGTCGGCAGGGGGACACAGGCCCTCGAGGCGTTCGACGAGGACGCGGCCGTACCACGAGCGGTCGAAGATGGTGACGCGGCCCCAGCGGGGGAGGTTGCGCCAGAAACGCCAGAGGTAGGGGCGGGCGCGCTCCTCATCCGTGGGGGCGGCGATCTGGACGACCTGGTAGAAGCGGGCATCGAGCGCCTGGGTGACGCGCCGGATGGCGCCGCCCTTGCCGGCGGCATCGGAACCTTCGAAGACGAGGACGGCGGAGCGCTTACGGTCCTGGAGATCGCGCGCGAGGCGGCCGAAGGCGAGCTGCCGCTGGACGAGCTCCTTGCGGTATTCGGCTTCGGGGACTGCGCGGGAAAGGTCGAGCGAGGAGATGACGTTGGGGCGGACCGGGGCCGGGACCACAACCTGCGCCTCGACGGGCGGGGATTCGGCTGCGAGGCGCTGTTCGATGGCAGCAAGCAGCGTCTCGGCGACCGTCAGGTGCCGGTAGCGCGCATCCCAGGCTTCGATGATGTGCCAGGGTGACTGGCCGGTGCTCGTCCGGCGGATGGCGCGGCTGGCCGAATTGACGAACTGGTCGTAGGTCTTGTGGAACCGCCAGTCGAGTTTGGTGACACGCCATGCGGTTTCGGGGTCCTTCGCCAGCGATTTGAACCGCTTCGCCTGTTGTTCCTTCGTGATGTGCAGCCAGACCTTCACGAGGAGGACGCCCTCGTCCTCGAGCATGCGCTCGAAGTCGACGATGCGGCGGAGGCCGTCTTCGAGCCCGGCCTCGTCGAGGTTGCCGAGCGAATGCTGGCTGATGGGGCGGGTGTACCAGGAGCCGAAGAAGATGCCGATGCGGCCTTTGCCGGGGAGGCGGCGCCAGAAGCGGAAGTACTCGGGCCGTTCGAGCTCTTCTTCGGAGGGAGCGCCGAGAGCGTGGGTCTCGATGCCGCGCGCGTCGAGCCAGTTCAGGAGGAGGTTGACGGTCTCGCCCTTGCCAGCCCCCTCGGCACCGGCGACGACGATGACCACGGAGAAGCCGGCAGCGGCAAGGCGAAGCTGGGCATCGAGGAGGGCTTCGCGGAGTTCGGGTTCGCGTTTGGCGAAGGTCTCGCGGTCGACCTTGCGGCCGAGCTGGGCGCTTTCGAACATGGGAGGCTCCTCAGGCTTGCTTCTGGATAGTCATTGCTGGATCGAACGGTTCCGGGCGCGAGCGGAGGCACTCGACGGCGCGGGAGAGCAGCTGGAGGCTCGGGATGTCGTAGTCGGGGCCCCTCGCGAGCAGGCCGGCGAGTAACCCGCAGGCCTCGGACCACTCGCGAGCCTCGTAGTGGGCGAGGGCCTTTTCGAAAGCGTCGCGCAGGGCTTTCCATTCGGAGTTTGGCACTCCCGGGAAGAGTTCGAAGACATCCACGGGGTCGGCGAAGCCCTGGACGCGAAGCCCACCAAGGCGGCGGGTGGCGAACCGGGCGGGCAGACGGTCGCGGGCGGCCCCGGAGATGACGGCGGGGACGCCAACCGATTTGGTGGCGTTCTCCAGCCGGCTGGCAAGGTTCACGGCGGGGCCCATCGGGCCGTACTTGAACTTCACCCGGCTGCCCGTGTTGCCGACGAGGGCGGGGCCGGTGTGGATGCCCACACCCAGGCGGATCGGTTCGCGAGCCTCCGTCTCCCAGCGGGCGGAGAGGGCGGGCAGGTCACCGAGGAAGGCGATGGCCGCCGAGCACGCGCGGACGGGGTGGTCGGGCTGGTCCGTGGGCGCGTTCCACATGGCCAGGAGGCCGTCGCCGACGTAATCGACGACCACGCCATCGGTCTCGCGGATACGCCGGGACTGCAGCTCCATGACCTCCTGCATCATGACGAAGGTGCGCTGGGGGCCGAGGTTCTCGGAGATGCGGGAGAAATTGCGGACATCGCTGAAAAGGACGGTGACCTCGCGTTCACGGCCTTCGAGCAGGGAGGCATCGAGGGCGAGCTCGCGGGCGAGCTCGGGCGAGAAGAATTGCTCGAACTGGACCTGGCTGCGGATGGCGCGCTCGCGCTGCTCTTCGCGTTCGAGGCCGGCGCCGGCGGCCGCGGCGAGCACCTGGACGACCATGGCCTCGAGCATGGTGATGCGCGGCGGTGGCGCGTTGGGGCGCAGCGACCGGGCGCCGTAGACGATGCCGATGACCGCACCGGCGGGGTCGGTCACCGGTGCGGCGACGACGGTGTCGACGCCGACCAGGCTGGAGCTGAGGAACTCCGGGCCGAGGTTGCGGTAGACGGTTTGGCCGAGGCGGAGGACCTCGTTGACGATGGTCGAGCTGTAGGGTGAGCGGTCGGAGGCATCGGCCGGGCAGCTGGCGGCGATGACCCAGCGGTCGTCTTTGCGAAGAAGGACAAGGCCGCGATCGAGGCCGACCAGGTCGACCACCGCCCGGGCCGTGGCGTCGAGGAACTCGGCGGACGTGGCGGCCGCCTGCTGGACGAGGACGAGGGTTTCGAACCAGTGTGCGAGGACCTCGGGGCCGGGCGTCTCGCCGAGTTCGTGGAGGGCGACCGGGTGGGCGGGGAGCCCGAGCGGCCGGGCGAGAGTCTCGGCTCCGGGTGGCAGGGGATGGTCGCCGGGAGTGGTCGGCGCATGGGCCGCGGGCGGGGGGACCCCGAGTTGTCCGCCCGCTTCAGCGGTGGTTGCGCGGGGGGCGGGCGCTGCCGGGGCTGGCTCGGCCGCGGCGAGGCTGACGTGGAGTTCGCTGTGGCCGATGGAAAGGACGGCCGGGAGGTCGAGCAGGAGGGACTGGCCGGGTGGGATCTCCCGGCCATCGCTGAGACGGACATTCGAGCTGCCGCTGAGGTTCTCGACAGCGAGCCTGCCGGGCGGGTCTTCCTGGATGCGGGCATGGTCGCGGGAGACGAACGGGTCGGTCAGGAAGCAGCGGCGGGCATCACGCGCGGGGCCGCGGCCGAACTCAAGCAGGCCGGCGGTGTGTTCGAAGGCGCGTTCCTGTCCCTCGCTGCGGACGACGACGTGGAGCATCAGACTCGATCGAGGCAATTTGGGAGTTGGCTCCCGGCCTGTGGGCCCAGCGTACGGGGCGGTCGCGGGGAAATGAAGGACTACGGGGGGATGGCGGCGTGGGCCGCCCGGCCGGGAATGCCGGCCGCGGGCGGGGCAAATCGTCAATCCGCGAGGTTGGGGCTTGGGGAGCCAGACTTCGCGATCGTAAACGTCACCTGGGGAGGGGCGGTCACGCCGATCCCGCCGGGGCTTCCTCCCGACTTCACGCCTGCAAGTTCAACGGTTTGGGCGGACGTGGCAGTGCCCGACACCGAGTAGGTCACTTGGCCTTCACCCGGACACTTGTGGAAAGAGATGGAACCACTAACCTGTGCGCCCTGCTGCGTGAGTGCCACGCTCCAGCGGTAGGGCGCGGCAGGATTGTCGCAAGTGCCGGCGCTGTGCCAGTTGCCGGCGAAGTTCGTGATCGGGGCGGTCGTTGGCGTAGCGGTGGGCGCAGTGGTGGGGGTCGCGGTCGGCGTGGCAGTTGGCGCGGGCGTGTTCGTCGGGGCGGTTGTGGGCGTCGCGGTTGGCGTGGAGGTGGGGGCGCTTGTTGCCGCGGCGCGAGTGGCGGTGGGGGCCGTGGTCGCTGCGCGCGTCGGCGTAGGCGCGGCAGTGGTGGGGGTCGCGGCGGCAGGCGATCCGGCGGGAGAGGCGGACGCGGCCGGAGATGGCGTGCGCGCGGGCGTCGCCGAGGCGGCCTGGCCGGGGGTAGTGGGGGAAGCAGGGGTGGTGGATGTCGCAGCGGTCGTCGCGGTTGGTTCCGCGTCCCCGCCCGCCGGGGCGCCGTCGTCGTCATCCTGGAACGCGCGGACCGCGCACCAGCTGCTGAGTGCCACGACCACGACGGCCGCAGCCCCGATGCCACCCATCCGGACCCATCGTGAGCTCGTTGCCTGGCGACTTCCTGGTTCTTGTGTGGCCACCGGATGCCCCTCGTATGTGAGATACACGGACGCTACCGCCGGGCAGGAGCCAGACCACGGACGAGTGGGGCCGTCATCCGGGGCTTTCGGCCGTGAGGCGAACCGCGGGAGAGCAGCGGCGATGGTGCCGGTGCCGCTGCCGTTGGGCCGCTGCGCGAGCCGTACGCAAGCTTCCTGGCGGGGTCCACGCGAGAGCATAGCGGCCATGTCAAGCCCTTGCACGGGGGCCCGGGGGAAACGCGACCTGGAAACCACGGCCGGAAAGCCCCGTGAATGGGACCGTTCGGTAGGGCCGACGGGACTTGCGAGGAGGTTTACTGTACATCTGCCAACGGCATCGGGGTGCCAGGAGGGTAGCGACATGTGGCGAAAACTCGTGGCGGGTGGGCTCGCGGCGCTTTCGGGCGTGGCCATGGCATCGGCCGTGGCGGGCGATGGCGGCACCATGCCTGAGCCCTGGGCGGTCTCGGGGCGAGCGCTCGCGATGCCAACGGCAGAGGTGCTCGCGGCGGTCGATGGTCCGGGGGGCAGGTCGGTGGAAGGGCTGGCGGACCTGCCATCGGCGGGGCGGTTGCGGGTGCCGGCATCGGACCCCATCCACCGGACGCTGGCGTGGCTGGAGATTGTCACCCAGGAGAACGAGGCGGTTTCGTGCAGCGGCAGCATCGCCGGTGACGGGGTGGTCCTGACCTCGGCGCACTGCATCGCGGGGGCGAAGAGCGTGCGCGTGGTGCCCGGGAAGGACGGGGCGAACGAGCCGTGGGGCAGCCAGTACGGCGCTTCCGTTTCGGTGCCCTCGGGCTGGGGGTTCGGGCTGCCGGCCGACTACGCACAGTACGACATCGGGCTGGTGATCCTCCCGAACCGGCAACTGACGGACACGACCGGGACATTCCCGGGCCTGCTCTCGGCGGTGCCGGTGGGAGCGTTCCGGAGCAACGCCACGGAGGTCGCCGCCCTCGCATTCCCGGGGGAGTGCGTTGAGGCGAGTTGTTCGAGCCAGGCGCCCATCACCGCGCTCAGCGGGAAGTTCGCCTGGGCGCTGCACGCCGGATTCGCCAGGGCCGACGAGTCGTTCATCTATCCCGACTTTCCGGGGTCGCCGGGCATGAGCGGCGCGCCCATCATCCGCGAGCGGGACATGGCGATTGTGGGCGTGGTCGATTCAGCGCTGTTCATCACCACCCGGGGTGTGCGCATCAGCGGCGAGGCTCAGGACTTCCTGCAGACCGCTTGCGGGTCGTTCCCCGCGTGTTCGATCACGTTCGCGGACCCGTGGTTCCGGCTGGCCCTGCCGGGGATCGCGGGGGACACGCAGGCGACGCCTCCGATGCTCAGCGGCCAGGCGCTCTATTGCGCCAGGGAGATCGCCTTCGTCGACGCCTTCACGGAGAAGGAGATCAAGTTCGCGCATTCGATGCGGGGCCTGCTCGATATGGAGATCGACCCGGCCATGCTGCTGGACCCGAACCTGAAGGCGCTGTTCGCCCAGCAAGTCGGGGCGGCCGTGGGCGATGCGCTCGAGGTGAAAGCGCTCGAATCGCCCGATGCGCGGTTCGACCCGTTCCACGACTCGCTGGACGCGGGGATCGATGACATCCTGGCGGGCCTGGTGGCGATAAACGACGCGGTCGCGACCGGGAACCTGGTGTCGATGCTGACGGCGATACAGGCGCTGGGCGAGGCAAACCTGCACATCATGG
>JAHDWR010000058.1 GCA_023382755.1 Dehalococcoidia bacterium
CCCCCCCCGGGCGCCCCCCCCGGCGGGGGGGTCGGGTTGGGGGGGGGGGGGGGCCGGGGGGGGGCCGCCGCGGGCCCCCCCCCCCCCCGACTCCGAATCAACCCCCCACCCCCCTCACCGAATCGACAATCCGCCCATCGACAATCGACAATTCCCGCGTGTCGGCCCCCGAACGCGTGCAACAGGCCCTCGATGCCCTCGGTCTCCCCGGCCGGGTGCGCGTCTTCGATGACGGCAGCACCCACACAGCCCAGGAAGCCGCCGACGCCGTCGGCTGCGCGCTCGGGCAGATCGTCAAGACCCTCTTCTTCATGGCCGAAAGCCGCCCGACCATGGTCCTCGCCGCCGGCGACCGACAGGTCGATACCGCACTGCTCGCGCCCATCCTCGGCGTTGGGCGCAAGAAGCTGAAGATGGGCACCCCCGCCGAGGTTATGGAGTACACCGGCTACCCCGTCGGCGGCGTCGCGCCGGTGGGCTGGCCAAAGCCGGTCGACGTCGTCGTCGATGACTCGCTCAAGCGCTTCGACGAAGTCTGGGCCGCGGCGGGAGCCCCCAACGCCGTCTTTCCCGCCCGCACCGAAGACCTGGTCCGCGCCGTCAACGGCCAGTGGGCCGCCGTGGTACGGTCGCCGGAATGACCGAGGCGACGACGGTCGCGGCCAGTGGGCGTTCGGTGCTGCCGGCGCTGGTCGTCGCCATGCGGCCCTACCAGTGGCCGAAGAATCTCATCGTCTTCGCCGCCCTCATCTTCAGCGCCGGCGACGCCTGGGTGCCGCGCGAGGCCGATACCTGGTGGCCGTTGCTCTGGCGCAGCGGCGCGCTCTTCGGGCTCTGGTGCCTGGTCGCCAGCGCCACCTACCTGGTCAACGATATCCAGGACCGCGAGGCCGACCGCCTCCACCCGCGCAAGCGCTTCCGGCCCATCGCCAGCGGCGACCTGCCCGTACCAACGGCGGCACTCGTGGCCGGCGTGCTGGTGCTCGTCGCGCTCCCGCCCGCGTTCGCGCTCGACTGGGTCGCCGGGGCAGTCCTCGCCGGCTACGCCGTACTCATGACCGCCTACTCGTTCGGCCTGAAGCGCGCGCCGGTGCTCGACATCCTCATCCTCTGCACCGGCGTGGTCGGGCGGGCGGTGGGCGGGGCCGCCGCCATCGAAGTCGACATCAGCCCCTGGCTCTACGTCTGTTCGAGCTTCGGCGCGTTCTTCTTCGCCTGCAGCAAGCGCTGGGCCGAATACCGCCAGCTCGGCCCCGAAGCAGCCCGCCACCGCCCGTCGCTCGCGCACTACAACGGCGACATCCTCGCGCAGATGCTCACCATCAGCGCGGCCTCGGTGCTGCTCAGCTACTCGCTCTACACCATCGAATCCGCGCGCGTGCCTTCGGATGGCTCGATGGCGTTAACCATCCCCTTTGCGGCGTTCGCCCTGTTCCGCTACCTGCTGCTGCTGAATGGCCCGCGCAGCACCGACGCCCCCGACCGCATCCTCTTCACCGACCCCCAGATCCTCGTCGCCGGGATGGGCTTCACCATCACGGCGCTCGCAGTGCTCATCGGCCACCGCTGAGCGCGGGTCCAGGCCGGCTCAGTGGACGGCGTCTCCCGGGCCGGCTCCGGCGAGGTCGGGCCGCCCGCTCCAGAGCCATCCGTAGTCCGTCTTGCTCACACCCATCAGCATCCCGAACAGCGTCTGCGGGTGGATGAAGATGTTGGTGCCGTCGGGGCGCCCCTCGCCCGGGGCGTAGCGAAGGTTGGCCGCCTGTAGCCGCTGCTCCATCGCTGTGACGTCGTCGGTCTCGATGTAGCACATGTAGAGCGAGTCGCCGCGCTTCTGCCAGAAGCGGTCCATCGCGCCGCCGCCCCAGGTCTGCGTGATCTCGATCCGGTCGAGCCGGTGCGGCGGGTCGAACAGGGTGAGCGTGCCCTTGTAGCCGTACAGCTTGCTTTCGATGGGGCAGTATTTCGATTCGTCCAATCCGAAGATGTCGGTGTAGTAGCTCGCGGCCGCTTCCCAGTAGCCGACGGGGTTCGTGACCTCGTACACGCAGCGGATGTGGCCCACGTAGTCGCGAGGCTGATCCTGGACGATAACCGTTGGCATACCGAACCTGGTCTCGCCCAGGTAGAGGCGGCCTTGCTCGTCGACCCCCGGCACGCCCGCCGCCTCCAGCCGCCTCGCCATCGCGCCCAGGTCCGGCGTCGAAAAACCGGCTCCATAGAGCCCCTGCCCCCAGCGCTCGCGGAAGTCCTGCACCGGGCCGGGCCCGGCGGGCTCGAGGAACTCGAACAGCGAGCGGCCCGCTTGCACGGTAGTCCGGTGCGCGTTCAGAAACCGCGAGCCGTCCTCGCTCACCTGTTCGGCGCCGAAGATGACGCTCCAGCGCTCCACGGCTGCTCTGCGGTCCGGCACGACCAGTTGCACCCGGTCGACGTAGCTGAGCATGGTGTTTCCTCCGGCCGTGGTGGCGGCCCGACAGTATGTCCCGAACTTCGCCGGGTGCGCACGCCGCAAAGTTCTACCGGGTTTTTACACAACGTCCGCAGAATGTGAACGCGCGGACCGCCCGGGGCGGCCTATGCTGGCCCAAGCGCCCTCATGCAGTCCGCAGGAGGAATTTATGTTGACTTTGTTACGGACCCGGGCCGCGTTCTGGGCCGGAGCCGGCATCCTTGCTCTGGCCGGTGCCGCCACCTCGCTCGCCGCTTCCGGTCTCACCCAGCCCGAAGACGATGCGCCCGCCGAGACGCCGGCGCCACTGGTCGCGGCTGAGCAACCAGCACCGGCGGATACGTCGCTCGACGGCGCGCCGGCGGCCGAGGGCAGCGGGGACGTGGACGCGGCTGTCCCTGACGAGTCGGCGGTCCGCGGCGTCCCGGAGGATTCGCCCGCATGCGAAAACGTCGGTTGCGGCGAAGTCGAGAACGCGGGCGGAGTGACCCTCCACCTCCCGCAGCCCGCCGTCGACGGCATCACCCGCGCTGCCGAGCACCGGGAAGCCGCCCGCGACAAGGGTGAGGACGCAGAGGACGGCGGCGCCGAGCCGGCGCCCGCCGAGGCTGCGGCGGATGCGGGAGAGGAAGAGTCCCAAGAAGACACCGTCCGCGGAGTCCCCGAAGACTCGCCCGCCTGCGACAACGCCGGCTGCGGTGAAGTCACGAATCCTGGCGGCGTGACCCTGCACCTGCCCCAGCCGGCCGTGGACGGCATGAACAAGGCGGCCGAGAACCGCGCAGCCGCCCATGACAGGGAGAATGGCGGCGCGGGCGCAAGCGCCAACGGCGATGGCCACGGCAAAGGCAAGGGCAAGCCCTAACGACCGCCACCCAGCGCGGACCCGGTCCAGGGCCCCGGCAAACGGGGCCCTTCGTCTGCCTGCAAGCCAGGCAAGGAAAAGCCCCCTCGAAAGGGGGCTGTCTGCCGTTCGGAGGCCCGGTGCCCGGGCTGCGCCCTCAGGCGGATTCGCCGTGCAGTTCCTGGTCCACCACCGGGATGTCGACTTCCTGGCCGCCGCGGGTGAGCAGCAGCGGGCGAGTCTTGTTGAGCACGGAGTCGGCGTTCACGACGCACTTCTTCACGTCGCCACGGCCGGGGATCTCGTACATCACTTCCATCAGCGTCTCTTCGAGCACGGTGCGCAGGCCGCGGGCGCCCGTCTTGTGCTTGATGGCCGATTCCGCGATGGCACGCAATGCGTCCTCGGTGAAGACCAGGTCGACGCCATCCATCTGGAAGTAGCGCTGGTACTGCTTGACGAGCGCGTTTTTCGGCTCGGTCAGGATCTTGATCAGCGAGCCCTCGTCAAGCGACTGGAGGCCGACCACCATCGGCAACCGGCCCACAAACTCGGGGATGAGTCCGAACTCGAGCAGGTCGTCGTGGGTGACGTGCGTCATCAGCTCGTCCTTGCGCTTCGTCCCGCGGAAGCCGCGCTGGGCCTGGAAGCCGAGGCGGACATGGTCGCGCGTGAGGCGCTTCTCGATGTGGTTCTCGAGGCCCTCGAAGGCGCCACCGCAGATGAACAGGATGTTCGCGGTGTTGATCTGCAGGAAGTCCTGGTGCGGGTGCTTGCGGCCGCCCTGCGGCGGCACGTTGGCGACACAGCCCTCGATGATCTTCAAAAGCGCCTGTTGCACGCCTTCGCCGGAGACATCCCGCGTGATGCTGGGGTTATCGCTCTTGCGGGCGATCTTGTCGATCTCGTCGATGTAGATGATGCCCCGTTCGGCCTTCTGGATATCGAAGTCCGCCGCCTGGATAAGGTGGAGGAGGATGTTCTCGACGTCCTCGCCGACGTAGCCCGCTTCCGTCAGGGCTGTCGCGTCCGCGATGGAGAACGGCACGTCGAGCATCTTCGCCAGTGTCTTCGCGAGGTACGTCTTGCCGACACCCGTCGGTCCGACGAGGAGGATGTTCGACTTCTCAAGCTCGATGTCGTGTTCGGCGGCGGCGCCGATGCGCTTGTAGTGGTTGTAGACGGCGACCGAGAGGACCTTCTTCGCCTGCTCCTGGCCGACAACGTATTCCTGGAGGTGGTCGTAGATGGACTTGGGCGGGGGAACCCGATCGCTGAGACCCGTGGCAGTCTTGCCGGTCGCGGCGGTGGTCGCACTGCCGCTTTCTTCGTCGATGATCTCCCGGCAGAGGTCGACGCACTCGTCGCAGATGTACACGGCGCCGGGCCCGGCGATGAGCCGCCGGACCTGGTCCTGGTTCTTACCGCAGAACGAGCAGTGGTATTGGACGCGATTGGTGCGGTTGGTTGCCAAAGCGATGGTCCCCCTCTGCCTGCCTAGCGGTTCTCGGCCGGCCGCGCGAGCAGCTCGTCCACAAAACCGTACTCTTTCGCGCCCTGCGCATCGAGGTAGAAGTCGCGGTCGAAGTCCCGCGTCACCCGCTCGACGGGCTGGCCCGTGTGGCGGGCGATGATGTTCCGGATGATCTCGTTGTTGCGAAGGATCTCCTTCGCCGCAATTTCAATATCGGTCGCCTGGCCCCGCGCACCACCAAGCGCCTGGTGCATGTGCACGGTGGCGTTCGGCAGAGCGAAGCGCTTGCCCTTGGCCCCGGCGCACAACAGCACCGTCGCCATCGAAGCAGTCTGCCCCACGGCAATCGTCGAGACATCGGGCTCGATGAGCTGCATCGTGTCGTAGATCGCCAGTCCGGCGGTGATCACGCCGCCGGGCGAATGGATGTACATGCTGATGTCGCGCTCCGGGTCCTCGCGTTGCAGATAGAGCAATTGCGCCACGATGAGGTTCGCAATCTGGTCATCGATCGGCGTGCCCAGGAAGACGATGCGCTCCTTCAGCAGCAGCGAGAAGATGTCGAACGCGCGCTCGGACCGAGGGCCCGTCTCGATCACCGTGGGGATCACGTCGTACACGAGCGGGTGAATCCGCGCTGACTGGTCGTTCATGCCTGTTCCTCCTGCAGCTCGCCCCTGGCGATCGCCGCGAGACGGTCGAGCGTCTTTCGCGAAAGAAGGTTTCGGCGAATCGTCGAAACCCCCTCTTCGGTGGCGAACATCTGGCGGAACCGTGCAGCGTCATCTCCCATGGGAGCCACGAGAGTATCAAGTTCCTCTTCTATCTCTTCGGCTGAAACGTCCAAACCTTCAGCCTCTGCGAGTTCGCTGAGCACCAGCGACCGGCGAAGCCGCATGTCCGCCGCCTCCCGCCACGTCTCCCGGAAGTCCGCTTCGGACCGGCCGAGCTGTTGCAGGTACATCTGGTACTGCTGCTGGTTGTTGCCCATCGCTTCCCGCACCAGGTGGTCGATCTCGTGTTCCACCAGCACGCGCGGGTATTCGAGCGTGGCCCCTTCGACGAGCTTATCGACGGCCGCGTTCCGGTATTTCGACTCCGCGTCATTTTCGAGGGAAGCCCGCATGTCGGACTCGATCCGGGCCCGCAGCGTGGCCAGGTCGGGGAACTCTTCGGCGTTCACCGAGTTGGCGAACTCGTCGTCGGCCTCGGGCAGTTGCTCTTCTTTCACCTCGTGGATGGTGAGCGTGAACGTCGCCGTTTTTCCCCGCAGTTGTTCGATATGGAAGTCTTCGGGAATGGCGATGTCGAAGGTCTTTTCGTCGCCCTTCTTCATCCCGAGGAACGCCTCGGCGAGGCCGGGGACAAACAGCACCTTGCCTTCGCGCAGCGGGAACTCGGCGTTCTCGTCGTCCAGGAACTGGTTGCCGTCGTCCTCGGCGGCCTTCACATCGGCGATGAGGATGTCTTCCCACTGGATGGCGCGGTCGACCGGCACCTGGGTCGCGTGGCGCCGGCGCAGGAGCAGCAACTGCTCCTCGACCATCTCTCCGGTGACCTCCACCGTCTCTGGTTCGACGCGGATGGCGCGGTAGTCGTTGAGGGCGACGGTCGGCCGGATCGGCACTGTCGCTGTGAACTTGACCGGTTCGAGCTGTTCGATTTCGAGCTCGGGTTGGCCGATGGCGTCGACGTTTTCCGTTTCGAGCGCCTCGTTGTAGGCGGCCGGCACGAGCTTATCGAGCGCTTCCCGGATGAGCCCCTCGCGGCCAACCGCGCGCTCGACGATGGGTCGCGGCGCCTTGCCGGGCCGGAAACCGGGGAAGCGGTTCTTCTGCGCGATCCGCTTGTACGCGGAATCGAGCGACTTTTCGAGACGCTCGTCATCGATTTCAATTTGCAACTGAACGCGGCTCTCGGGGAGCCGTTCAAGAGTTACCTTCACAGGGCGATCACTGCCTCCGGTTCGAGTATATCAGACCCGATCGGGCCAGCCTCGCCAGCTGTGTGAGCCACATGACGCCGCCGCCTAGCGGAGCCCGTGGGAACGCGGTGAGAGCAGGTCCACGAGGGCATCGCCCAGCAGGTTCCACGCGAAGAAGAAGAGCGCCAACGGGATGGCCGGCGCCAGCAGCAGGTGGGGGAATCGCTCGAGTGTCTGCGGGCCCGCGCCATCGGAGATGAGGCTCCCGAAACTCGCGGTCGGCGGGTCGATCCCGAGCCCGAGGAAGCTCAGGGTGACCTCGGCCCCCGCCGTACCGGCCATACCGGCCGATACGCCGACGATGAACAACGGCATCACACCCGGGAGCACGTGCCGGGTGATGACCCGCCAGGTCGATGCTCCCATCGCCTCGGCGGCGGCAACATACGTCTCTTCGCGGATCGCCAGGGCCTGGCTGCGCACGATGCGTGTGCTCCCGATCCAGGCGAAAGGCACCGTGGCGAACACGATGATCCCGAACTTCGTCACCGTCCGCGCGTCATCGCCCAGCCAGGTGTGGTCCTCCAGCCAGAATGACATGTCGTTGAGCCGCGTCCGGAACGCCGCGGTGATCGCGAGCATCAGCAACAGGGTCGGGAGCCCGCCCATCACCTCGCCGACGCGCATGATCAGCGTGTCGACCCAACCGCCCCGGTAGCCGGCCAACAGCCCCAGGCCCAGCCCCAGGAACAGGCTGCCGCTGATGAGCACCACGACCGTGAAGGCAACGGTGGTGCGGGCCGAATACACAATCCGGCTGGCGATGTCCCGCCCCAGCCGGTCGGTCCCCAGCCAGTGCTCCGCCGAGGGGCCCTGCAGCCGCGCTTCGGCACTCAGGTTCTGCTTGTAGGGGTCCTGCGGGGCAACCAGGGGGGCGAAGACTCCACAGAAGTAGAAGATCGCGAGATAGGCGATGGCGATCATCGCGATCTTCTTGCGCACCAGCTCCTTCAGCATCCTCCGCCGCGGCGACAGCGAAACGCCCTCGGTCAGCACTGGCTCCTGGGCCACGGCCACACTCATCCGGCTAACCTCGCGCCGCGCCAAGGCGGATGCGCGGGTCGATCACCGCATACAGCAGGTCGATCAGGATGTTCGCGATCACGAACAAGAACGACCCGAACAGCACCAGCGCCAGGATGACGTCGAAGTCGGGCGCCAGCACGGCATCGAACCCTTCGCGTCCGATCCCCGGGATCCCGAACAACTGCTCGACGATGAGCGAGCCGCCGGCCACGCCCGGCAGAGAGAGCCCGATGACGGTGATCAGCGGCAACAGCGCGTTCCGGGCGATGTGGGTGAACACCACCGTCCGCTCCTTCAGCCCTTTCGCGCGAGCCGTGCGCACATAGTCTTCCTGGAGCACGCCAAGCACCGAAGCGCGCACGAAGCGCGCCACGCCCGCCGTCCCGGGCAACGAAAGCACGATGATCGGCAGGATGATGTTCGCGCTCCCGAATCCCCGCCAGCCCAGCCCTACCAGGTCGAGCTTCAGCGCGAACAGCCACATCAAGGCCGGCGCCGCCACGAACACCGGGATCGCGTCGATCGCCAGCCAGAACGAGATGGTCAGCGGGTCGAGAAACGTCCCCCGGGCAAGGGCTGCATAGATCCCGGCCATGATCCCCAGCGTGAACGAGATGACCAGCGCGATGATGCCCAGCCGTGCCGATACCCAGATCTTCGGGATGATGATCTCGCTGACGGTGAACTGCTGGTGCCGGGTCGAGACGCCGAGGTCGCCTTTGGCAAGGTTCTGCATGTACTTGAAGTACTGCACGTGGATGGGCTCGTCGTACCCGTACTTCTCGCGGAGCAGGGCAGCCTGCTCCTCCTGGTAGCGCTGGCCCAGGATCGCATCGACCGGGTCGCCCGGAGCGAGGCGCATCATGTAGAACACGACGACCGAAATGACGAAGAGGACGGGGACGGCCCAGAGCAACCGGCGAATCGTGTAGCCAAGCAGCCCCGGGCCCATCGCCGCTTATTCTGCCTTGATTTCCACGAAGCGGTACTTCGGCACGGTCATCGAGACATCCGGGTAGCCCTGCACGCAGGGCTTCACCACCACGTGGTCCACTGGCCAGAACGTCGGGATGACGACGGCGTCATCCATAATGAGCTGCTCGGCCTCCGCGTACATCTGGTATCGCTTCGTGCGATCTGTTTCCGTCCGGGCGGCCAGGAGCAGCTTGTCCACCTCGTCGTTCTTGTACTTCGTGTAGTTCAGCGTGCTGTCGCTGGCGAAGAGCTTGCCCAGGAAGTCTTCCGGGTCCGGGTAGTCGGCGGACCATCCGTCGGAGTGCATCTGGAACGTGCCCCGGCGCTGCTCGCGCAGGAACGCGGACGTATCGATCGCCTGGAGTTCGACATTCACGCCCAGGGCATCCTGCCAGCCCTGCTGGATCGCCACGAGCAGGTCTCCCGGCGCCGCGCCGCTGCCGCTGAACGTCAACACCACGCGCGGGAGGTTGCCGGCGTACTTCGATTCCGCAAGCAACTGCCTGGCCTTCTCCACGTTGTATTCGTAACTCCGCACGGACTCGCTGTATCCGGGCATGTCGGGCGGGAGGAACCCGTCGGCGACGCGGTAGGCGTCGTACAGGAGCACGGAGTTGATGGTCTCGCGGTCGAGCGTCATCGCGAACGCCTGCCGCACCTTCGGGTCATCGAACGGCGCCTGCTGCGGGTTCAGCGTGAAGTAGAACACGGCCATGTTCGGCACCGCGCGGTAGTCTTCGGCGAGCTTGTTCGAACCGTCCTTCACGGAGTCGAGGAGCGACGCCGGGAAGCCGCCAATGTGGATTTCGTCGTTCTCGTAGCGCGTCAGCAACGAGCCGCCGCCGAGCTCGAAGATCACTTCGTCCAGCTTCGGGGCGCCGAGGTGGTAGCGGTCGTTCTTCACGATCCGGATGCGCTCGGCAGGTTTGAACTCGGCCAGCCGGAAGGGGCCGGTACCGTTCGGCTTCTGCGTCCAGTTCCGCGGGTTCGATTCAATCTGCTCGCGGTCGACCACGAATGCCACGGGGTAGGTCAATTCCGAAAGGAAGAAGTCGGAGGGCTCGATCAGGTCGATCTGCAGGGTCCGCTCGTCGATGACCTTGACGCCGCTGACGCTCGATGCCTTGTTCTCGTAGCGGTCGCGGACACCCACGATGTTGCCCAGGTAGGCGCGCACCGTCGGCGAGGCGTTCACCGGGTCGGCCGCCCGCTCGATGCTGTATTTCACGTCCTCGGCGGTCACGCGGCGCGTGTTGCCGGTGTGGAACACGACGTCATCGCGCAGCTTGAAGGTGTACGTCTTCCCGCCGTTCGAGACTTCCCAGCTCTGGGCAATGTCCGGCTGCACTTTCAGCTCGGTATCGAGGGTCACCAGCCCGCCGAAGATCTCGACCACGTACTCGCTGGTCGAGACATCGCCGACCTGGATCGGGTCGAGCACGGTATTCGGGTCGTTGCCGGGCACGATGAGCGACTTGCCGCTGCAGATGCCGTTGCCCGAACTTCGGGGGCTGCCACCGTCGTCGCCGTTGGAGGGGCTTGCCGGAGACCCGTCGTCGTCATCGCCGCCGCCCGCGAGCGCAATCACGAACACCACGCCCACGGCCAGGATCAGGAAGGCGACGACCCCCATCATGAGAGTCAGCATGCGGTTCGACATCGGCATTCAATCCCGGAAAGTCTTTCTGCAATACGCCCGCCAGGCCTGGGGACGATTCGTCCCCGGCCGGACCGGGAGTGCGTCAAAGGGTACACGGGAACCCCTGCCGCGCACATTGGAAGGCACAGACGCGCGAAAACCCGGCTTTACATCGCCGTTACACCGCGCAACCGCTCGCCCGGCTCAGGTTCCGCGCGCGGGGTCCTCGATCAGGCGCAGGCCGAGCTCATCCAGCTGGGCTTTGTCCACCGGCGCCGGCGCGCCCATCAGCGGGTCGCTTCCCGATGATGCCTTCGGGAACGCGATCACGTCGCGGATGTTCTCGCTGCCGATGAGCGACATGATCAGCCGGTCGATGCCCATGCCCACGCCACCCTCGGGCGGCGCTCCATACTCGAGCGCGTCCAGCACCACCCCGAAGCGCTCCTGCATCTCCTGTTCGGTGTAACCCATCAGCGAGAGCACCTTCACCTGGTCGGCCCGGTTGTTGATGCGCACCGACCCGCCGCCCACCTCGGAGCCGTTCAGGACCAGGTCGTATTGCTTCGCGACTACCTTGCCCGGGTCGGTATCAAGCAGCTCCCGATGCTCCTCCTTGAAGCCGCTGAACGGGTTGTGGGTCGCGTCCCAGCGTTCCTCGTCGGGCCGCCATTCCAGCAGCGGGAACCCTTCGACCCACGCGAACGCCAGCACGCCCTCGTCTTTCAGCCCGAGCCGGTCGCCCAGCGTGTCGCGCACCGCGTGCAGCGACCGCGCCACCACTTCGGGCTGGTCGGCAACGATGAACACCATGTCGCCGTCTTCCGCGCCGGTTAGCCGGCGGATGCCCGCGATCTCGTCCTCGCTCAGGAACTTCGCGATCGGCGAGCGCAGTTCGGCCCCGGCGAAGCCGATGTAGGCCAGGCCTCTCGCCCCGCCGCCCTTCGCGATCTCGGTCAGCTCGTCGATCTCGCGGCGCGTCATGTCGGCCTTGCCCGGCACCCGAATGGCCTTCACCTTGCCGCCGCTCTGCAGGGCGCCCGCGAACACCTGGAACCCCGAGGCTTTGAGTGGCTCGGCGATGTTGACGAACTCGAGTCCGTATCGGAGGTCTGGCCGGTCGATGCCGTAGCGGTCCATGCAGTCTTCGTAGTCCATTCGCGGGAACGGCGTCTGAGCGATTCTCCCCTTGCCGAAGGTCCGCGCGATGCCCGCGTACAGCTCTTCGATGAGCGCCATCACATCCGCCTCTTCGACGAAGCTCATCTCCAGGTCGAGCTGGGTGTGCTCGGCCACGCGGTTCGCCCGCGTATCCTCGTCGCGGTAGCAGCGGGCGATCTGGAAGTACTTTTCGAAGCCGCCGTACATCAGCAGCTGCTTCAGGATCTGCGGGGACTGCGGCAACGCGAAGAAGTGTCCCGGCTTCGTCCGCGAGGGCACGAGGAAGTCGCGCGCCCCTTCTGGCGTCGACTTGATCAGCGTGGGCGTCTCGATCTCGTAGAAGCCGCGTTCCACCAGGAACTTGCGGATGTACCAGACGACTTCGTGCCGCAGCTTGATGACCTCGGACACCTCCGGGCGGCGCAGGTCCAGGTAGCGGTACTTCAAACGGAGTTGCTCGTCGACGTCGGCCGGCTCGTTGATGTAGAAGGGCGGCGTGAGGGCCTCGTTCAGCACCGCGCAGGCGCCCGGGATGATCTCCACCTCCCCGGTCGCCATGTTCGGGTTCACTGTCGCCGCATCGCGGGCGGCAACAACGCCTTCGACCTGGAGCACCCACTCGCTTCGGACACGGTGGGCCACCTCGTGCAGGGCCGCGTTATCGGGGTTGAACACGAGCTGCACCAGCCCGCTCGAATCGCGCAGGTCGATGAAGATCAGGCCACCGTGGTCCCGGCGGCGGTGCACCCAGCCGGCAATCCGGACGGTGCGACCCGCGTCGGCGAGTCGAAGTTCCCCGCAGTTGGTGTCTTTCAGCATCGGGAAATCGTAGCCCACCGGGGGGTTAGATTCCCTGTGGGGAACAGCCGGTTGCGCGACTACTGCCCCAGCGTCTGGGCGAGCATCAGCGAGTTCCCATCCGGGTCGTGGAACGTTGCCAGCTTCACCATCCCGGGGATCTCGTTGGTTGGGCCGTCGAACGCCACACCGCGCTTTTCCATCTCGGCCCGCGTGGCATCGATGTCCTGCACGCCGAAGGTGATGGTCACCGACCCGGCTCCCGGGTGGGCGCCTTCAAGCCGGTTGAGCCCGATCGTCGCTCCGCCCAGCGGCGTCTGCAGTTCGGCCCAGCCCACTTCCTCGATGGCGTACATCTCCTGGAAGCCGAGCTTCTCCGAGTACCAGCGGCGGGCTGCATCCCAATCGGTCACCAGGACCGAAAGGGTGAGCTCCGGTTTGAACGACAGTGCTGCCATCATGTTCCTCCACCGGCTCGCCGGGACTGTCACTTCGGTCCCGCGTAGAGTCCGTCGGGAGCGCTTGCCCGGCAGCGATATTGGCGGGAAAGTATACTAGCTCTACTGGGACGTCAAGAGGTCCGTGCACACGTCGCTCGCGCCCGCCATCCGCCTCTTCCACTACCGCTGGTCGGTGCCGATCGTCGCGTACCTCCACCGCGAGGGCCCGCGCCGGTTTGCCGAGCTGGCCCGCGCGCTCCCCGCGAGCCGCGACACGCTCACCGATACGCTCACCCGGCTCGAACAATCCGGGGTTGTCACGCACGAAGCGGGGGTCGCGCGCCCCTGCTACCGGCTCACGTCCATCGGCGACCAGGTCGGAGCTGCCTGCGTCGCCGCGGTCGCGGAGATTGGCGGCACTGACGTGCTCCCCATCGCCCTGAAGAAGTGGCCCATGCTCGTTGCCGTCGCCGTTGGCCGGGGCGCCTCGCGCTACAACGAGATGAAAGCCCAGCTCCCCGGCATCACGGCGCGGGCGCTCGCCCTCGCACTCAAAGACCTCCAGGCGGCCGGGATGGTCCACCGCGAGGTCAGCCACGGCTACCCGCCTGCCGCAACCTACTCCCTCACCGAAAAAGGCCTGCGCTTCCTGCCCGTGCTCGACGGCCTGTGCACCGCCGCCAGCGAGGCGACGCGCGCGGGCGCGACATCGACATAGGCGATAAGCGTTCGTACAGGTTGCCTTTCGCTCACCCACCTGATCATTTGTTCGTGTGATACTGGTCTGACCACGTCCGGAGGTCCCGCAATGGCCATCCAGGTCACCCTCCTCTCCCACTCCGAAAACCCGATGCGGTCGCTCTACATGGCCTACCGCACCTGCTACAGCCAGCTCACCCCACAGCAGGTCGCGGCCCGCATCGAGGACGACCGCATCACCGATGCCCAGATGCGCCAGTTCATCGAGGAGCGGCTCAAGACCGGCCACGCCAGCCCGCTCGAACAGGTGTACTTCGAATTCGGCATCTCGGGCGTCAGCCGGGCCTTCAGCCACCAGTTCGTGCGCCATCGAGTCGGCATCTCGTTCGAACAACAGAGTCAGCGTTACGTCACCTACAAGGCGGGCGAGTTCCCTTACACCGTCCCCGAAACCGTCCGCAAGGCCGGCATGCAGGACCGCATGGACGAACTCTTCGACCGCGTCGGGGAACTCTACGAGGAGATGGTCGCCGCCGGCGTCCCCGCCGAGGACGCGCGCTTCCTGTTGCCCAACGCCACCAATACGAACTTCAAGATCACGGTCAACTTCCAGAGCCTCCTCCACATCTGCGACCTGCGCCTCTGCACGCGCGCCCAGTGGGAGTTCCGCAAAGTCGCCGCGCTCATGCGTTCCGAGGTCAACAAGGTCGTGCCCGAATTGGGCCGCTACCTCCAGCCGAAGTGCGGCGAGCACCGCCTGGGCTACTGCGACGAAAGCGAAAAGGACTGGGCCGCCTGCCCCATCGGCCGGGTGCGCCCCCACAAGGACGTGCTCTTCCGCATCTACGAGTCCTACCGCAAGGGCGAGCTCCAGCCGCTCCGCGAGGAGGACTGGGACGCCATCGAGGAACGGGAACCGGCGCCCACCGGAGGGGACTGATGCCCCGCCCGGCGCTCCCACTCGGCCGCTGGCTGTCCTGGGTGCTCGCGGCCGTTGGCGCGCTGCTCATCGCCTGGGGATTGCTCCGCGGAGACCGCGAGACCGTCCTCGCCGGTGTCGTGGGGGTTGCCGCCGTCCTCGTCGCGTTCCCGCTGGGTTCGCTGGTCACCCGCCGCGCACGGCACCACGAGGAATAGCGCACCCGGGTCACTGGATCGTCGGCGGCGGCGCCTGAGCCGGCGTCTCGACCACCACGCCACCGGGCGCGGGAGGCTCGGCCACTGGACCCCGCGACGGCAGGCTGAGCGAGACCAGCAGCACGAGCCCCAGGAGGGCCACCACCGCCACCGTCACGGCAACGCCCAGGCCGAAGTCGTCCGGCAGCCGAGCGTGGGCACTTCGCGGCCGTGTGAAGGTGGCCATGCCTCGCAGGCTACCCGGCCGGCGTAAACGCCCGGCCAACGGGGCGCAACTTTCCTGTGCCACGTTGCCGTCCCCCAGTTCCGACCGCCTTACAGTTTTGCAATACGAGCTATCGGGTAGTGACGATCCCGCGCGGCGGTGGGACTATCGCTTCCATGACGAGCGCACAGGTCGAACACTTCGCGGCGGCCGAAGCTCACGAGCACGAACTGAACGAACGCCAGCGCGGCGTCCTCGACCTCCTGGTCCAGGGCAAGACCAACGGTGAGATCGCCGCCACCCTCGGGATCACGCTCGACGGCGCAAAGTGGAACGTCAGCGAGATCCTCGGGAAGCTCGGCCTCGCCACCCGGGAGGAAGCGGCGGACTACTGGCGCTGGCGCAACCGCCACGGCCGGGGGGCGTTGCGCGCGCTCCGGGGGCTGGCGGCGCCCGCTGCGCTGAAGTGGGCCGCCGGGGGCGTGGCGGCCGTCGCCGTCGCGGCCATCGCCGTGGGGTTCCTGGCGGCCAGCGACGACAAACCCGCAGCGCCCGGGGAGTTCTACCTCGA
>JAHDWR010000059.1:0-9550 GCA_023382755.1 Dehalococcoidia bacterium
GGCACGGGCTGGCGCCGACGTGGTCGTGACCGCCAGGCGCCAGGAACTGATCGAACAGACAGCCGAAATGGTCCGGGGGTTCGGCGGTCGCTCGACGGCGATCGCTGCCGATATCACCGACGAGGCCCGGTTCGAAAGGCTCTTCGAGGAAACCGTAGCCGAATATGGCCGCCTGGACATCCTCGTCAATAACGCCGGCTACACCGACCGCTCGGGACTCCGGCATGACCTCGGCAGTTTCAAGCGGATGCGGTCGATCGTCGAGCTAGACTTGCTTTCGACCATCAACGGGTGCCGCCTGGCGGGCCAACAGATGATCGGGCAGGCCACCGGCGGGTGCATCATCAACGTCAGCTCGATCCTCGGGCGGGTTGGGAGCGAGTTCCGGGCCGCCTCGTACCACGCGGCCAAGGGCGGTGTGGACGCGCTCACCCGCGTGCTTGCCCTGGAATACGCGCGTGAAGGCATCCGTGTAAACGCCATCGCGCCGTCGTACTTCGATGGCACCGAGTTGATGGACAGGGTGTTTGAGGCGACGCCCGCCACGCGCGACCACGCCATCTCCCGCACGCCGATGGGCCGCATGGGACAGCCAGAGGACCTCGAGGGAGCGGTGGTCTACCTCGCCTCGGACGCCGCCCGGTTCGTTACCGGGCACATCCTCTACGTCGATGGTGGCTGGACGGCAGGGGGCGGGTACCACCAGCTCCCCCCGATGTGGGAATCGAGCCCGGGACATCAGCAGATCATGTGATCACGGACCCGTGCGCGTACCGGCGATGTCGGCCATCAGTTCCAGCGCTTCGGGTTGCCGCGCCTGCACGAGCATGGTGGTGACGCCGGCGTCTTCCCACGCGAGGTAGCGCTCCTTGATGCGCGCAACGGGGCCTACCAGGGACATTTCGTCGCAGAGTTCGTCGGGGACGGCCTCGGCTGCCTCGGCCTTGCGGCCGGCGAGGTAGAGTTCCTGGATCTGGGCGGCCGCCTCGCCGTAGCCATACTTGATGGCCATGTCGTTGTGGAAATTCTTCTCTTTCGCGCCCATGCCCCCCAGGTAGAGGGCGAGGTTGGGCTTTTGCATCGCCAGGAGCGCCTTCACATCCTCCCCGATGGCGACCGTGCAACCCGCGGCGATGTCGAAATCCTTCCACGACTTGCCATTGCCGGCCCGCGCGAACCCCTCTTCCAGGTGCGGGCGGAAGAGGTGCATGCGTTGCGGCGAGAACCAGATGGGGAGCCACCCATCGGCGAGCTCCGCGGTTGTGCGGATGTTCACCGGCCCCATGGTGGCGAGGTACACGGGGAGTTGCCGCCCATGGAGGATGCTCTTGAGCGGCTTCCCGAGCCCAGTGGCGCCCGGGCCTGAATACGGCAGCTGGTATTCCTGGCCGCTGTAGCTCACTGGCTCCTCGCGAGCCCAGATCTTCCGCAGGATCTCGACATACTCGCGGGTCCTCGCCGCGGGCTTGCCGTAGGGCACACCGTGCCAACCTTCCACCACTTGCGGCCCACTGAGCCCGAGCCCCACGAGCGCGCGTCCGCCGGAGAGTGCGTCCAGCGTCGACATGGTCATCGCGCACATGGCCGGCGTCCGGGCCGGGATCTGCAGGATCGCCGTTCCGAGTTTGATGCGCGTCGTCTTCGCCGCGAGGTAGGCGAGCGGGGTCACCGCGTCGGAGCCATAGGCCTCGGCCGTCCAGACCGAGTCGTACCCGGATGTTGATGCCGAGTTTCATGTGGTCTCCGCGCGGCTCAGGCAGTGAACCGGTAGCCCTTGCCGCGGATCGTCTGGATGTACTCCGCCGAACCAAGCACGTCGCGCAGTTTGCGTCGCAGATTGCTCACGTGGGCGCGTACCAGGGTGCTTGCACCCGCCGCGTCGTGGTACTGCCAGACGTCCACCAGGAGGTCGCGCGGATGAAGGATCTCGCCCTGGTGCTCCATCAGGTAGGCCAGGAGGGTTGCCTCGATGTTCGTCAGGTGTGCCTGGCGATCCCCGCTCCGGAGCGTGTTGGAGGCCAGGTCCAGGTCGATGCCCGGGTCGTGGCCATCCCGGCGGGGGTGGCCGATCCGCTCGCGCAGGGCCTCACCGAGCGCCTCGATGGGGAACGGCTTCTTGATGACCGCACCTTCGATCCGGAAATGCGGCCGGCGCGCGCCTTTGTGAAGGAGGTAGACCATGGCCGGGGGTGCGATGCGGTAGGTGCTCGCCAGCCACTGGTTGAACTGGATGAAGTTCGCGCCCTCCTCCCCCCGCGGGAGCCCCTGCACGTCGGTGACGATCGCGTCGTGGCGATAGTCGGCCAGGTGAAGCATGGCATTGTCGTAGTTGGAGGCGGTAGCCGTGTCGTATCCCCGCTCGCGGAGGTACTCGGTAACGGCGGAACGCATGCGAGGCTCGCGGCTGATAACGAAAACGGATGTCATGCTACGTCCGTGAGTGGTGGTTCGGAGTGACGTTGGAGCATCTTCGTGACGCTGGAAGGCGGTGTCAAGCAAATTCGAGCCCCCTTCAACATAAAGGTCGAGAACTTCCGGAAGGTCGCAGCGTGGCCGCCGTAGCGAGCCTCCCCGGGGGCGGAAGAGGCTGCGTACCGGCCAGCATACGCCTTCTTTCCGCTCGTGTTCATCGGCGGTGTGGTTAGGTCAGTTCGAAGCGGTCAGCTCATAGATAACATCTTCGATCCCTTCGATTCTGGCTTTCACCAGCCGGCGGGACCCCGATGCCTCCACCCAGACGAACTGTGTTACCGAGGCGGTCCGGATGCGGATCTTCCACGCCGTGAACTCGCCGGCGGGCACCGTCACCGTTTCCTGACCTTCTACCTTGAGGTCGACGGGAAACGTGCCGCCGGTCCCCGCGTTCACATTCTGATAGGTCGCTTCGTAGCCCTCGCGCAGGTCCATCCCGCGGACGAGCCACAGCAGCGACTCGTCGTCGTAGTAACCGGGGTCGGGACTCGTCTCCGAAGGTTCGGGGAGGTCGCGTTCGGTTTCGCGCACCTTCCCTTTGTCATCGAAGGTGAACTTCACGATCGGCGGCGCATACGTGCTGAGCGCTGCAACGCGCGTATTCTTTTCGGCGTCGGTCCGGACGCGCGCGGCCTCGAAGGGCACAAGCGTCTGCGAGTCGACCAGGACCGTGCCGTCGTCCCGGTACCGCGGCTCGTTGGCGCAGAGCCTGCTCAGACGCGTCTTCCCGGGCTCCGCATCGACATCCGTCTCGAGGACGCATTTCCCATACAGGTCACCCGCCTCATCGAGGAGGTCGTATTCGTTGCGCTCGTCTCCAGTCCAGGGTGGAGCGACGAAGACCTTGCTGAGCGTGCGGTCGTTGCTTCCGGCGCACGACGAAAGAACGGCGGCCAGTCCGGCCGCCAGGAGCAGAGGGAGGATTCCGGCAGGTTTCAAATGGGGACAGCTCCAGCGATCGACGCGATCCGGGCGAGCGCCCGGTCGACATCGTCGCGTGTGATGTTGAGGTGGGTCACCAGGCGCATGCGTTGCGGCCCGAAGGCAACCGCGAGCACGCCCTGTTGCTCGAATGCGGAAATCCAGTCGGCCAGCCGGCCTTGTTGGATGTCGACGACAACGATGTTCGTCTCCGGGTCGTTGGGGCGGAAGGCGGCGAGCTTACGCAGACCGGCTGCGAGGGCGCGGGCGTTGGCGTGGTCTTCGGAGAGCCGCCCGAGGTTGTGGTCGAGCGCGTAGAGTCCCGCCGCCGCGAGGATGCCCACCTGGCGCATGCCGCCACCGACGAGCTTCCGGTTGCGGCGCGCCCGCTCGATGAACGGGGCCGGCCCACAGAGCAGCGAGCCAACCGGACACCCGAGGCCTTTCGACAGGCAGAACGACACGGAGTCGCAGTCTCGCGCGATCCGCGCAGCCGGCACATCGAGCGCCGCCGCGGCGTTGAAGATGCGCGCGCCGTCGAGGTGGACCGCCACTTTGCGCTCCCGGGCGACCGACGTCAGCGCGTCCATGGCTGTGAGCGGCAGCGCAGCGCCCCCGCAGCGGTTGTGCGTGTTTTCGACGCACAGCAGCGTGCTACCGGGCGAATGGAGGTTTTCCTGCCTCATGGCTGCGGCAACGGCGTCACTGTCCATCGAGCCGTCGTCGTTGTTCTTCAGGGGATGGGTCAGGACGTTCGCGATGCGCGCCGCGCCGCCGAGTTCATACTGGAAGATATGCGACTGGTCACCGAGGACGATTTCGTCGCCCGGGCGCGTGTGCGTCATGACGGCCAACAAATTGGCCATCGTGCCGCTGGGCACAAACAGCGCGGCTTCCTTCCCCATGAACGACGCCGCGCGTAGCTCGAGCGCGCGGACGGTAGGGTCGTCGCCAAACACATCGTCGCCCACCTCCGCGGTCGCCATGGCCTGGCGCATCGCATCCGACGGTTTCGAAACCGTATCGCTGCGGAGGTCGATGACGGCGCTCATGCCCGCTGGCGTTCCCAGATGGTCTGGTAGTGGTCGGCCCCGCGGATGGCGCCGAAGACTTCGCGCCGCTCCATCGCGACGAGTTCTTCCATGGTCCGGCCACAGGTCTCGGTGGTGTCGTCGTCGCCCAGCGCCGAAACGCGGTCGACCAGGTGCTGCCATACACCGCTGGTGAGCAGCACGGGCATCGAGCGCGGCCAGTGGAACGACATGACCTTCTCGGGCAACGGGAACTCGGGGCGCAGGCGCTTGATCGATCGGAAGCGGTCTTCAACCGACTCCGCACGGGGCACGATCTTCATGAGCGGGAGGACACCGGCCCTGGTCCTGAAGTCGACGAGCAGGCGCTTATCGATCAGGTGGAAGCGGACGACCAGCACGTCCGCGGTATCGATCACTTTGAACACCTCGTCGAGGTCGACACCGAATTCATCACTCATGTGGGGCAGTCCGGGTAGAGGCGTGGAGGAATATCGCCATGGTATGGCAGGGTGTGGGCCGGGGCAAAGTGAATTGGTCGGGGTGCCGCGATTTGAACGCGGGGCCTCTTGGTCCCAAACCAAGCACTCTGCCAGGCTGAGCTACACCCCGAGGTCCCCCAAGCGTACAGCCAACCGGGGGGACGGGCGATGGCCTACCGGCAGCGGAGCACCGCGGCCCCCGAAACCTCGCCCGCCGCCAGCCGCTGGAGCGCAAGGTTCGCCTGGTCCAGGCGGAATTCATCGACCACCGTGCGTATGGGAATGACGGCGGCGAGTTCGAGGAACTCCCGCGCATCGGCGCGCGTGAAGTTCGCGACACTCCGGATGGACCGTTCGAGCCAGAGCAAGTCGTACGAGAACTCGGGCACGCGGTCGAGGTGGATGGCGTTGATGGCGACCGTCCCTCCGCGGTCCACGGCCTTAAGCGCGCGGACCACGACATCGCCGGCGGGAGCGAAGGTGATCGCGGCATCGAGTGGCGCGGGCGGCGCCTCGTCGTACCCGCCGGCCCAGGCTGCACCAAGCTGCCGGGCGCGCTCCTGCTCCCTGGCCGACCGCGTCGCGACGAAGACATCGCACCCCCGGTGCCGGGCGACCTGCATGGTCAGCAGTGCCGAGGCACCGAAGCCGTAGAGTCCGAGCCGGCCACCCGGCTGGATGCCGCTGACCTTCAACGACCGGTAGCCGATCACTCCTCCGCAAAGTAGCGGAGCCACGGCAAGGTCGTCGAAGGCTTTCGGAAGTGCGAAGGCGAAGTCCGCCCTGGCCGTCAGCAATTCGGCGTAACCGCCATTGCGGTCCCACCCGGTGAAGCTGGCTGCCTCGCAGAGGTTTTCCCGGCCGGCCATGCACTGGCGGCAGGTGCCGCACGCCGAGGCGAGCCATGCGACACCCGCCCGGTCGCCCGCGCTCCAGCCCGTCACACCTTCACCGATGGCCACAATCGTGCCGACAGCCTGGTGGCCGGGGACGATGGGGAGCGTCCGGGCTTTCAGGTCTCCCTCGGCAAGTTGAAGGTCGGTGCGACAGACTCCGCAGGCGAAAACCTGCAGCAGGATTTCGCCGGGGCCGGGCGCGGGATCGGGCAGTTCGGCGATTTCGAGCGGCGCATCGGTCACGGGTGCGGGACGGCGCAGGACGGCCGCGCGCACGGCTCAGCCCGCCCGCGCACCCTCGGGGAGGGCGCAGCCGATCAGCTCGTTCACATCCACGCAGCCCTCGCGCGCCATCCACGCCTCCATGCCTTCCAGGACATCGAGCAGCGCCCGCGGGTTGGCGAACGTGGCCGTCCCGACCTGGACGGCGGTGGCGCCGGCCATGAGGAACTCGATCGCGTCTTCCCCCGTAGCGATGCCACCGCAGCCGATGACCGGGACGCGGACCGCTTTCGCCACGTCGTAGACGATACGGAGGGCAATGGGCTTGATCGCCGGCCCGCTCAGACCTCCCCGGGCCCGCGGCAGCACGGGCCGGCGCAGCTTCGTATCGATGGCAAGGCCGAGCACGGTGTTGATGGCACAGATGGCTGCGGCGCCTTCCGCTTCGCAGGCGAGCGCCAGCGCGACCGGGTCGGTGACGTTCGGGGTCAACTTCACTATCACCGGGAGGTCGGTGTTGCGTACGGCGGCGCGCGTCGCGCGAGCGGAGGCTTCCACGTTCTGGCCGATCTCGATGCCTCCGATGTCCACGTTCGGGCAGCTAATGTTGAGTTCGATGCCGGCGATACCCGGGATGCCGTCGAGCATCCGGGCCATTTCGCCGAACTCCTCGACGGAGTCGCCCGCGATGTTGACGATGACGGGTACGTCCCAGCGGGCCCACAGCGGGGCCATCTCGGTGATGCAGTCGTGGATGCCGATGTTCTGGAGGCCGATGCTGTTGAGCATGCCCGCGGGGGTCTCGGCGACGCGTGGCTGCGGGTTACCGCCGCGAGGAGCCATGGTGACACCCTTCGACACGACAGCGCCCAGGCGGCTGATGTCGAAGTGTTTGGCGAATTCAAGGCCCCAGCTGAAGGTGCCGCTTGCCGGCATCACCGGGTTGCGCAGCACCAGCCCGGTCTTCTGCCCGGGGGCGATGTCGACGGTTAGATTTGGGGCCATCGCTGAGAGTGTACCTGCTCGCCGCCCGGCACTGAAAATGAAACCGGCCGGTTGGTGCCGGCCGGTCAGTCGTCGTTCGTGCGGTATACGGCTCAGGAATTCGAGGGCGCTCGGCGGCCGCGGTAGCGCGAGCCGTTCAGGCTGAAGCTATCGTTATCCCAGAGCGCCTCCTCGGAGGAGTTTCGGAATTCGCGGGCGACGCCGCAGCGCTTGCAGCGCCCGCTACTGAGTGCGCCATTCGGCGTCTCGATGACCCAGTGGTGGCGGCAGAGTGCGGAGGTCGTCGCCGCCTCGCGAGTAACCATGTCTGTCATGAATTCTCCCTGTTCATGCTTACCGGACGGTAAGTTCAGTGTAGCACCGATCCGGCGGGGGCCGATGCCAACGTACCCCGGCCGGGCGAAACGGTGGGTAAACCGTTTGCCCCCGTGGCCGGGATACCGGTACGATCACTTTACCGGCTGGTCCAGGTTGCACGAGCAACCCCCCGTTCGCGAATTCCCCCATGACGCCACCGGCCAGCGGGGAGCCCGCCACAACGAAACCCGAAACTCCCGCGCCAGGCCGGCAGGAAGGCCTCCGCATTCCATGACTTCTGCTTCTCCCGCAGTACGCGATGACGTCCTTGCAGCCCTCGACCGTGTCCAGGACCCTGAGCTGCATGCCAGCATCGTCCGCCTCGGCATGGTCAAGGACCTGGTGATTGATGGCGGCGATGTCCGCCTCACGATCGAACTCACCACTCCCGCATGCCCCCTCAAGGAGACGATCGAAGCCGATGTCCGGGGGGCGCTCGGCGCGGTCCCCGGCGTGGCGAGCGTGGCGCTCGAATGGGGCGCCAACGTACGGGCCACCAACCCGCGCGAGGGCAAGCAACCGATCCCGGGCGTGCGCAACATCATCGCGATCGCGAGTAACAAGGGCGGCGTTGGGAAGTCCACCCTGGCTTCGAACATCGCGGTCGCCCTCGCGAAGACCGGGGCCCAGGTCGGACTCATCGACGCCGACATCACCGGGCCCAACCTGCCGACCATGTTTGGCCTCCAGGCCGGCCTCCAGGCTGGCGCCAGCGATGGTCTTCGGCCGGTTGAACGGTACGGCGTGAAGGTGGTTTCGCTCGGGTTCCTCCTTCCCAAGGGCGCGCCGGTGGTGTGGCGCGGTCCGATGATCGGGAGCGCCGTGCGCCAGCTGCTCCACGACGTACCGTGGGGCGAGCTGGACTACCTCCTGATCGACCTGCCGCCCGGGACGAGCGACGCCTCGATGAGCATGGCCCAGGACGCCCCCATCGCGGGAGTCGTCATCATCTCGAGTCCCCAGGATGTTTCCGTCGAGGACGCGATGAAGGCGGTGGCGATGTTCGAAAAGCTGGATGTGCCGGTGTTTGGGATGGTCGAAAACTTCAGCTACTTCGTGGCGCCGGATACGGGCACGCGTTACGACATCTTTGGCCACGGCGGCGCCGAACGGGCCGCCGACGAACTTGGGATCGACTTCCTGGGCGCGATCCCTATTGAACCCGCGGTTCGCGAGGGTGCCGACAGAGGCGTCCCGGTGGTGTACGGTGCACCGGAGTCCGAATCGGCGAAAGCGATTGAGCGCATCGCGAAGAACGTTGCCGCTCGCATCAGTGTTTTGCAAAGGATGGGTGGGTAACCCCAACTACGAATGGTCTTAAACATTTTCCCCCGGCGTGAGAAGGCACCAGCCGCTCCCGCCATCGAACCAGAACCAGTCCTCCCGGAACCCTCCGCAGAGGCCCTTGAGGACGCCAAGAAGCGCACCCGCCGCGGGACCCGCGGCGGACGCGGGCGACGGAAGCCGCTCGAGACCGAAACCACGGAATCCGAGCCCGAAACCCAGGCCGTGGCGGAACCAGAGGTCATCTCCACCGTTCTCGAAAAGGCTGCTACGCGGCGGGCTCCCCGCCGGACTGCGGCCGCGGCCGCCACACCCGCCCCAGAGGCGGCGCCAGAACCCGTGCCCGAAGCCCCGAAGGCCGACGAGCCACCGCCACGGCCGGCCCGCGCCCGCAAGCCCCGCACCGAACCGGAGGCCACCGCCACGGTTGCCGCAACCGCCGCCCCCGCCCCCACAGGCGACATGAAGGCCCTGGCCAGGGCAATCGAGGCCCAGGGCAAGCAGCTCGAGCAGCTGGTCCGGGTACAGGAAGAACTCGCGAAACGCCTTCCCACAGGTGGGGGCGGTGGCCCTGCGGGTTCGGTACCCGCCCGCGTCGGCGTCTTCGTCGATTCCGCCAACATCGAGCTGGCCTGCGACAGGCTCCGGTCGCGCATCGACTGGAAGAAGCTGCTCGACTTCCTCACGGATGGGCGCCAGCTCGTCCGCGCGATCGCCTATTCGCCGGTGCACGACGACCCCGGCGTCAGCCTCGAAACGCAGCGTTTCGCCGAGCCGTTCATCGGCAAGGGCTTCCGTGTTGTCACCAAGCCGCTCAAGCGGTTCGCCGATGGCAGCATCAAGGCGAACGTCGACATCGAGATGGCTCTCGACATCATGG